>DDDD01000017.1 GCA_002335945.1 Porticoccaceae bacterium UBA1989
CGTTAATACCCTCAGGTAACTCATCCGCACTGTAATCTCGGCTTGAGCGGAACTGACGATTAGCGGGTTTCGCTAAACGAGACAATGTATCCAAGGCTACGGAGAACTCAGCACCCCATTCCTGGCCGTGCTGTCGAGATAAGGTTAGGGAAACCCCGGGAGCGGCGTCCCATTTAACTGCAGCACTGACGGGAGATTTTGGCGCGGCACCACCTAGGCTTTGCTCCCAATCATACTGATCTGGGTTATATTCAAGAATTGCGGTTAAAGGGAGCGTTTCGAAGCTATAGGTGGCGCCGCCGAAAAAACCCACTTGCTCGCCACTAAAAAATGAATCCTTAGCGACTTTACCTCCCAGACCAAAACTTTGATCTCTAACCTCAAAGGAGTCAGAAAGCTGAGTCATAGGATTACTTGCATGCCCCTCGCCGGCCAATCGCCCCCAGCCCATACCAATAGTGAAATCGAAGTTATTGATTGCCTTGGAGGCCACAAGGTACTCTGAGCCAAAACGCCCCGTTCCTACCAAGTCGCGTATGCCAACAGCAACTTGCGGCCTATATTGCGTTTCTGACCACAATTTAAATTTGACCTCGTAATTACGATCATAGTAAAAAAAGTCATTGAACCCCGTATAGCGGAAGGTGCCCTCCAACCAAGGTGTCGCCTGATAGGTCAAGGAATAAGCGCTAGTACTGGACTGTATTGCGGCGGTGGTAGTCAAAGTGCCGTCCGCAGACATGCGGGCGGTAGGCGTATCTATCAATCCTTTAGAGCCATAATCTGAGGCAGCTAACGGCATTATAGGAATACAAAGGACAGCTAATAAAGAAAGGCGATAACCCCGAAACATATTAATAAACTCCAGGTACGGAAAAAAGGGCATCAATGATGCCCTTTTTCTTACAACCAACGTGTAGCATTAGGTGCCAGAGGTAGCAGTCGTACTCGTGGTGCCTGTAGTACCTGTAGTACCTGTACCCGGATCAACAGGATCAACAACAGCATCGTCATCGTCATCAGCAGCTTCGACGGCCGCAGCCACAACCGCAGCACCCACAACACCTACCGCAACAGCAGTAGCAATACCTAATCCAGCAATAGTTCCGGCGGCGGCTCCTGCCGCTGCACCTGCACCTGCTCCAGCAGCGCCTGTCGCTGTACCTGTCGCTGTACCTGTGCCTGCAGCCGAGCCAGTAGATTCAGACTGGGCAAATCCCAAAGGCGCAGCCATGATAGTTGTTAGCGCAATCGCCAAGCAGTTATTTCTTAACATTTCCAAGACACCACATTTTAATTTATAATTGAGTCGAGATGTACCGGAATTTTGAGAAAAACCAACAGTTAAAGTATGCAATTATGCATATTCCGAAATTAGGCTCCCACAGGCTCCAAATGATAGTAGAATTGAGCACAGCGTTAACCCAAAGATTTTGCATTTCCTTCACCAGGGTTCATACCAATAAAAACAGCAGTGACGGTATGCCCACTATATGGCATTAAGGTAGGAATAACCTATTAGTCAAAGAATAGAAACCACAACAGTCTGCTCTCTGTTTAAGATGCAAAATAAATATTTTAAGATAAATTTTATTATCCTTTAATATAAGCATATTAATACCTTCTTATAAAACCATAGACATTTATATAAACAACTAGATAACCTGTTTAATAAATGCCATTTTGATGATAGCCAGACTGATATCTATCTTTCTACAGTGTTTCACTGATTTATTTTCACTGCAGATGGCAGCCATTTAGAAAGCCAGCAAGACCAGATTCTAAGACAGCGCAGCATGGGATTATCCCAACGCCAACCCTTTGACAGCCATGCATACCTCCGTAATCTATTCAATTATAAATTCAAATATATAGATAATTATGAGTACGCATAAACAAAAATAATGTAAAACTGCATTATTAACAGATACTTATAAGAAGGCCTAGCGCCTATACCTTCCTGCAATCAATGGGCATCTTCAAGCGGAACCACTCACGCTACAAAATATTCAGGCTTAAACCGCCGAAGGTGAAGGCTTCACGACTGCCTACCAAATGCGCTGAAAATGATTTTCACTATTCTCGCTTTTCCCTATGCTATTGTTGAAATACTGACTCTTTTCTGTCGATAATGTGACTTTAAAGGAATCATCGACTTTTTAGTAAGAAACACTCATATATAGAGCCCTAGCCCATTCATTAAGAGGAATCGAAAATGCCACAAGAAGCATTCATTGTCGCCGCTACACGTACCGCAGGAGGCCGCCGTGGTGGTCGCTTATCAGGATGGCACCCGGTTGATCTCGCTGCCGAAATCATCAATGAGCTGGTAGAGCGCACCAATGCTGACCCAAGCCTAATCGACGATGTCATTATGGGTTGCGTACAACAAATAGGTGAGCAGTCTGTCAATATCGGCCGCAATGCCGTTCTGGCCTCTAAGTTACCTAATTCAGTTCCCGGCACCAGCGTTGATCGCCAATGTGGTTCTTCACAGCAGGCTCTTCACTTTGCTGCACAGGCAGTCATGTCTGGCACTATGGACTGTGTTATTGCTGCCGGTGTCGAGTCTATGTCGCGGATACCTATGACCGCTCCAGGTCCGGTCGCCTTAAAAGCGGGACTTGGCCAATATATGAGCCCTCAGATTCAAGAGAACTTTGGCGTCACTGGGTTTACCCAATTCTTGGGTGCCGAGATGATGGCCGAAAAATATGATATCTCTAAAGATGCCATGGATAATTATGCTTACCAGACAACGTTAAAGTCCATCGCTGCTATTAACGCTGGGCACTTTGATAATGAGATACTCTCATTACAAGCGCGTATCAAAGATATGCCTGCGGGAGACGAGATACATAGTATTGACGAAGGCGTGCGCTTTAATGCCTCCCTTGAAGCGATTAGCGGGCTTAACGTGTTACAGGAAGGCGGACGTATCACCGCAGGTACCGCCAGCCAAATTTGTGATGGTGCCAGTGGTGTCATGGTCGTCAATGCAGCAGGGCTAAAAGCACTGGGTGTTGAGCCCCTGGCTCGTATTCACCATATGTCGGTGCTGGGTCACGATCCGGTGATTATGTTGGAAGCCCCTATTCCTGCAACTGAGCGTGCACTTAAAAAAGCCGGTATGAGTATTGATGATATCGACCTATTTGAAGTCAATGAAGCCTTTGCTTCAGTACCCATGGCTTGGTTACAGGCTTCTGGTGCAGACCCGGAGCGTTTGAATATTAATGGTGGCGCTATTGCCCTGGGTCATCCACTGGGTGGTTCTGGCACTAAGCTTATGACAACTTTGGTGCATTCATTGCAGCGCACTGGTAAACGCTACGGCCTGCAAACTATGTGTGAAGGTGGTGGTATGGCCAACGTGACTATTATCGAAAGACTCTAGTCAGCATACTTTAGTAACAGACCCTTAAATAATAAAAACAAAAGAGCGCATTATGTCCACCACCAAAAAACCCTATGACGCCGTTATTATTGGTGGCGGACACAATGGCCTTGTCTGTGCCTACTATCTAGCCAAAGCGGGAATGCGCATTAAGATCTGCGAGCGCAGATCGGTTGTTGGCGGCGCTGCTGTCACTGAAGAATTTCATCCTGGATTTAAAAACTCGGTGGCCAGCTATACGGTTAGCCTACTAAATCCAGAGGTGATTAAGGATATGCGCCTCAAGCAATATGGCCTTGAAATAGTAAAGCGCCCTATTTCCAACTTTTTGCCCATTGACGACAGTACCTACCTAAAACTCGGCGGCGGACTGGAACGGACCCAAGAAGAATTTAGAAAGTTCTCAACCCGTGATGCTGAACGGCTGCCAGAATATTATGACCGCATTGAAGCCGTGGCGGATGTATTGCGTGATATTTCTACCAAGACACCCCCCAATACTAAAGGGGGCATTCGTGCTGCCCTGCAAGCGGCAATCCAACTTTGGCCTGTGGCTCGCGGTTCTAATCAGCTGCATCAAGATCTATTAGATTTGTTTACCAAAAGCGCCCGTTCATTTCTCGA
>DDDD01000012.1:0-15254 GCA_002335945.1 Porticoccaceae bacterium UBA1989
GTAGCTAAGATTATCGAGTAATAGAAAGTAGTAATAAAAGGGGCTCAATGAGTCCCTTTTTAGTCTTGGGACCATTGTTTTAGAGTATTTGGTTCAAGTAGGTTAAATAATTTGGTTGCAGGTGTTAATTCACTTGACAGTCTCGGGGTGCGGCTCTAGAATTCGCGCTCGTTTTTCGGGACGGAAAGCAGTGTAAAATTGCTGTAGCCGTGAATTTAAAGTAGAGATAGCGGAGTTTCGCTTCCATGCAAAACCAAAGCATTAGGATTCGTCTTAAAGCCTTCGATCACAAGCTGATCGATACCTCGACACAAGAGATTGTTGAGACTGCAAGACGTACAGGCGCGCAAATTCGCGGCCCCATACCGTTGCCAACACGTAAAGAGAGATTCACCATTTTGGTTTCTCCTCACGTAAACAAAGATGCGCGCGATCAGTACGAAATTCGCACGCACAAGCGTTTAATCGACATTGTCGAGCCAACAGAAAAAACTGTTGATGCGCTTATGAAATTGAATCTTGCTGCAGGCGTTGAAGTCCAAATCAGCTTAAGCTGAAAACGAATGTAGCGGTCTAGCAGATAACTGCTGGGCAAGTACCGATGTGTAATGTCTTGAAATAGACAGCCGTAGCGGGTAAGAGCCCCGTACACTGAAGAGGTTATAAAATGAGAATAGGTATTGTCGGCCGCAAATGCGGTATGACTCGTGTGTTTACCGAAGACGGTGTGTCTATCCCTGTAACAGTGATAGAAGCGTCTCCTAATCGCATAACTCAGATTAAATCCGTAGAGACCGATGGCTATTCAGCTATTCAGGTAACTGCCGGATCACGTAAAGCATCCCGAGTAGCTAAGCCCCAAGCAGGGCATTTCGCCAAAGCAGGCGTTGAAGCAGGTCGTGGCAGTTGGGAATTCCGTTCAGAAGGTTCCGAAGAAGCATTTGAAGTTGGCAGTACGCTAACTGTAGGGCGCTTTGAAGAAGGCCAGATGGTTGATGTAACGGGCACTTCCAAAGGTAAAGGTTTTCAGGGCGGCGTTAAGCGTTGGAACTTCGCTATGCAGGACGCCACTCACGGTAACTCGATCTCCCACAGAGCTCCTGGCTCGATTGGTCAAAACCAAACTCCTGGCCGTGTATTTAAAGGCAAGAAGATGGCTGGCCATATGGGTGCAGAGCAGGTTACTACACAGAATTTACAAGTTATACGCGTCGATGCGGAACGTAACTTATTGCTTATTAAGGGTGCCGTACCTGGCGCACCTGGTGGCAATATTATCGTTCGTCCGGCAGTGAAGGGTTAAGGGGAGTGTCCATGGAACTTGCGATTGCGACACCCAAGGGTAATAACGGAACTATTGAAGTTTCAGAAGCTGCTTTTGGAAATGAATTTAATCAGGATCTGGTTCACCAGACTGTAGTAGCCTTCTTGGCAGGCGCCCGTCAGGGTACTCGCGCTCAGAAGAACCGCTCAGCTGTTTCTGGTGGTGGCCGTAAGCCGCACGCTCAGAAAGGTACAGGTCGTGCACGTGCTGGTACTATCCGCAGCCCAATCTGGCGCGGGGGCGGCGTTACATTCGCAGCCCAGCCACAGGATCATAGTCAGAAGCTAAACCGTAAGATGTATCGTTCAGCGATGCGTTCTATTGTTTCAGAGCTGGCTCGCCAGGATCGTCTGATCGTGGTTCAAGAATTTGACTTGGATGCACCTAAGACCAAAGCGCTCATTTCCAAGCTGGGTGAGTTCGGTCTCCAGGAAGCATTGATTGTCACAGAAGAAGTTAGCCACAATCTGTATCTGGCATCGCGCAACCTGCACAAGGTTGACGTACGTGACGCGGCTGCAGTGGATCCGGTTAGCTTGATTAATTTCGATAAGGTGCTGGTGACTGTTGCCGCGCTTAAAAAACTTGAGGAGCTTCTGGTATGAATCAAGAGCGAATCTTCAAAGTGTTGCTAGGGCCGCACATTACTGAGAAATCAGCAATGTCGCAGGGTGCAGCAACTCAGGTTGTATTTAAGATTGCTAACAACGCCAACAAACTTGAAGTCAAAAAAGCGGTAGAGCAGCTATTTGAAGTTAAGGTTGACGGAGTTCGGTTAGTAAATGTCAAGGGCAAGACGCGTCGCACCAAGACCGGAATGGGTCAACGTAGCGATTGGAAGAAAGCCTATGTACGTTTGGCGGAAGGTCAAGATATTGACTTTTCAGTAGCGGAGTAAGGGGTTAGTCATGGCAGTTATTAAAAGAAAACCAACCTCCCCAGGCCGTCGCTTTGTTGTCAGTGTTATTACTCCTGACCTGCATAAAGGAGCGCCTTATGGGCCGCTTCTAGCGCCAAAGAAAAGATCTGGTGGTCGTAACAGCAGTGGTCGCATTACCGTGCGTCACATTGGTGGTGGTCACAAGCAGCATTACAGAATTATAGATTTCAAGCGTAATAAAGATGGTATTCCGGCAACAGTAGAGCGTTTGGAGTACGATCCTAATCGCACTGCACACATTGCCCTGCTTTGTTTTGCGGATGGTGAGCGTCGTTACATTATTGCGCCCAAGGGTGTTTCAGCTGGTGATACATTAGTTTCTGGCGAAGACGCTCCGATCAAAATTGGTAACAGCTTGCCGTTAAGTAAGATCCCGGTCGGTTCGGTTATCCATTGTGTAGAAATGAAGCCAGGTAAAGGAGCGCAGATTGCTCGTAGTGCTGCAGCTTCAGTTCAGTTAGTTGCCCGTGAAGGCGGCTACGCCACATTGCGTCTTCGCAGTGGTGAGATGCGCAAAATAGCAGTTAATTGCCGAGCGACTCTTGGTGAAGTTTGTAACAGTGAGCATAGCCTGCGCTCATTGGGTAAGGCTGGTGCGTCGCGCTGGCGTGGTATTCGACCTACCGTTCGCGGTGTGGCGATGAACCCGGTAGATCACCCACATGGTGGTGGTGAAGGACGTACCTCAGGTGGTCGTCATCCAGTTTCACCTTGGGGTATGCCAACTAAAGGCTACAAGACGCGCAAGAACAAGCGCACTGACAAATACATTGTTCGTCGCCGCAAGTAAGCGTCGACTAACTAATTGAATATAAAAGGAAAGCAAACGTGCCACGCTCTCTAAAAAAAGGACCATTCGTCGACCTGCATCTTGCTAAGAAGATTGAGGTTGCAGTCGCGAACAACGAACGTCGACCAATTAAGACTTGGTCTCGTCGCTCAATGATCCTGCCAGATATGGTTGGTCTTACGATCGCAATACACAATGGTCGTCAACATGTTCCTGTTTTGATCAACGAAGAAATGGTTGGTCACAAGCTGGGTGAATTTTCTCCAACACGTACCTATAAAGGGCACGTTGCGGATAAAAAAGCCAAGCGCTAAGCGCGGCGTTGACTACGAGGTAGTAGATTGTGGAAGTACAAGCAAAGTTAAGAGGTGCCAAATTAGCAGCGCAGAAAGCGCGCTTGGTAGCCGATCAGATTCGCGGAAAGTCAGTTGAAAGTGCATTAGATATTTTGCAGTTCAGCAACAAGAAAGGCGCGGACATAATTAAGAAGGTGCTCGAGTCGGCAATTGCCAACGCCGAGCATAATGATGGTGCAGATGTAGATGAGCTCAGAGTATCAACGATCTTTGTTGATGAAGGCATGACAATGAAGCGTATCAAGCCGAGAGCAAAGGGCCGTGCAGATCGAATATTTAAGCGCAGCTGTCACATCACTGTAAAAGTCGCTGAAAAGTAGAATTTAGGTTCGGGAGACCATTCAATGGGTCAAAAAGTACATCCAACCGGTATCCGTCTAGGAATCGTTAAGAAGCATAGTTCTACCTGGTATGCAGATGGTAAAGACTACGCAGAGAAGCTGATTCAAGATTTGACCGTACGAGAGTTTATTAAAAAGAAACTCGACCACGCGTCAGTGAGCCGTGTAGACATAGAGCGCCCGTCTGATAGTGCGCGAATTACAATTCATACAGCCCGCCCGGGTATCGTTATCGGTAAGAAGGGTGAGGATGTTGAAAGACTGCGACAGGAAATCTCTAAAAAGATGAACTGTTCAGTCAACATAAACATTGAAGAGATCCGCAAGCCAGATCTTGATGCTTCACTGACAGCGCAGAACGTCGCGCAGCAGTTGGAACGTCGCGTTATGTTCCGTCGTGCTACTAAGCGTGCGGTACAGAATGCAATGCGCAGTGGCGCATTAGGAATCAAGATCCAGGTTGGTGGACGCTTGGGTGGCGCAGAGATCGCAAGATCTGAATGGTACAGAGAAGGCCGTGTACCGCTGCACACACTGAGAGCTGATATTGACTATTCAACTGCCGAAGCTAATACCACGTATGGAATTATCGGTGTGAAGGTCTGGATCTTCAAAGGTGAAGTTCTGGGTGGTGAGGAAGCTGTTAAAGCGCCCGCCAAAAAAGACAGAAATAAGAATTAGGGTAAAGCGAAATGCTGCAACCAAAACGTACAAAATTCCGCAAGATGCACAAAGGCCGTAACCGTGGCCTTGCAGACCGCGGTAGCAAGGTTAGCTTTGGTGAGTTTGGTCTCAAAGCGTCTGGCCGTGGCCGTCTGACCGCAAGGCAGATAGAAGCAGCTCGTCGTGCGATGACTAGACACGTCAAGCGTGGTGGTAAGATTTGGATTCGAGTGTTCCCAGATAAGCCGATCACTAATAAGCCGCTTGAAGTTCGAATGGGTAAAGGTAAGGGTAATGTTGAGTACTGGGTTTGTTTGATCCAGCCAGGCAGAGTCCTCTACGAAATGGAAGGTGTTAGCGAAGAGCTGGCCCGCGAAGCTTTTGCTCTCGCAGCGGCCAAATTGCCGATTGCAACTACCTTTGTTAGACGCACGGTGATGTGAAGATGAAATCAAACGAATTGCGTGAAAAGTCAGTTGACGAATTAAAGTCCGCGTTGGGCGAAGAGCTCAAGCAGCAGTTTAAGTTGCGTATGCAGCTGTCGACTGGCCAGTTAAACGAAAGCCACTTGGTTATGCAGACACGCCGCAATATTGCGCGTATCAAAACTGCAATAAACTCGAAGGCAGGGGAATAACTATGACTGAATTACAAACGAGCTCAAGGACACTGACGGGTCGTATTGTCAGTGACAAAATGAACAAGACAATTACGGTCTTGGTTGAGCGTCGCGTTAAGCACCCGGTTTACGGGAAGATCTTGACTAAGTCGTCGAAGATTAAAGCGCATGATGAAACTAATGATGCGAATACAGGTGATCTAGTAACGATCGCAGAGTGCCGGCCTGTCTCTAAAGACAAGTCATGGAAACTGGTCAATATTGACGAGCGCGCTACTGCAGAGTAGTTCTGCATTTAGTAAAAGGTTCGGAGTAGAAAATGATTCAAACAGAAAGTTATCTTGATGTAGCAGACAACAGCGGTGCACGTCGCGTGATGTGTATCAAAGTGTTGGGCGGATCTCACCGTCGCTATGCTCGGGTTGGTGACATGATTAAAGTTACCGTTAAAGAAGCCATTCCCCGCGGCAAAGTGAAGAAAGGCCAGGTGATGACAGCTGTAGTTGTTCGCACCAGAAAAGGTTTGCGTCGTCCAGACGGCAGCTTGATCAAGTTTGATGACAACGCGGCAGTACTGTTGAATGCTAACTTGGCGCCAATTGGAACACGTATTTTTGGGCCGGTAACTCGTGAGCTGCGCACTGAGCGTTTTATGAGAATTATCTCCCTAGCACCTGAAGTGCTGTAAGCGAGGAATTAGAGATGGCAATGCTAAAAATTAAACGGGATGACGAAGTAGTCGTTATCGCCGGTAAAGACAAGGGCAAGCGAGGCAAGGTACTTAAAGTACTGGAAAAGAATCGTTTGTTGGTCGCAGGTATTCAGATGATTAAAAAGCATCAGAAGCCTAATCCTCAGGCAGGTATTCCTGGCGGGATTATAGAAAAAGAAGCACCAATACAGGTTTCCAATGTCGCTATCTTTAATAGCGCAACCAATAAAGCGGATCGTGTAGGCTTTAAGGTTCAGGAAGATAATAAGAAGATTCGTATCTTCAAATCTAACGGCGAAGCCGTAGACGCTTAAGAAATAGGTAACCCCAATGGCAAGGCTGAAAGAAGTATATAAAAACGAGTTAGCGCTAAAGCTGAAAGAAGAGCTTGGTCTAGCTAATGTGATGGAAGTTCCTCGCATTACCAAAATCACCCTAAACATGGGTGTTGGTGAAGCGATCGGCGATAAGAAGTCGCTGGAGAACGCTGTTGCGGATCTGACATTGATCTCAGGCCAAAAGCCTGTCATCAACAACGCTCGCAAATCTATCGCCGGTTTCAAGGTTCGTCAGGGTTGGCCGATTGGTACCAAGGTAACCTTACGTGCAGATCGCATGTATGAATTCCTAGAGCGTTTGGTTGGTGTTGCTATCCCACGTATTCGCGATTTCCGTGGTATTAGCGCCAAGCAGTTCGATGGGCGCGGTAACTTCTCAATGGGTATCACTGAGCAGATTATCTTCCCAGAGATTGATTACGAAAAAATTGATAAGTTGCGTGGTATGGATATTACAATTACCACCACCGCACGTAACGATGATGAAGGCCGAGCTTTACTTCGCGCCTTTAACTTCCCGCTGAAAAGTTGAGGTAGTAAGTAAATGGCAAAAGTATCAATGGTAGAGCGTGAACATAAGCGCACCAAAACAGTTGCAAAGTTCGCCGTTAAGCGTGCAGAACTCAAAGCAATTATCAGCAATGTTGAAGCGAGCGACGAAGATCGTTGGGATGCTCAGCAGAAGCTACAGAAATTGCCGCGTGATGCGAGCCCAGTACGTCAGCGTAATCGCTGTGCGATAACGGGTCGCCCACATGGTGTTTACAGTAAGTTTGGCCTGTGCCGAAACAAACTACGCGAAGCAGCAATGCGTGGTGAAGTTCCGGGGCTGGTTAAAGCCAGTTGGTAAGTTAAGGAGCCAAACACCATGAGCATGCAAGATCCAATAGCAGATATGTTGACCCGCATTCGTAATGCGCATCATCGTAGTCATCCAGAAGTTACTATGCCTGCATCCAAGCTGAAGGCGTCACTTGCCCAGGTTTTGAAAGATGAAGGTTACATTGGCGGCTTTAGCGTCAGTGATGAAGTAAAGTCTAATTTAACTGTTGAGCTTAAGTACTTTGAAGGCAAGCCAGTTATTGAAGAAATTACACGTATAAGCAAGCCAAGCTTGCGTCTTTATGTAGGCAGCAATGACCTACCTAAGGTACGCAGTGGTCTTGGTGTTGCGATTGTCTCCACCAGTCGTGGTGTGATGACTGATCGTGCTGCTCGAGCTGCCGGTATCGGTGGCGAAGTGCTTTGCACCGTATTCTGATAGGAATTACAAATGTCTAGAGTTGCAAATAGTCCAGTAGAATTGCCAAAAGGTGTTGAAGTAACACTTGGCGGCAGCGAGATTTCTATCAAGGGCGCAAAGGGTACCCTGGCGATGCCAATCAATGCCCAGGTCGAGATCAAGCATGAAGACAATGTTCTTACGTTTGCTGCTCGAACTGGTGACACATTTTCACGTGCAATGTCAGGAACTACCAGAGCATTAGTTAACAATATGGTAACTGGTGTCTCTACAGGTTTTGAAACAAAGCTTGAGTTGGTTGGAGTTGGTTACAGAGCGCAGGTTCAGGGATCAAAGATTAATTTGACTCTCGGCTTCTCTCACCCGGTGGTCTACGAATTACCAGAAGGTGTATCAGCTGAAACCCCAAGCCAAACTGAAGTTTTATTGAAATCTTCTGACAAGCAGAAACTGGGTCAGGCCGCGGCAGAAATTCGCGCCTACCGTCCACCAGAGCCTTACAAGGGTAAGGGCGTTCGAATTGCTGGTGAGTACGTAAGACGCAAAGAAGCTAAGAAGAAGTAATAGGGTAAAAACATGAGCGATAAAAAAGTTTCACGTCAGCGCCGAGCAAAGCGCGTACGCATGAAGATCCGCGAGCAAGGTGTTACACGTCTGTGTATCAACCGCACCCCGCGCCACATCTATGCGCAGGTAATTGCAGCTGAAGGTGACCGTGTTCTAGCAACTGCGTCAACTTTAGAAAAAGATTTACGAACTGGCAGCACTGGCAACATCGATGCTGCTACCGCGGTTGGAAAATTAGTAGCTGAGCGAGCAGTAGCTGCTGGTGTTACCTCCGTAGCGTTTGATCGTAGCGGTTTTAAATATCACGGCCGTGTAAAAGCACTGGCAGACGCCGCGCGTGAAGCCGGCCTCGAATTTTAATAGGTATTATTTATGGCTCTTACAGATCAGAAAGATTCTGCAGCTGAAGGAATGATGGAGAAGCTGGTTCAGGTTAACCGTGTTGCAAAGACGGTTAAAGGTGGACGCATCTTCGCTTTTACTGCACTGACTGTAGTTGGTGATGGCAACGGTAAAGTGGGTTTTGGTCGCGGTAAAGCGCGCGAAGTTCCCCAGGCTATCCAGAAAGCAATGGAAGCAGCGCGTCGCAATATGATTGACGTTGCTCTCGATGGCACAACTATTCAGTATCCGACTAAAGGCATTCACGCTGCATCTAAGATTTACATGCAGCCAGCTTCAGAAGGTACGGGTGTTATTGCCGGTGGCGCAATGCGCTCTGTGTTGGAATTGGCCGGTGTACAGAATGTACTGGCTAAGTGCTACGGCTCGACCAACCCAGTAAATGTAGTTCGCGCTACCTTTAAAGCGTTAGAAGCTATGTCGTCTCCGGATGACGTTGCAGCTAAGCGCGGTAAATCAGTAGAAGAAATTCTCAACTAAGTGACGGCTTAACAGCGCGTCAGTTATTGGAAACGGATCATGGCAAAAGCTAAATTGAAAAAAGTAAAAGTAACTCAGACCAAGAGTTCAATTGGACGGTTAAAAAACCATAAAGCCTGCCTTACAGGTTTAGGTTTACGTCGTATCGGCCACAGCGTTGAAGTAGAAGATACTCCATCAGTTCGCGGCATGATCAATAAAGTTCACTATATGTTGCTGATTGAGGAAGCTTAAGATGCGTCTGAATACTCTTAGCCCTGCACCGGGTAGAATTAAAGAAGGCAAGCGCTGCGGTCGTGGTATCGGCAGTGGTATTGGCAAGACTGGTGGCCGTGGCCACAAAGGTCAAAAAGCGCGTTCTGGCGGTAGTATTCGTCCGGGCTTTGAAGGCGGTCAGATGCCTTTGCAGAAGCGTTTGCCAAAGTTTGGTTTCAGCTCACGTCTAGCGATGGTGACTGCTGAAATTCGACTTTCTGAGCTTGCTCTCGTTGAAGGCGAAATTATCTCTGTTGATACATTGCGAGCAGCTGGTTTGATTAACTCAAACATCCTGCGTGCCAAGGTATTTGCCTCTGGTGAGGTAACCAAAGCGGTTACTCTTCAGGGCGTAACAGCTTCTAAAGGCGCTGCAGCTGCTATTGTTGCCGCTGGCGGCAAGGTTGAAGAGACAGTTTAATGGCTAAGCCAGGTACTATGCCTACGGGCAATTCAAAAGGATTGGGCGAGCTTTGGGCTCGTCTTCGCTTTTTGTTTGCCGCGATTATTATCTATCGCATTGGTACCCATATACCGGTTCCAGGGTTTGACCCTGATCGTTTGGCTGACCTGTTTACCCAGAATCAGGGTACGTTCTTGGGTCTGTTCAACATGTTCTCTGGTGGTGCACTAGAGAGAATGAGTATTTTGGCTCTTGGTGTTATGCCTTATATATCGGCATCGATCATTATGCAGCTACTGTCTGCGACAGTGCCTGCATTAGAGCAGTTAAAGAAAGAAGGCGACAGCGGTCGTCGTAAGATCAACCAGTACACGCGCTACGGCACAGTGCTACTGGCATTGATACAAGGGACTGCAATGTCCGTTGGTTTTGCTTCACAGGGCCTAGCCTACGAAGTAAACAGTCTGTTCTACATGGTGGCTATCTCCTCCTTAGTAGCGGGCGCAATATTTTTGATGTGGTTGGGTGAGCAAATCACTGAGCGCGGCATCGGCAATGGCATTTCGATGTTGATCTTTGCTGGTATCGTTGCAGGTATCCCGGGCGCCATCGGTCAGGCATTAGAGTCAGCTCGTCAGGGCGACCTAAATCCACTGACCTTAATAGTAGTATTGATAATCGCAGTCGCTGTTGTTTACTTCGTTGTGTTTATTGAACGTGGCCAGCGTCGTTTAACGGTTAACTACGCTCAGCGTCAAGGTCGACAGGCCTACAACGCACAGACTTCGCACTTGCCGCTCAAAGTTAATATGGCGGGTGTTATACCGGCAATCTTCGCAAGTAGCTTGCTGTTGTTCCCCACCTCGATCAGTCAATGGTTTGGGCAGGGCGTAAACGCTCCCGCATTTTTGCAGGATATTGCGTTACTGATTGGTCCAGGACAGCCTCTTTATATACTGCTGTTCTCAAGCCTTATTATATTCTTCAGCTTCTTCTACACGGCGTTGATGTACAACCCGAAAGAAGTGGCCGATAACCTGAAAAAAGGTGGTGCGTATTTACCCGGGATTCGTCCTGGTGAGCACACTGCCAAATACATTGACAATGTGACTACGCGTTTGACTTTGATTGGTGGTGTTTACATCACGTTGATCTGTCTAATGCCTCAGTTTTTGAATGTGTACTTCAATGTACCGTTCTACCTGGGCGGCACGTCACTGTTGATTGCCGTTGTTGTGACGATGGATTTTATGGCTCAAGTGCAGTCACATCTGATGTCTCAGCAATATGATTCGCTAATGAAAAAGGCCAACTTAAAAAATGTTGGCCGTAAATAAAGAGGTGATGCTGTGAAAGTTCGTGCATCGGTTAAACCGATTTGTCGTAATTGTAAGGTTGTCCGCCGCAAGGGTGTGGTTCGTGTTATTTGTAGTGTCGAACCTCGTCATAAGCAGCGCCAAGGATAATCTGGTTGATTTTTGACAGATCTATCGGTATTCTACCGCGCCTTTTTAGTAGGTCGTAAAGACTGCTAAAGGGAACGGAAATACTGATTAAACCTATAGTATAAGTGGAGTAATTTGAATGGCCCGTATTGCCGGTGTCAACATCCCAGATAACAAGCACGCAGTGATTTCACTGACTTACGTGTTTGGAATTGGTCGCCCGACTGCCAGAAAGATCTGTGCAGAAACGGGTATCGCAGAAGACACTAAAATTTCTGCACTGGACGACGGTCAACTTGACCAACTCCGTACTGCCGTAGGGCAAAACGAAGTTGAGGGTGACCTTCGCCGCGAGACAAGTATGAACATTAAGCGTTTGATGGATCTGGGTTGCTATCGCGGTCTGCGTCATCGACGTAATTTGCCCGTACGTGGACAACGTACTAAGACGAATGCGCGGACCCGTAAAGGCCCACGTCGTCCCATTAAAAGATAATTAGGATTCCTAATGGCAAAAGCAGCAGCTAAAACGACCCGTAAAAAGGTTAAGAAGACGGTAATAGATGGTGTCGCTCACATCTATGCTTCTTTTAACAACACTATTGTTACGATCACTGATCGTCAGGGAAATACGCTTTCCTGGGCTACATCAGGTGGATCCGGCTTCCGTGGCTCTCGTAAGAGTACCCCGTTCGCCGCACAGGTCGCTGCAGAGCGCGCCGGTGAAGCAGCAAAAGACTATGGTTTAAAGAACCTTGACGTACAAGTCAAAGGCCCTGGCCCCGGTCGTGAGTCCGCAGTTCGCGCACTCAACAATGCTGGTTACAAAATTACAAACATCACGGATGTGACGCCGGTTCCACATAACGGCTGCCGTCCACCCAAAAAACGTCGCGTGTAAGAGAGAAAGAAAATGGCTAGATATCTCGGACCAACTTGTAAACTTTCACGCCGCGAGGGAACAGATCTTTTCCTAAAGAGTGGCGTTCGTCCATTAGAATCCAAGTGTCGCTCAGAAAGCGCACCTGGCCAGCACGGTGCCCGTCGCGGCCGTCTGTCAGACTACGGAGTACAGCTGCGCGAGAAGCAGAAAGTACGTCGTATGTACGGTGTATTGGAGAAGCAATTCCGTAACTACTACAGAGACGCAGCAAGTCAGAAAGGCAATACGGGTGAGAACCTGTTAACCATTCTTGAGAAGCGTCTCGACAATGTGGTCTACCGTATGGGCTTTGGCGCTACTCGCGCTGAGTCACGTCAATTAGTCGCACATAACTCTATTTTGGTTAATGGCCAGAAGGTCAATATTGCTTCGTTTAGAGTTCAGGAAGGCGATACCGTCGGTCTGCGCGAAAAATCTAAGAAGCAGCTACGTGTGCAAACTGCGTTGCAGTTAGCGTCACAGCGTGGCGAAGTTGAATGGATGCAGGTAGATAGCAACAAAATGGAAGGCACGTTCACACGTAACCCAGACCGTTCTGATTTGCCCGCTGAGATCAACGAAAACCTGATCGTCGAACTGTACTCCAAGTAATCGCTGTCTAGCTCTTACAGGTAATACTATGCAAAATTCTGCTACTGAAATGCTTACACCGCGCAATATAGACGTAACGTCTTACAACTCAACCCATGCCAAGGTGGTTTTAGAGCCCCTAGAGCGTGGTTTTGGACACACATTAGGCAACGCACTGCGTCGCATTCTGCTGTCGTCTATGACTGGCTGTGCCATTGTTGAAGCTGAGATTGACGGTGTAGAACACGAATATAGCGCTATCGAAGGCGTTCAAGAAGACGTCATGGAAATCCTCCTCAACCTGAAAGGTGTTGCGGTAGTGATGGAAGGGCGTGACGAGACGACAGTCACCTTGAATGCTAAGGGTCCTGGTCCTGTTACTGCTGGTGATATCGAAGTGGATAGCCATGTGGAAATCGTCAATCCAGATCATGTTATTGCTCACCTGTCTGAGAAGACTAGCATTAGCATGCAACTGCGAATTGTCCGCGGTCGTGGCTATCAGCCGTCCGATCAGCGTGGTAATGACGAAGAAAATAGCACTATTGGGCGTCTGCAGTTTGATGCATCGTTTAGCCCAATCTTTAAGGTGTCTTACAGCGTAGAGAGCGCCCGAGTTGAGAATCGTACAGATCTCGATAAGTTGGTTCTTGAGCTTGAGACCAATGGCACTATCGATCCTGAAGAAGCGATTCGTCGCGCAGCAACTATTCTGCAACAGCAGATGGCAGTATTTGTTGACCTCCAGGGTGAGACAGCGGCTGAGCCAGAAGAAAAAGAAGAAGAGATCGATCCGATCTTGTTGCGTCCAGTTGATGATCTTGAGCTAACTGTTCGCTCTGCTAACTGCCTCAAAGCGGAAAGTATTTATTACATTGGTGATCTGATCCAGCGCACCGAAGTTGAATTGCTGAAAACACCTAATCTGGGTAAGAAATCACTTACTGAGATCAAAGATGTACTGGCGTTCCGTGGACTGTCTTTAGGGATGCGTCTTGAGAACTGGCCACCAGCAAGCCTAAAAAGTGAACGCGAGCTAGTTTAATAGCTTAGCTTTTATCTATAGATATCATTGCTGAGAAAGCAACGAATTAAGGAATTGAATCATGCGTCATCGTTATGCCGGCCGCAAATTAAATAAGTCGGGCTCTCACAAAAGAGCCATGTTCCGCAATATGACAGCATCATTGGTCGAGCACGAGCTGATTAGAACCACTCTGCCCAAGGCTAAAGAGCTACGTCGTTATGCAGAGCCATTGATCACACTGGCTAAAGAAGACAGCGTTGCTAATCGTCGACTGGCTTTTGACCGTCTGCGCAACAAGGCAACTGTTGGTAAGCTGTTTACCGATCTGGGTCCTCGTTACCAGGAGCGTCCAGGTGGTTACCTTCGCATCCTAAAGTGTGGCATGCGTACAGGCGACAAAGCACCAATGGCGTATGTTGAGTTAGTTGGCCGTGTTATGGCTGATGTGACTGAGCAAGCTGTAGAAGTTGCTGCTGAATAAGCGTTATAAAGCGTTAAAAAAGCCGAGCTACTAGCTCGGCTTTTTTGTGTCTGTTATTTATGGGTCTGGACTAAACCTGTACTAGGTCTGAATTAGATGTAGAGTAACGATGGCTACTGCCAGATTTGCACTCGTTCCTCTTCTGGTAGATACAGTGCATCGCCTTTGGTTACGCCATACGCCTTATAAAAGTCTGCCATATTAGAGAACACACCATTAATACGATACTTGTCAGGGCTGTGGGGATCGGTCTTAACAATCAGCTCCATGATCTCATCGCGCCATTTGAGTCGGCTAGACTGGGCATTGCCAATAAAGAAACGCTCATCGCCGGTAAACCCATCAATCACAGGCGATGGTTTGCCCCTCAGCGACATTCGGTAAGCCTTCAGGGCGATGGCTGTGCCGCCTAGGTCGCCAATATTCTCTCCGAGTGTTAACTCACCATTGATAAATAGACCGGGCAGAGGTTCAAATTTATTAAACTGATTAACCAGGCTCTTAGTACGGGCTTCAAAGTTAGCTCTGTCTTGTTCTGTCCACCAACTTCTTAGATTGCCATCGCCATCGTACTTACTGCCCTGATCGTCGAAGCCATGGCCTATTTCATGGCCAATGGTCGTACCAATAGTGCCGTAGTTATAGGCATTGTCTGCCTGGGGCAAAAAGTTTGGCGCCTGAAGGTAGGCGGCAGGGAATACAATTTCATTGAGCCCCGGGTTGTAGTAGGCATTGACCTGCTGGGGGGCCATAAACCATTCGTCTCGGTTAATGGGCTTACCCAGCTTACCGACGTTTTGATTGTGGCCAAAGGTGCGGGCGCGCTTTATATTGCCCACTAAATCATCTGGTGCAACTTCCAGAGCGCTGTAGTCTTTCCACTTATCGGGGTAGCCTATTTTTGGGGTGAATTTAGAGAGTTTTACCAGAGACTGCTGTTTGGTTGCTTCCGTCATCCAGTCGAGGTTTTTGATGGAATCTGCGTAGGCTTCAATCAGATAATCGACCATTTCGACCATGCGCGCTTTCGATTCCGGCGGGAAGTGTTTCTCCACATACAGCTGACCTAGCATCTCTCCCAGGTTGCCATTAATTGAGCCAACCGCTCTGCGCCAACGGGCCTGCTGCTCCTGGCGACCCGACAATGTTTTGCCGTAGAACTCAAAGCGGGCATCTACAAAATTAGAGGACAGGTAGGGTGCAAAACCATTCACTAACTGAAGGCGAAGATAATCCTGCCAAACGGATACTGGTGTCTGTGCAAATAGATCGTTAACCGCCTGCATATAACTTGGCTGGCTAACAATGACATCATCCATATCCCCTACACCAATACCCTGTAAATAAAGGTCAAG
>DDDD01000012.1:15276-50614 GCA_002335945.1 Porticoccaceae bacterium UBA1989
GTCCACTGCGCAGCCGCTAGTTGGGCCTCAAGGGCATAAATACTTTGGGCAGCAGACTCAGCATCCGTATGGCCGCTGAGGGAGAGGGCTAGGGCTACATAGTCTTGATAGGCAGCAATGATTTTAAGGCCGCGCGCTGAGCGGTCAGTGTAATAATCCCGATCGGGCAGACCCAAGCCAGACTGAACAAAAAACATCACATAGCGGGTGGCGTCTTTGTCGTCTTGGCCTACATAGAGATTGAAGGGTCCATCCACACCCATGGCATTGCTGGCACCAAAGTAGGCGGCAATATCATCATGGGTTTGTAAGTCTGCAATGGCCGCCAAATCGTCCGCGATGGGCGCGAAGCCAAGCCCTTCAACGGCGGCTTCATCCATATAGGCATTGTAATAGTCGCCGATTTTTATCTTGGCGATATCACTACCCGGGTTGGCGGCCACATCCAACACTATGGCTTTAGACTGCTCCAGGCTTTCCTTGCGCAAAGTCATATAACTGCCCCAGCCAACCTCATCTGCTGGAATGTCGGTGGTGGCAAGCCAGCCGCCATTGGCATATTCATAGAAGTCGTCCTGAGGACGTACTTCCAGATTCATACCCAGCTGGTCAATACCGGAGGACAGTGGTGCTGTTTGCTCAGAGCAAGCGGCGCACAAAAACAGTAGTAATCCGATGACGCCTAGATTCGTTTTATTCATTGCAAAACTCCTTTAGTAAAATAGAGCCCTTTCCAAACGTTATGGTTGCTCAATGTAGGCCTTAGTTTCCAGATTCATCAGTCGCATTGGACCGCCCCAGACGCAGCCTGTATCCAACGCAAAAAGATTATGGCCGCAGTCACGGCCCTCAAGGGCAGCCCAATGACCAAATATAATCTTATTGTGGGCGGTATTTCTATCCTGATGTTCAAACCAGGGGGCGAAGGGCGCAGGCGCAGAAACGGCATCTTTAGATTCGAGTTCCAATATTCCATCAGGCGTACATAAGCGCATCCGCGTCAGATAGTTGGTGATCACACGCCAGCGTTCTGGGCCTTGCAGATCTTCAGACCATACCAGTGGGTGGTTGCCGTACATATGATTGAAATACTCGCCACGTCTATCTGAACGCAATACTTCATTAACTTCTGCAGCAAGACTTCGCGCCTGGCCCAAATCCCAGATCGGAGGAATGCCGGCGTGGACCACCGTATAGTCATCAATACTTAATAGTAGAGGCTGTTGTTGCAGCCAAGCCAGCAGTTCTTCTCTGTCTGGGGCGGCCAGAATTTCATCTAGGGTGTCTTTTGAGGTCGGGGATCTAACCCCATGGGCAACAGCGAGAAGGTGCAGGTCATGGTTACCGAGCACGGTTTTAAAGCTGTCCCCAAGGCCATGGCAAAAACGTAATGTCTCTAAAGATTGGGGGCCACGATTAATAAGATCACCGACCGCGATCAGCTGATCAGAGGCCGGGTCAAATGAGACGGTCTCAAGTAGCTTTAATAGCGGCTCAAGACAGCCTTGGATATCTCCCACGGCATAGCTGGTCATATAACGCTAGTGCACGGCGTTAGGCATGGAGAGTAAAAAGGGTTCGATAGGGGCATTAAAAGGATCACCGTTCTCGTCGACTAATTGATAGCTACCCTCCATGGTACCTATAGGGGTTTTAAGCACAACCCCACTGGTATATTGGTATATGGCGCCGGCTTCAAGGGTCGGTTGCTCGCCGATAACGCCCATACCTTTTACTTCTTTGCGCTCCTGGTTAGCATCGATAATAATCCAGTGACGGCCCAACAGCTTAGCGGTCTCAGAACCCTGATTTTCAATGGTTATATGGTAGGCAAAAGCAAAACGATTTTGCTCGGGCTGAGACTGCTGCTGCACGTATTCGGTGACCACGCTAACCGCTATTAATTGGGGTTGGATCTGCTGCTGTTCTTCAATCTTATCCACAGTCATTTAGTTACCGTCTCGCTCGCATTCATGCTTTGATTAATGTGATTACTCAGAGTGACAAAATCTTTGACAGATAACTGCTCTGGGCGTCGCCCCATATCAATCACTTCCGCCGCGGTCGCGAGATGTTCAGCAAAGGGCTTCAGGCAGTTACGCAATGTCTTGCGGCGCATTTGAAAACTTTGGGCCACTACCTTGCTCAGTAGCTCCTCATTCTCTGCAACACAGGGCATGACTTTATGTGGCTTTAAACGTACCACTGCGGACTGAACCTTGGGCGCGGGGCGAAAAGATTCTGGTGGCACTGGGATTAAGGGCATGACCCGACAATGGTATTGGATCATGATCGACAGGCGACCATAGGTTTTCGAACCTGGGGCCGCACTGAGGCGGTCCACCACTTCGCGCTGCAACATAAAGTGCATATCTTTGATTAGATGGCGCACCCCGAGCAGATGAAACAATAGAGGTGTCGAAATATTGTAAGGAAGGTTGCCCACTAGGCGGAGTTCGCGGCCCTCATGGAACTGAGTAAAATCGGTCTTAAGCGCATCGCCACTGTGAATACTAAACTCGGGATAATCACTAAATTTCTCACCGAGAAACTCTACCAGATCTCGATCCAGCTCAAGAACCGACATGCCCGGACAGAGCTTTACCAGATGCTCGGTAATAGCCGCCATCCCAGGCCCGATTTCGATAAGGTTGTCATCTGGCTTGGGGCCAACGGCAGACACGATCTGGGAAATAATCTGTTGGTCTACCAAAAAGTTTTGGCCAAACCGTTTGCGCGCCTGATGCTTAATCGTCATAGGTTACTCTTATTGCTGGCAGTGGCCATTTGACTAGCAACGTCAATTGCAGTGATCAGACTACCCCTATCCGCCGTCCCTGTTCCGGCCAGATCCAGCGCAGTGCCGTGATCTACCGAGGTGCGAATAATGGGTAATCCAAGAGTAATGTTAGCGGCGCGACCAAAGCCCTGATACTTGAGTACCGGCAGACCCTGATCGTGATACATGGCTAAGACGGCATCAGCGCGATCTAGGTGCTTTGCCGTAAATAAGGTGTCTGCGGGCAAGGGACCAATCAGGTCAATGCCGCGGCGGCGGAACTGTTCAAGCACAGGTGTAATAATTTCAATTTCCTCATGGCCTAAATGACCACCTTCACCCGCGTGGGGATTGAGCCCACAGACCAAAATAACCGGATTTTTCACTCCAAATTTTTGCTCTAGGTCTAGGCACAGGATACCAATGACCTCATTGAGTAACTCAGCAGTAATCGCGTCAGCCACCTCCCGCAGAGGCAGGTGAGTCGTTGCCAGGGCAACCCGTAACTCCTGGGTCGCCAGCATCATCACGACCTGGGCAGTATGAGTTTTCATGGCAAGGTATTCAGTGTGCCCAGAGAACGCGATACCCGCATCATTAATAATAGATTTTTGTACTGGGCCTGTGACCATGGCCTGACAGCGATTGGTTTGGCAGGCATCGATAGCTTGATCGAGGCAGTCCAGCACATACTGAGCATTGCGTTGATCTAGCTGACCAGCTTCAGCGGGTACGGCCATTGGAACCGGCACAACTGCTAACTCACCCGCCGCTAGTGGCTGTTGGCGAGGTTCAATTAAACGAAGGGGCAGGCCAAGTAGTGCGGCGCGCTGGGTAAGCAGGTCTGGGTCAGCGTAGGCGACAAGCTCGTGATCCTGGGCCTGTTGGATAAGTTGAATTAACAGATCAGGCCCGACACCAGAGGGTTCCCCCGGTGTCAGTGCCAGGCTTAATGTCATGAGTTATCAGAACCTTTGATTTCAATAAAGGCTTCATCGCGAATTTCCTGTAACCACACCTGAAGCTCTTCTTCGTACTTGCGCTCGCGCAGCATATTCTGTGCGCGGTTGCGTAAAATATTAGTGCTGAAATCTTCGTCGCGACGGTCAGTGACCTGAAGAATATGCCAGCCAAACTGTGAGCTAAAGGGCGCGCTAATCTCGTCGATAGCGATACTGTCCATAGTCTGCTCGAACTCAGGAACAAACATTCCCGGAGTGGACCAACCCAGTTCGCCGCCATTCAGGGCAGAACCCGTATCTTCACTAAATTCTTTTGCCAGCACTGCAAAGTCTTCACCGGCCAACGCACGATCTCGAAGACTGTTGAGTAGCTCTAGGGTAGTCGCCTCATCACGAATTTGGTTGGGTTTAACCAGAATATGCCGTCCAAAATGCTGTTCAATTAACTGCTCTCCACCACCGCGAAGCTCATAGAGCTTAAGCAGGTGATAGCCAGCGCCACTGCGAATGGGATCTGAGATCTGGCCTACTTCCATTTTTTCGACGGCATCAATAAACACACCGGGAAGCTGAGCCATTTTACGCCAGCCGAGATCACCGCCCTGAAGGGCAGACTGATCTGCAGAATTGGCGATTGCCAGTTCACGAAAGTCTGTGCCGCCGACTGCCTGTGCTTGCAGGTCGAGAGCGCGGGCAAGAATAAGGTCGGTTTCTTCTAGGCTGGTGCCTGTGGGTACTGAGAGTAAAATCTGGCCCACATTAACGTCTGGAGAGGTTAAAAATCGGCCCTCTTCGGAGTTAAGAAAGTTATCCAGCTCCTGTTCGCTGATACGGATGCGGCGCATAACCTTGCCCTGCTGCACACGCATAATGGTCATTTCGTTACGAATCTGTTCGCGAACCACTGCGACGGTGCTGCCCTGGGCATGGACCTGGGCAAAATATTCTTCCAGGGTGATTTTGTTGCCTGCGGCAATACGCGCCATGGCCTGGTTGAGCTCTTCATCACTAATGCGAATGCCAGCGCCGTAACCAATGTTTAGCTGCAGACGCTCTGAGATTAACCGATCCAGAACCTGCTGTAGCAAGATTTCTTGCGGGGGGGCTTTGGTGCCAGACTGCTGGATCTGGGTATAAATAGTCACCATCCGCTGATCGAGCTCACTTTGCAGAACAATATCATCATCGACAACAGCAATTACCTTATCTAATAAGGTGATTTGCGCCGTGGCACTCATCGATATAAGCAGCGCGCAAACGCCTGTAAATGCAGATCTTTTAGAAATTTTCCAGAGATTCATAACCGTAGATACCATTGTTAAGCATTGTGTCTACCCGACTGCCAGAGCCAGCCAGACCTTTAAATTGTATTTGTAAGAAGATGCCATTTCTTGATTTCAACTGCTCTTCAGGGAATAGAAATTGATCTTCGCGATCAAGCCAGTGGCGCGCCACTAAACTCGCACGCCAGCAACAGCTGTTGTATTCGAAACCAGCAAACAGTTCCAGTTCCCGCTTGTTAGTAAAATCATGGTTCCAGCGGCCAACCAAATTGAAATTGCCGGCCAGTGGGACAAACGCAGACATATCAACTTGCTCTATATCCTGATCCACATCCATGCCGTCGAACAGTCGCGGTTCGCGGCGAGTGTATCTGTAGGTAAAGTTAAACAGCCGGTTCTCCCGGTCATTATAGCGCACGCCGACACTGCTTTTTTCCAAATCATTATCATGGTTGTCATAGATAAGATCACTGGTAAAGCGCCAGTTCTTAGCCAGTCTGGCGGCGAGTTCCAGCGCCAGGGGAGACTGATTGCGGGTCAGCTCTGCAAGTTCGCTTTCGGTAGGGTTAGACGGCAGGGTAACCAGCCGATCACTGTAGTAGAGGGACTGGGCAATACTGACTCTAAACCGCTCCTGGCCTGAATCCTGATCAATAAATCGACTGGTAAAGGCGACAGTCAATCGCTCTTCATCGGAAATTCTGTCGCCGCCATTAAAACGATTTTCGCTAAACAGAAGGCCGTAAGACGGGGTGAACTCTCTGGTATCAAAATCCGGGAGTGCCGATTGATCTTCGAATTTGGTCTTGATATAAAAAATTCGTGGTTCAAAGGTCTGCTTGTGATTGGCCAGCCAGTCAATGTCTCGCTCGAGGAAAATACTGCTGTCCACGGAAACCATGGGCACCGATACCGAAGGAGCCCTGTTGGTCAACTCAGTGTTATTGGCGTCGAGGGAGTAGGAAATATGGTTAAACCCGACCTTGGGTTTGAAGTAGCCCCAGCTCCAGCGCTTATCCCAGGTGATGCCGTAGTCTAATTTGCTGCGACTGCCGGTAGCGAAGCTAGGGTCATCGCGATCAAAAATAGAGTAACGGTTATTTAGCTCAACCACGAGGCTATTATCAAAGCGGTAGTAACCATTGATAGAGATTCTGGGCAGTACAGAATACTGATCTGTCAGACCTTCAGTGATTACCTGATAGTCTTGAGTCTCGATGAGGTAATTCCAATGCTTAGTTTTATAGCCAGCCGAGGCGCGACGCTGTAGATGAGTGCTGGTATTTTCGTCTGTTGTAAAGTTGCCGAGATCACGAAAATAGTCCACATCGCTCACTTCATTGAGATCTAAGAATGTTGACCAGGGGCGGTCGGCACCACCGCGATGCTGCAGGCTTAACAGATAGCGATCTTCACCCTCAAAAGGATGCAGGCCTGTATTCTCATCAATTTTTTCATCGTTGTCACCGCCCTTGTCGCTGCCTAAAAAGTTGGCGACTAATTCGGTTTCCGACCAGCGGCTAAGGTGACGAAATTCGCTCTCTATGCCAAAGCCACGCTCCTCGATATAGCGGGGAGAAATTGTTGCATCATAATTGGGGGCAATATTCCAATACACAGGCTGGGTAATGTCGAGGCCATTTTCGTTGCCGGCACTGAGGGTTGGAAATAGCAGCCCGGACGCGCGGCGATCATCAACCGGAAACTTAAGGTAGGGGAAGTAAAAAACCGGGATATCTTTTACTTCGAGACGAGCATTCTTAACCGTGGCAAACCCAGTGCTTTGATCAATGTTAATTTCACTGGTCATTAGCTGCCAGGTTGCATCGCCGGGTTCACAGCTGGAATACGAGGCATCGTTAATAACAATAATGCCATCTTTATTGCGCGACAGGCTTTCTGCCGAGCCGCGCACAGTTGCTTCATGAAGCACATAGGTGGCCTCATCAATCTGAACTTCCTTGCTATCGATATCGATTTCGGCGCTGTTGCCCAAGAGCAAAAGCCCGGGCTCACGAAAGCGAACATTACCCTCGAGTGTAACCTGACGATTATTTTGATTGATGCGGGCGGTATCACTGCGTATCTGGCGATAACCCTGAGAAATCTGTACATCACCCTCTAGCACCGCAATATTGCCCGGCAGGGCTTCAGTGCTGTTTGCATTCACTCGCAGAGAGGCTTGATCTGGGTCCAAATCGGCATCTGGGTAATTTCGCTCAGGCTCCAGATAGGCGCCACAGCAGTATGGGTCCACAGACAATTGCTGTTCTGGCGTCATATCTTCTGCTTCAACCCAATCCAGATTCAGTACCCTGGCAACTCGAGGCTCCTCTGGATCAGCCGGCCTTGTGTTGTTCAGGCTGCGGGCAGGACGACTGCCTCTGGCTGTATCTGTACTCTGGGGTTCCTGCTCAACACAGAGCCACTCGCCCTCTGTGCCGGCACTGCAGTTCCAAAATGCCGCTGTATTCTCTTCAGCTATGGCACTTAAAGGCATCAGAGTTAAAGAAACAGCAGCACCCAATGTGGCAATCACTGAAATCAAAAAGCGCCGACCAGAACGAGCGGGTAGGGGGTGTCGCAGAATTGTTGTAGCTTGCGTCAAATCTGAGGTCCAAAGCGAATTTTATATTGCTGGCATTTTACCTGATATCTGCGCTTAGTAGAGACCTCAATTGCAGCAAATAGGCTAGAATAGCTATTTTTTGCCCCTGGGCTATTTAAATAGGCATTCGCTGAGTGGAAAACCAACAACAACAGATTTTTTTGGACTGGATAACGGCCTTTCTGCCATCCGAGAAAAACTTATCGGGACCCTTGAAAGTGCAGGCTCTCGCTGGGGATGCAGGCTTTCGTCGCTATTATCGGCTAAACACCCAGCCCAGTTTAATTGCCGTGGACTCACCACCGAATAAAGAAAATAACCCAGCCTATATTTCCGTGGCCATGGCCCTCCAAGCAGAGGGTATCCGCACACCCAACGTGCATGCCGTGGATTTTGCTCAGGGATTCTTTTTACTTGAAGATTTCGGCCATGATTTACTTCAGCCAATGCTTAATCCAGAGAGCGTCGATCGCTATTACCAGCAGGCGCAAGAGACGCTGATAGATATTCAAAAAACTGTCCCAGACCCCTTGGTTTTTCCTCGTTTTGACGTCCAGTTACTCAAGGGCGAGATGGCACTGTTTAGTCAGTGGTTTGTCGGTGAGCTGCTGGGTATCACCCTGGATAAACAAGACATAGCCTTATTGGATAGCCTGTTTGACCAGCTGGCCGATAGCGCATTGGCTCAGCCTCAGGTGGTAGTACATCGAGACTATCACTCACGCAACCTGATGATACTGGCAGACAAAACACTGGGGGTGATTGATTTTCAAGACGCGGTCTATGGCCCGATCACCTACGATCTAGTGTCTCTTTTAAAAGATTGTTATGTACGCTGGCCCGCCCAGCAGATGCGTCAGAGAGCCCTGGCCTACAAGGCTCAGGCCTGCGCCAACATTGAGGACGATCAGTTTTTGAAATGGTTTGACCTAATGGGCCTGCAGCGGCATATCAAGGTGATGGGTATTTTTGCGCGCCTGGCCCTGCGAGACGGTAAGCGGGGTTATTTAGAGGATCTGCCTCTAGTGATTCGCTATAGCCTGGAAGCGGCTAAAAACTATCCCGAAAGCCGGCCATTTTATGACTGGTTTTTACAGCGCATAGTGCCACAGCTCGCGTCCCAAGAATGGTACAGCGACTGGCAAACCGCAGGTGAAAACCCATGAAGGCGATGATTCTAGCGGCCGGCTTTGGCAGTCGACTGCGTCCGCTTACCGAGACCACCCCGAAACCTCTTTTAGAGGTAGGCGGTAAGCCCTTGCTGCAATACCATCTGGAGCGGCTAGCCGCGGCAGGCATTATCGATATTGTCATTAACACCAGCTGGTTAGCCGAGCTTATAGAAGATTACTTTGGCGATGGCAGCGACTTTGGTGTGAGCATTCAATGGTCTCGAGAGGAGCAGCCCCTAGAAACCGGTGGCGGCATCGCTCACGCATTGCCACTGCTAGGCAGCGAGCCGTTTTTATTGATTAATGGGGATGTGTGGACGGATTTTCCTCTGCACAGCATGAGTCTCGATAAGGGCATGGATGCGCATCTGGTTATGGTTACCAACCCTGAGCATCATCCCGAAGGTGACTTTGCTGTCGCCAACAATCTTGTTAGCTACGATGTTGGTTCCAAGTATACTTTCAGCGGTATCAGCCTATTCAGGCCACAGCTATTTGCGGGTTACGAGGAAGACTGTTTTCCATTGCGGGATGTTATGCGCCCGGCAATTTTGTCCGGTAATGTCTCTGGGGAAGTCTATACTGGTGACTGGTGGGACATAGGCACGGTAGAGAGGCTGTCGCGCCTAAATAAACAACTTAATACAGCTGAGTCAACATAATAATGATCGCAAGAAATCACTTCCAAATAATCTTTTGGCTGAGTCTATTAGGCACTATTGGCCTCTCACTGATGCCCGTATCTGGGCAGCAAATTTTTGAATTACAGGACAAGTTTGGTCATGCCACGGTCTACGCCATATTGTATTTTTTGTCGGTGCAAGCCTACGGCCACCGAGTTCCCCTGTGGCTTTTGGCCGCAATACTGGTGACGTTTGGATTATCAATGGAGCTGGCCCAATCCATGACCAGCTACCGTTATGGCGACCCCTGGGATTCACTGGCCAATAGCCTGGGTGTTTTAGCCATCTGGTTGGTGGTTAGTCTGCGCAGGAAGTGGCAGTGAAATCAGTTTACCGCGGTAGCGATTATTTCGAAGCTCAGTTACTAAAAGGAATTATGGAGCAGGAAGGCCTGCAAGTATTCCTTCAGGGTGCGGCATTGCAAGGTGCCATGGGCGAGGTGCCAGCAATGGGGCATCTATCGATTGCCGTCAATGATGCGGATCAGGGCAGAGCCATAGAGATAATTGCGGCCTATGAACGTGGTGACTATGCCTTAGGCGATGACCTGGACGATAAACTAGACGGTGCGCTCTACGATGAAAGGGACAATCAAAGGGACGATAAATAATTATGACGCCTAAGTTAAAGCGAATATCCCTGTGGTTCGGCCCCTTAGTCGCTGCTGTGGTCACTCTGTCTATGATGCAATCAGGCTGGGCTCGCGAAGGTGCTTTAGTGGGTGGTCTTACCGTCCTCTGCGCCCTCTGGTGGGTGTTCGAACCTATCCCCATTCCTGCAACTTCCATGATCCCGTTGGGTGTTTTTCCACTGCTGGGCCTTCTCAATGGCAAGCAGGTCGCTCAGGCCTATGGGGATCCTCTGATTATTTTATTGATGGGCGGCGCCATGCTATCCAAAGCCATGGAAAAGAGCGGCGCGCACCGTCGACTTGCCCTGTACATGGTCAATCTCTTTGGTGGTGACAATCAGCGGCGACTGGTCTTTGGTTTTATGGTGGCCTCTGCCGTACTCAGCATGTGGGTTTCCAATACCGCCACGACTCTAATGCTATTGCCCATCGCCTACGCAGTGCTAGACAGTGCTCGTAGCGAAGATTCAGCTAGGCTCGCTGTGCCATTATTTCTTGGCATTGCCTATGCCGCCAGTATCGGTGGACTGGGCACGCCTATCGGCTCGCCGCCCAATATCATCTTCCTCAAAATTTATGGCGAAGCCACAGGGACTATTCCTAGTTTTGCCCAGTGGATGCTCTGGGGTCTCCCCGCGGTTGTGCTGTTACTACCTTTGGCCGCTTTATGGATTACCCGCCATTTAGGCGAATCTGCCCCCTTAGCTATTCCCCATGCCGGTGTTTGGCGCACAGAAGAAGTCCGTGTGCTCATCGTTTTCTCATTGACCGCCCTGGCTTGGATTACCTTGCGTGAACCCTTTGGTGGCTGGACAACATTACTGGGGGTGCCCACCGCCAACTATGCCGCCGTGGCGTTAACCTCGGTGATAATTATGTTTGTATTGCCCAATGGCCGTGGTGGAAAATTACTAGATTGGGAATCAGCCTCGACCATTCACTGGGGTGTTCTACTGTTATTTGCCGGCGGTATTGCCATTGCCAAAGCATTCGCGGTCACTGGTATTAGTCAGGCTATTGGTGAATCACTGTCGGGGGTCACCCGACTATCCATCATTGTACTTATTGCTGCAGTGGCGTTGGCGGTTACCTTTTTAACCGAGATCACCAGCAATACAGCAACCACCACATTGTTAATGCCTATTCTCGCGGCAGCCTCCCTAGGTGCGGGATTTGATCCCGCACTATTAATGTTGCCGGCAGCACTTTCTGCCAGCTGTGCCTTTATGTTGCCAGTGGCAACAGCCCCCAATGCGATCGTATTTGGCAGCGGAAAAATCACCGTGGAGCAGATGGTGCGAGAAGGGTTTGCGTTAAATTTGATGGGTGCGGCGGTTATAACGTTGGTAGTTTATTTTTGGTTGGGATTTTAATTCTCAACAATCCCTATTGATTTAACGGTTAATATTTTAAACAAACGATGTTTAATATTAAGGCTGTAAAAGAATTTTAATATTGCCCGGTTGCAAGCTTTGGCTGCCGGCAATCGATAACACCAGTGTCGCCATCTCATCCCAGACATCGGCTTTACGCATGCCCTTAATGCCACGATCAATTGCCCCGGCCTGATATAAAAACATACGCAGGTGAGCAGGTTTATTGCGCTGTAATGCTCGGCGAAATAGGCTCATGCGCTTATCCCAAACGCCGGAATTTTTGAGTGCCCAGTCGCTGTGTTCACCTCGCGCCACCTGTTCGCTGGCTTTTACTAAAATACGCAGCTCTCGGGTGATTGCCCAGAGTAGGGGGATAGGTTCTGTGCCTTCGTTTTGTAATCCGCGCAGTGACTGTGCGGCAGACTGCGCGTCGCCTATGAGCATTTTATCGATAAATTCAAATAGATTGTAGCGGGCACTATCAGCAACCACAGCCGACATGGTATCGGCATCGACTTTGCCTTCTGGGGCCAACAATTTAAGTTTTTCAATTTCTTGTACGGCGGCTAATAAGTTGCCTTCGACGCGGTCCGCTAGAATTTGTACCGCTTCTTGGTTGGCTTGAATATTCGCCTGGCTGAGACGCTGCTGAATCCAGCGTGGCAAGTTATCGGCGCTGACTGGCCACACTTGAATATGGGCGCCCAGAGACTCAAGTGCCTTTAGCCATTTACTATTTTGTGCAGACTTTTCAAGCTTGGGAAGAATAACTAAAAGGAGATTATCTGGATTGGGATTGGCGCAAATTTCACAGAGTGCTTTGCTACCTTTGTCGCCGGGCTTTCCATTAGCAATACGAATTTCGAGAATTTTTTTATCGGAAAATAACGATAGAGAATTAGCTTCATTGACGACATGGTTCCAGTCGTAATTGCCCTCGACATGGAAAAGCTCGCGTTCGGTAAACCCATTTTTTCTTGCGGCCACTCGCACTGCATCGGCGCATTCTTGAGCCAGTAATGGTTCGTCACCACTAATCACATAGACAGGGAGAAATTGCTTTTGCAGGTTACCGCTAAGCTGTTCTGCCTTGATTTTCATTACTGCTGGCCAGCGCTGGGTACTACACGTAAGCGGTTGAGAATTTGGCGGACAATCTCTTCACGCATACCATTTTTTACTCGGCGCTCTTCATTGTCGGAGGCCAGTACATCTTGCTCATTAAACTCATAGACGCGCTCGACCGAGGCGGTAGAGAGTGGTATTAGTTGGGCGCCATCGGCACCAACAATTAGAAAATCTACTTCTTCATTAAGTTGGTATTCTGCGACTCGGGCTGCGGCATTAATGGTGCCGCTTCGGCGTGTCTGTCGGAAATCGACGATCACAACGCTGTAGCTCGCGTCTGCAGAGCTGGGCACAATTTTTGCCCCGTACACATTTAGCGCACGGGTTAGCTCTTGGATAAGATCGCTGTGGGCATCATTGGATGACAGATATAGGCTGCCTAAGTCTGTAGGTACAACCTGAGAATTGCGCAGCTGCCAGCCACAGGCAGACAGCAGTAATATCATTGCGATGGGGAGTAAATTTTTCATCATTACAGTCCTCTTTCTTAATTCGCTACTATATTAACCAGTCGGCCCGGCACCACAATAATTTTACGAACGGTGACGCCTTCGGTGAAACGCTGCACATTGCTATCTTCAACAGCCAGTTTTTCAATTTCGTCCTTGGGGGTCTCGGCGGCCACCTGAATCTTGCCACGTACCTTACCATTGACCTGAATCACCAGTTCAATAGAACTGCGTACGAGCGCTGACTCATCTAGGACGGGCCAGGAAGCATCGGCTATAGAGCCTTCATTACCCATGGTGTTCCATAGGCTGTGACAGATATGTGGTGCAATAGGGGACAGCAGTAAAATGGCGCTGACCAAGGCTTCATGACGAACGGCAACACTTTGGCCGTCGTTATCGGTTAGCTTGGCAACTTCGTTAAGCAGTTCCATAACAGCAGCAATGGCGGTGTTAAAGGTGTTGCGGCGGCCATAGTCGTCATTAACTTTGTTGATGGTTTCATGGGTCTTGCGACGCAAATCTTGCTGGGCATCGTTGAGTTTGGTTTTATTTAATGGCGCGCTATCACCCAGTGCCAGATGGTTATGCACCATATTCCAAAGTTTGCGCAGGAATCGATGGGCGCCAGATACACCGTCATCGTTCCATTCCAATGTCTGCTCCGGGGGCGCTGCAAACATGGTGAACAGGCGCACGGTATCGGCGCCATGTTTATCAATGGCAGTCTGTGGGTCGACACCATTATTTTTGGATTTCGACATTTTGGTGATGCCGCCGCTGTGGACCAGATCCCCCGTAGCGGTTTCAACGGCACTAAGGGTGCGGCCTTTTTCATCGCTCTCAACGGTAACAGCCAAGGGCGACAGCCATTCTTTGCGACCGGCGTTGTCTTTGTAAAAGGACTCGGCTAACACCATGCCCTGACAGAGCAGGCTCTTAAACGGTTCGCTGCTGCTGACTAGGCCTTCGTCACGCAGTAGTTTGTGGTAAAAACGGGCGTACAGCAGGTGCAATATTGCGTGCTCAATGCCGCCCACATATTGATCTACCGGCAGCCAGTAATTGGCGCGTTCTGGGTCGAGCATGGCACTGTCTAAATCGGAGCAGGTAAAGCGTGCGTGATACCAAGACGATTCCATAAAGGTATCAAAGGTATCGGTCTCGCGCTCAACGGCTACACCATCTATCTCGGCTTTTCGCCATTCGAGGTCAGCTTTGATCGGCGATTGAATGCCATCCATCTCGACATCGGTTGGCAATACAACGGGCAGGCGATCGAGGGGGACTGGAATTTCACCGCCCTCGGCCAAATTGTACATTGGGATTGGTGAACCCCAGTAGCGCTGGCGACTAACGCCCCAGTCACGCAAACGATAATTGGTGGTGATAGAGCCGTGATCACAGGCTTCGAGGGCGGCGGCAATGGCATCAAAACCGGCGGCGAAATCTAGACCGTCGTACTTGCCGGAATTAACTAGCAGGCCTTTGTTAACAAAGGCTTCGTTTTCGATATCACAGTCTTCGTCGTTAGCGGGCGTGATGACCTGCTTAATTCCCAGGCTATATTTTTTGGCAAATTCATAGTCGCGTTGATCATGGGCGGGTACTGCCATTACGGCCCCGGAACCATAGTCCATCAATACATAGTTGCCGACCCAAACAGGAATAGTCTCACCCGTTAGTGGATGCAGGGCTCTAATGCCTGTGTCCATGCCGCGCTTTTCCATGGTGGCCATTTCTGCTTCAGATACCTGCTGGGTTTGGCACTCATTGATAAAGGCTGCGAGCTGTGGATTATTCTTGGCAACTTCAGTGGCTATTGGGTGGGCGGTGGCTAAGGTCGCGTAGGTCACGCCCATCAATGTATCTGGTCTGGTGGTGTAGACATCAAAGCTGGCATGTTCGCCAACAGATGCAGACAGGTCAAAGGTCATATTGACGCCGCGACTCTTGCCAATCCAGTTGCGCTGCATGGTTTTGACCTGCTCAGGCCAGTGCTCCAAATCATCCAAATCGTCTAATAGCTGCTCTGCATAATCGGTAATACGAATAAACCACTGAGGGATTTCCTTGCGCTCTACTGGGCTATCGCAGCGCCAGCAACAGCCATCGATGACCTGCTCATTGGCCAGTACCGTAGCGTCATTGGGACACCAGTTAACCGCGCTGGTCTTTTTGTAGACCATGCCTTTTTCGTAGAGCTTGGTGAAAAACCACTGTTCCCACTTGTAGTAGTTGGGCTTGCAGGTGGCGAGTTCACGTGACCAGTCGATACCAAACCCCAGGGATTTTAGCTGCCCCTTCATGTAGGCGATATTTTCCTCGGTCCATTTGGCTGGCGCGGTCTTGTTTTGAATGGCGGCATTCTCTGCCGGCAATCCAAAGGCGTCCCAACCCATAGGATGCAGGACATTCTTGCCTTGCATGCGCTGGTAGCGGGCGATTACATCGGTAATGGTGTAGTTGCGCACATGGCCCATATGCAGCTTGCCGCTGGGATAGGGGAACATGGCCAGGCAATAGAATTTTTCTTTGCTGGGGTCTTCGGTCACTTCGAACGTTTTATTATCAGTCCAATATTTTTGGGCTGCGCGCTCTAACTCGGCGGGATTAAAGGGGTGTTCGATAGTCATGAAGATTCACTGCTTATTGATTTAAAAATAGGCGTGAATTATAGGGGAATAGAGACCCATCTAACAGTGTGCAGATGGGTCTCGCATGAGATAATTAATTACAGAGAGTTAGCTAGCCTGTCTGACAGGTATGCCCAACTCTTCAAGCTTGGCCGCCATATCTTCGGCTGAGGTCGCGGCGTTAATCTCCTTGTCTATAAATAAGATTTTACCGTCTTTGCCAATATAAAACGTGTGGCGATAGGGCAGGCCATAAAAGGCCAGCACATCATAGGCCTCGGCGACCGTTTTGGACGGGTCGCTTAGGAGGGGGAAATCGGCTTCGGTCTCGGCGGCAAATTCCTGATTCTTCTCTAGCTCGTCGACGCTAGCCATAAAATAGGTAACATCCAGACGTTTTAGAAGATGGCCATTTTGCGCCAAAGATTTACATTCGATGGTGCAGCCGCCGGTAAAGGCTTTTGGGTACCAGGCAATAACAATGGCCTGCCTGCCGTGAAACTGCTCCAGGGTATAGGTGTTACCGTCAGTGCCCTCGAGTGAAAATGCGGGGGCCTGGTCGCCGACTTCTAGGGCTGCGGCGGAAAAAGATAGGGATGCCATTATTGCCAGTAGTATCAATCGAAGTTTTGTTTTCATTGTTCGCCTCTTTATTTGGTTTTTGTTCTTTTTAGTGCGCTAATTAGCAGTCTTTGTTTCATTAATAGCCCAATACAGCTTAGCAGGGCCAGTATTACCGTCGGCCATGAGCCGAAATGGGAGAATACTGTGCGGCCATTGCGTGGTTCAACAGTGCCCACCAGCTCTCCTTGCGTATATTGCTCGAGGCGCTGATAAATTTCGCCGCGATGATTCACCAGTGCTGAAATACCATTGTTGGTACCACGAATCATTGGCTTAGCATTTTCTAGGGCGCGCATCTGCGCCATTTGCATATGCTGCTGGGGACCCAGTGATTTACCAAACCAGGCATCATTGCTCACGGTGAGAAGTGTCGAAGCGCTACGACTATTACGGGCAACCAGATCCGGATAGACCACTTCGTAGCATATTGCGGTAGAGACGGTTTCTCCCTGCACGGTAAAAGGCGTCTGGTTGTCAGCACCCAATGAAAAGGCTGACATGGGGAGATTAAAGAATCCGATCAGGCCCCGCAGCATCGATTCCAATGGCACATATTCTCCAAAGGGCACCAGCCGCGTTTTATTGTATTGCCCCTCGCCCTCGATATTTCCCAGTGCAATCATCGAGTTATGATATTTCTTTTCCGCTCTGTTATAGGTTGGAATTCCGGTTAATAAGGTAGTTTGGCCAGCCGCGGCCTGTGTCTGAATTGAGTCTAAAAACCCTCGAGCTCTGCGAGGCAGGGCCGGAACAGCCGCTTCGGGCCAGATCACAAGGTCGGCACCCCAATGAGCGGCACTCTGTTCTTCGAGTTGACTGAGTATGGTTGCCAGGCTACCTGAGGCCCACTTTTTATGTTGATCTATATTGGGTTGTACTAGCACGACAGACAGCTGTTGCCCGCTGGGCTGGGTCCAATCTTTGTGTTGCAGCAGATAACCAGAGGCTGTGGATATTAAGACAGCTGCAGCTGCCAAAGATACTGCACGTTGGCCTATTTTGCCTTGCATAAGCTGCACCAGCAGCGCGGCGCTGAGTGCACAGATAAAGCTTAGCCAGAGCACGCCGCCAATAGGCGCCCAGCCGTTAAGCCAGGTATGGGTGTGGGCATAACCGGCAAATAACCAGGGGAATCCGGTTAAAGCCCAGATTCGCACCCATTCGCTTAATACCCATATCGCCGGGAGGCCGATAACCCAGGCGGTGGGGGTTTGCGGCATTAACACGCTGAGCATAAAAGGTGCGGCAAAAAATAGCGCCAAAAACAGGCAGAACAGCGCCGTGGCTAATAGAGCCAGGGGGGCTGGGACAAAGCCATGTTCATGAATACTGACGTAAACCCAGCTAGCACCGGCAAAAAACAGTCCAAACCCATAGGCGGTGGCTTTTGCCATGGCCTGGGCAATCGATTGATGCTGTAGTTGCCAGAATAGTACGGCAATGCTTAGGGTGGCGATTGGCCAGAGAGAAAAGGGCGCGAGGGCCAGAGGAAATAGCGCCCCAGCTACAAATAGCGAGAGGAAATTCTGCCCTCGGCTTAGCTTTTTTGTGAAGAACCGTTTTGTGAAGAGCTCTTTTGTTAAGAACTCTTTTATCAAGGGCTGCTTTGTCTTAGCCACTTTATATCAGCCACTTCATACAGTGTTTCTAGTGACTTCTAACAGGGTGATCTTGCGGTTGTCGCCAGCAATCACTTTAAAGTCGAAATTTTCAATGCTGGTGGTTTCATCAATGTCTGGCAATCGGCCAAAGGCCTGGACTACCAGTCCGCCAACCGTGTCGAACTCGTCATCGGCTAAGCCAACATCAAAAAATTCATTAAAACTGCTGATTTCGGCAATGGCTTCAACCTGAAATTGATTGTCGCTGGTGGCGCGAATTTGTTCTGGTTCATGCTCGTCGGTTTCATCTTCGATTTCCCCAACGATTTCTTCCAAGATATCTTCAATGGTGAGTAGCCCGGAAACGCCGCCGTATTCATCCACCACAATGGCCATATGGTAGCGATGTTCACGAAATTCCTGAAGCAGGATATTCAGACGCTTGCTCTCGGGAATAATGGTGGCTGGGCGCAGCAGGCTTTTAAGGTTAAACGATTCTGCGCCAGACAGCAGCAGGGGCAGAAGCTCTTTGGCCAGTAGAATACCCAATACATCATCGGAGGATTCGCCAACCACAGGAAAGCGGGAGTGCTGAGACTGAATAACCAGGTCCAGAATTTGCTCAAGGCTAAAATCATCTTCGATCACTCGCATGCGTGATCTGGGAATCATAATCTCTCTAGCCTGAAGGTCGGCCACTTTGAGTGCGCCTTCCATAATTTGCAGCACACTTGAATCGATAATTGACTCATTTTCGGCGCTGCGCAACATATCCGCGACTTCATCACTGCTGGTCGGGTCGGATGAAAACGCCCGCCCTATTTTCTTTAACAATGAGGGCTCGGAGCTGTTATTTGATTCTTCTTTCATGGGTTTCTCGATCAGACTCTTGTTATTGTAGTTGCTGTCTAGACCTTTGGGTCTAATGTATTTTCTGTATAGGGCGCAGGAAAGCCCAGCCCTAGTATAATATCGGTTTCCAGTGCTTCCATGACCTCGGCATCATTATCACCGACATGATCATAGCCCAGCAAATGAAGAACGCCATGCACGGTCATATGGGCCCAATGGGCCTCTAGGGTTTTACTTTGTTGCAGGGCTTCGCGCATGACGACGGGGGCACAGATAACCAGATCGCCAAGTATGGGCAACGGTTCCGGAACAACAGCATCAAAAGGGAATGAGAGTACATTGGTGGGGCCGGACTTGCCGCGATACTGGTGATTGAGCGTCGCGCTTTCCTGTTCATCGACTATACGTACACTGAGTTCTGCGGCGTCTCGCTCGTTGCGGACCGCGGCACTAACCCAGCGCTGCATACTGTCTTCGTCAGGGGCATCCTCCGACGAGCAGGCTACCTGAATATCAATGGAAATATTCATGGGTCTTTCGTTAGTTCTCATTTTCAAAGGCATCGTAGGCGTCAACAATGCTTTGTACTATGGGGTGACGAACAACGTCGCGAGAATCGAAGTGGGTAAAGTTAATTTCTTCCACATCCTTTAATACTTCGCAGGCATGCACCAAACCTGAGCTAACGCCGCGCGGTAAATCGATTTGCGACATATCGCCGGTGATTACTGCGGTGGAGCCAAAGCCAATGCGGGTGAGAAACATTTTCATCTGCTCACGGGTCGTGTTCTGGCTTTCGTCGAGAATAATATAGGCATTGCTGAGGGTGCGACCGCGCATATAGGCCAGCGGTGCAATCTCAATAACATTGCGCTCCTGGAACTTGGCCACGGTTTCGAAGCCGAGCATTTCGTGGAGAGCGTCATAGAGGGGTCTTAGGTAGGGATCTACCTTTTGCGCCAGATCCCCGGGCAAAAAGCCCAGTCGCTCGCCCGCTTCAACAGCGGGGCGCACCAACAGAATGCGTTGCACCTCATCGCGCAGCAGTGCTTCAACAGCACAGGCCACGGCCAGATAGGTTTTACCGGTGCCGGCCGGGCCGACACCAAAGTTAATATCATGGGTTTGAATGGCGCGCACATAGCGCTGCTGATTCAGTCCTCTGGGTTTGATATTGCCTTTTTTGGTGCGTATTACCGAAAAGCTATCAATGTTGTCGGCAGGTTGCACATTGCTGGCAGATTGGGTCATAGGCTTCTCTCTCTCGCATTGTCGAAGGTGGAGGTGTACTTCTTCAGGGGAAAGCTCGATAGAATGGGCCGTCTCCTGATACAGGTTATAAATAACATCAGCCGCGTTCTCGGACGCTTTATCGTCGCCGTACACCGCAAAGAAATTATCTCGCGAGCGAATTTCAACGTTTAAACGTTGTTCGATTAGGCGCAGATTTTCATCAAATTGACCGCAGAGTAGGGCGAGACGACGAGCATCATTAGGCTCGAGAGTGATGCTGTAGGCTGATGGTTGTGTATCCAATCGTTTCAATGGGTGGTTTAGAGCCTTTCCATAAGGAGATATTGTTAGCATAGCGCGAACTATAGGGCAGGGTAAGCTTTTTTATCAGGCTATTATCACAAAAAGCAGCATAAAAAATAAATGCTTAAGCGCTTAGGTTCTAAGCGGCTTCTGTGTAGCCTTCTATCTAGCTTCTGTGTAATAGAATTAAGCAGAGATGGCCGTATCAATCACCAGATCACCGCGCAGAGAGTTTGGCAGCGCCTGGGTAATATCCGCCTGGGCAAACTGACCTATTAAGCTGTGGTCATCACAGCTAAAATTCACCACCCGATTGTTTTCGGTGCGACCCTGCAACTGGCCTGGGTCTTTCTTTGAAATGCCGGTGACCAGCAAGGTGGCTCTGGTGCCTACCATGCGACGGCTAATCTCGGCAGCATTTTGAATAATGCGGTCTTGGAGTATTTTTAGGCGTTGTTTTTTGACTTCTTCGCTGGTGTTATCGGCGAGGTCTGCCGCGGGGGTGCCGGGGCGGGCGCTGTAGATAAAGCTAAAGGAAGTGTCGAAGCCAATCTGTTCAATCAGTTTCATGGTGGCGGCAAAGTCTTCTTCAGTTTCACCGGGAAAACCGATAATAAAGTCCGAAGATATGCTGATATCGGGCCGTATAGCGCGCAGGCGGCGAATTTTAGACTTGTACTCAATGGCGGTATGGCCGCGTTTCATGGCCATCAGTATGCGGTCGGAACCGCTCTGTACGGGTAGGTGCAGATGGCTAACCAGCTCTGGCACACGAGAATAGACATCAATCAGCGCATCCGAGAACTCTACCGGGTGGGAGGTGGTGTAGCGAATGCGTTCTATACCTTCAATATCTGCCACATAGGGCAGTAATTCGGCAAAATCACAGACTGAACCATCCGGCATATCGCCACGAAAGGCATTTACGTTTTGGCCCAGCAAATTAACTTCGCGGACGCCCTGTGCGGCTAATGCGGCAACTTCCGCTAATACATCGGCCATGGGACGGCTAACCTCTTCGCCTCTGGTGTAGGGAACAACGCAAAAAGTACAGTATTTGGAGCAGCCTTCCATAATGGAGACAAATGCACTCACGCCATTGGCTTCTGGAGTGGGCAGGCGATCAAATTTTTCTATCTCGGGAAAACTGATATCTACTACAACTGTCCCGTCAGTTTTGCGGGTCTCCATCATCTCTGGCAGGCGATGCAAGGTTTGGGGGCCAAAAATAACATCGACAAAGGGCGCGCGTTTGGCGATGGCCGCGCCTTCCTGGCTAGCGACACAGCCGCCAACTCCAATAATTAGGTCTGGATTATGGTCTTTAAGACGTTTCCATCGACCCAGCTGATGAAACACTTTTTCTTGGGCTTTTTCACGAATTGAACAGGTGTTGAGCAGAATAACATCGGCATCTTCGGCGCTGTCGGTCGGCACCATCTGGTGGCTCTCGCCGAGCAGGTCTTGCATGCGCGCAGAGTCGTACTCATTCATCTGGCAGCCATGAGTTACGATATGAAGCTTTTTAACCGGTTTTACTGTCATTTTGCTGGTTATTCTTTGATCAATTGCAAGGGGCTGCATTATAGCTGTGCCCCGCTAATGCGCAACATTTAGCGGTGTCATGGAATATTCTTATGCTATTATCACCCCTTTAATTCTTAGCAGATTGTGCAGAGTATTCATGGCAAGCGAACCCATTTACCGAATTACATTTTTTAATCAGGGACAGGTGTACGAGATTTATGCTCGCCACGTGTTCCAGAGCGATCTGTGGGGCTTTATCGAGGTTGAAGAGTTCATGTTTGGTGAGCGTTCACAGATGATTGTTGACCCCGCTGAAGAGAAGCTAAAAAATGAATTTGCCGAGGTCAAACGCAGCTTTATTCCTATGCAGTCGATTATTCGCATTGATGAAGTTGAGAAAGAGGGAACAGGTAAGATTTCTGATGCGCCTGTCGGTGGCAATGTCAGTGCTTTTCCTATGTCTTCCATGATGGGTGGCAAGCCAGTAAAGGACTAATTATCCTCAAATTGCATGTGTTCGAGCGCTGATTTTATAATCAATATGCAATTCTTACCGAAACAGTCCTTCTATGTATTACTTAACTTGTTCTTGTCGCTTATACTCCACCCAATTGTGCATTAGCTTGCGCACTTTACGCCTGTCGTAGTCGGGCGATATAAACGGCGTCTCGCGGGAAATGTGGGGCCAAAAAGAGGTTGGTAATGTCAGAGTTGATGGTAGAGCTTCTACCCTTTGAATTTGCGCGGACAAACAGGCTGTTATTGCGTGAAGTTGAGGGTGATTTAATACTGGCTCCCGGCGCGCCAGACTGGGCTATTGCTGAAGTTGGTCGCATTACCAATGTAGATGTGCCTGTTGAGCGTGTCGACGACGAAACCTTTGATCAACTTATTAGCGCCCTGTACAGCGGCCGTCAAAACTCCTCTGAGTCGGTAATGGCCGATATTAAAGACTTTGTTGATATGGAATCGGCCGCTGCAGACCTTGAAGATGCTGGCGATCTGCTCGATTCCGAGAATGATGCACCGATTGTACGACTGCTAAACGCCATCTTAGCCGAGTCACTGAAAGAAAATGCCTCCGACATCCATATTGAACCCTACGAAAAAGAAGCACTGGTGCGTTTTCGTCTCGATGGTGTGCTTAGCACAGTGCTGTCGCCGTCGGTACAGATCACGCCCCTGTTAATTTCGCGAATCAAGGTGATGTCGAAGTTGGATATTGCCGAAAAACGCCTGCCTCAAGATGGCCGCATGAGTGTCAAATTGGGTGGTCGCAATATCGACCTTCGCGTGTCTACCATGCCTTCAAGCCATGGTGAACGAGTGGTTATGCGTTTGCTGGACAAAGATGCCGGTAAGCTGCAGGTCGATGATCTGGGTATGCCCCAGTCAACCTCGTCTGAGCTTGATGAGTTAATCAAGCGTCCCCACGGTATTATTTTGGTCACCGGCCCCACCGGCTCAGGTAAAACCACGACCCTCTATGCCGCTTTGCAGCAGATGGATCGGGAAGGCCGCAATATTATGACCGTGGAAGATCCTGTGGAGTACGATCTTCCCGGTATCAGCCAAACCCAGATTAACCTCCGTGCGGGCATGACCTTTGCGCGCGGGCTGCGCGCTATTTTGCGTCAGGATCCCGATGTTATTTTAATTGGTGAGATCCGCGATGGGGAAACGGCAGAAATTGCCACCCAAGCCAGTTTGACCGGTCATCTAGTGCTCTCGACGTTACACACCAATACCGCCGCCGGTGCCATTACCCGACTTCAGGATCTGGGTGTGGATAGCTTCTTGCTTGCCTCAACGGTGCGGGGCATTGTCTCTCAGCGGCTATTGCGAAAACTATGCACTCAGTGCCGTGTCAGTGTTGAGCCTAATGAGTTTAATCGTGACCTACTGCAACTAAAAAGCGGTGATCGTATTTATGAAGCAGCGGGCTGCAATGAGTGTAACAACACCGGATTTTCTGGCCGCCAGGCGCTGTTTGAGCTGGTCTCTGTGGATGCGCCGCTGCAGACATTGATTCATGAAAACGCCGGTGAAATTGAGTTAGAAAATCTGATTCGCCAGCAGGTGCCAAGTATTCGTCAGGCTGGTTTTGGTTTGGTACGTCAGGGTGCTACCACTATCGAAGAAGTTCTTCGTGTGACTAGTCAGTAGCCATGCCAGCCTTCGACTATTCAGCTTATAACAGTGCAGGCAAACTCGTCAGCGGAGTGATCTCTGCGGACTCTGAGCGCCAGGCGCGACGACTGCTTAAGGAAAAGGAACTGCTGCCCGCAACGTTGGCGACAGTGACCGAGCAGCATACTAATAACAACAGCGATAAGCGCGGTAGTAAAAGCAGCGGACGCGGTCGTCGGGAAGCCCGAGTTAACAATTGGGACCTGTCGTTGCTCCTGCAACAGCAGGCTATTTTAATTCAGTCTGGCCTGCCCCTCGAAGAAGCATTGCGCATGACCATTGAGCAGGCAGAAACTGATCGTCAGCGACGCATGGTTGAAAGCTGGCGCAGTGAAATTACCGAGGGCCGAAGTTTCTCTGAAGCGCTTAGACGATCGCCCTATAAAATTCCTGAGAGCATTATTGCCGGTGTCGGTGTCGGCGAAGAGAGCGGCCATCTTCACAAGGTATTGATGCGTCTCGCGGAAGATCTTGAAAGCAATGCAGAAAATCGTAAAACCATTAGTCGGGCGATGATTTATCCGGCCACCTTGATTGCCACCTCTATTATTGTTGTGTCGATAATGATGGTGTGGGTCGTACCGAAAATCACCGCTATCTTTTTAAGTTCCAAACGTGAACTGCCTTTAGTGACTCGAATCATTGTCGGCCTCAGTGAATTTACTCAGGCCTATGGTCTGTTTGTACTCGCCCTAATTGTAGCCCTGGTATTTGCTTTTGGTCGGGCCATGCAAAACCCCGCACGCAAAGAACGCTGGCACGAGTTGATGTTGAATATGCCCGGCATGGGTCGCTGGATTCGTATGGCTAACATCTCTGATTGGGCGCGCAGTCTGGGTGTGTTATTGACCAATGGTGTTCCCGCGCTCGCCGCCCTAACCATTTCGTCAGCCGTGGTGAGTAACCTGCATTTGCGGCGTAAATTTGAAGCGGTAACCGAGGGGATGCGTCAGGGCAGTAGTTTGCAAAAAGCCCTGGAAGACAGTCAGATTGGCAGCGGGTTTTTGATTCATATGGTCGGCAGTGGCGAGGCCTCCAGTGAGTTAGATAAAATGCTATTGCGGGTTTCAGAGTATTACTCGGTGCGTTTAAATAATGCGGTCGAAGTTTTTTTAAAACTGGTTAATCCGATTTTAATTATTTTTATGGGCATGATTATTCTGTCCGTCGTGGCGGCAGTAATGCTGCCGATAATGGATATGAACAATATGATCTGATGGGGTGAGGTCGGTTGTTCATCTATGAGGATCGTTATCTGTAATTTATTTTTAAGGTGTTTTTTTATGACTACAAATAATAGGCAAGCGGGTTTTACCCTAATCGAAATGATGGTTGTAGTCGTGGTTATTGCCTTGTTGGGCGCCATGATTGGCCCCACATTATTTAAGAAGGTTCAGCAGGCAGAAGAGACCCGCGTCGCGCAGGATATTCGTACGGTTGAGAGTGCGCTGAAATTCTATCGCCTCGATAACTACCGTTATCCTTCTCAGGCTCAGGGCCTCAATGTTTTGCTCACGCCCCCAACAGGTAACGGCGCGGCGAAATGGAATGGACCCTATCTGGAATCAATGCCTGCAGATCCCTGGGGCGAACCTTACAAATATGCCAATCCTGGTACCCATGGTAAAGATATTGAGGTGTTTACTTTGGGCGTCGATAATCAGGTGGGCGGTGAAGGTTCCGATAAGGATTGGGGCAATTGGAATATCAGGTAACTGATATTTCATAAGACTACCCATAAACTATCCATACTTATCCCCAATGAATATTAATCGCCAGCGCGGTTTTACTCTGATTGAAGTCGCTGTTGTGGTGATGATTGTCGCCACGATTTCTGCGATGAGTTTACTGGCGATAAATCAGGCTTTTGATCGGCGCTATTCCAACGAAGCCGAAAAACTTCATATCTGGTTACAGCAGCTGGGAGAGCGCTCTTCCCTCGAAGGCGCAGCCTATGGCGTTATGACTGAATGGCTCACGACTGAGGGCCTGGTGACGGAAGAGCCTGAATCTTTTCGGGCAATTCAGTTGCGCGCTGTGGTTTATTATCGAATGCGTTGGGTCGCTGTCACCTCACCAGAACCCTTTATTCTTAGCGACGGCTCTAGCATCGATTGGCTAGTGGACTCGGTTAATGAATCAGAACAACTTTTACCACAAGAGGAAAATCTGGTTAATACAGCGGGCGATGACATTGAGCGCCTCCTGCCAGAGATCGCTTTTCTACCCGATGGCTATATCGAACCCAGTGGTGAAATACGATTAGCTTTTGACTCTTTCGCGGACAGCTATGGTTACCAATGGGACGACAAGACGTCCGCCATGGTGATGGAGCGTTACAGGGAATGAGCATTGGAATGAAGCATGCTAAAGCCAAGGGTTTTACCCTAATCGAAGTCGCTGTCGCTCTGGTCATTTTAAGCTGGGTTCTCGGCAGTGCTATTTTTATGGTGCAGCAGTACGCGGATGAGCGACTGCGACTTCGGGAACGTTTTTTCTCAAGCTCCGTGGCCTGGAATCGCTTAATGGAACGCTATCAGGATTCTCAGGGTTGGATTGCAAAATCCGGCGACAATACCAAACAGCGCAAAGGTGTTGATGACCAAGCCGGGCAGGGCTGGCGCTGGACCATGAATATTGAAGCGGCCATGGGCCAGGATCTGTATCGCTACGAAGTTACTGCGGGTTCAGAAGACAGTGAGCGCAATGCCGCTTCTCTTGCCATGTTTCTGATTGATAAAAACCCATGACTAGCCTTCCCCGCCAACGAGGCTTTACGCTGATCGAAACCGTGGTTTCCCTGCTTCTATTAGCCGTGGTTTCCATGATGTCTTATCAGGCCGTGGAGGTTGTTTTGGGTACCAATGAACGGAGTCGCGGTGATCTTGCTGATGAGATGCAGTTGCAGCGTGCCTGGCAGATTATTGGCCGCGATATTCTCCATCTGCGACCCAGACTCTATGCCGACGGGCTGGGTTCTATAGAGCCCGCTTATATCACCGACACTAGCGAATTCGGTGTGCGTTTTAGCCGGGGGGGTGGGCCCATGGTGCGCTCCAATCCCAGTGGAGTCAGACGTATTGATTACCGAATTAATGAAGACCAGCAGCTGGTGCGTAGCTCCTGGGCTATTAGTGAATCTCCGCGCCTTAGCGACGGCTCTGTAATGGTTCTGTTGGATAATGTGGACAGCGTCGTTTTTGAGCAGCTAACCAATGAGTTTTTGTATGACCCCAACTGGCCTCCACTGAATAGAAAAGTGTCCTCCAAGGCGCTGCCAAAAATGATTCGCGTCATTATTGAGCTTGAGTCCGGCACCGAGACCTCCAAACTGTTTCCGGGGGTGCATTCAGAATGATTGTTAACCTTAGACGCAGAACGGTAGTAGCGACCGGCTCCAAACAGCGCGGCGTTGCCCTGTTGGCCTCATTGATACTAATGTTGGCTGTGGTTATGGCCCTGGCCAATATTTTTTATCGTCACCAAATAAATGTTGCTCAGGCCACTAGCGCTCTCCATGGTGATCAGGCGTTATTGCTGGCCATCAGTGGTGAAAACTGGGCGCGAGACCTGCTCTCAGAGGGATTAGATGACCCAGATGTTGATAGTTTCGACGAAGACTGGGCCCAGGCCATGCCTCTAATGCCCGTTGACGGCGGACAGCTCAGTGGCTGTATTTCTGATTTGCAGGCCAACATTAATCTCAATAATTTCGCCGCTTACGGCGTCCAGACCTTAAAAGACGAAATGGACAGCGAAGTGGTAGGCCATGCCAAGCTATGGATTAATTTACTCCAGCTACTGGAGTTCTCTGCAGACCCCTCGCGCATCGCAACCATTATCGACTGGGTGGATGAAGATTCTACCCCTATCAATAGCTGGGGTGCCGAACAGGCCGACTACGACAGTATGCAGACACCTCGGGTGCCGGCTAATTCACGGATATCAGATATCAGCGAACTGGCCGCCATCAGTGGCTACGAGGTCTACGAGGTACAGCGTCTGGCGCCATGGTTAGCCGCCCTGCCAACGACCACCAAAATCAATATCAATACCGCCTCCGATGAGGTGCTAATCGCACTGGGCGGTGACTTTGCAGAGCAATTTATGGAAGTAGTGATAGAAGATCGGCCATTTGCGGCTGTGGCCGACTTTCATCAGGCGATTAGCCTGGCGTTTCAGTTCAGCCTGCCCGATACCACCATGCGTTGGCCGGCGAGCCTAGTAGATGTGAAATCAGATTACTTTCAGCTTTATATGGAAGTCAGTCTGGGAGAGGCACGCATCGAAGTAAAAAGTATAATGGACCGAAGCGAGCGCGGTGCGCCGGTGATAATCTCCCGGGAAGTGGTGGTGGTTCCAGCGAGTTTGCCGGAACAGGGCCCAGAGAAACTGTCTGCCGCTGAAGAATTATTTGCCGACGAGGCATACGAGGGAAGAAATATTAATCAGTCCATGGAGACCAACAGAGTGCAGCCAGCATGTTTAATGATGGGAGAGTTCACTCAATGAGCCGCTTAATAGCCCATTCAGCAGACCATATTCACTGTCTTGATAAGCGTCTTATCGTTGATGGCGATCCAAGCCTGTCGGCTGCGCAATCAATGAGCCTTTGGGTTCCATCCGAGCGTGTCGCCGTTCACCTGGTAGACGTTCCCACTGCCCCAGAGCGCAAATGGGCCGAGCTGATTCCCTGGGTGCTAGAAGATAGAATTTTACAGCCAGTCGATGAAATGCATTTTGTGATTGTTGGGCGGGTAGACAACAACCAGCTGCAGATCCTGGCCGTTAGCCAGCAGGACATACAAGACTGGCAGCGTGTTGCTAAGAATGCAGGGGTTGCTGCCACCTCAATGACTCCAGATTTTCTGGCCCTACCCTGGGAAGCCGGTCGCATTAGTATTGGCTGGCGCGAAGGCGTCTGTCTGGTGCGGCATTCTGCACAGGGAGGCTTCGCGGCTAAACCCGCTGCTGCCTGGGCCATGATTGATAGCCTGATCGCGGCCTCAGACATTGCACCAAGGTTTTCTATTTCGATCCCCGATGCCGATCTTGTGCCAGAGCATCTCAGGGCCATGGCCGATATCAATGACTCAGCGATTGACTGGCAGTTTGGCGAATGCCCGCCAGCGTCCAACCTACTCACAGGTAAATTTAAATCACAGCCAGTGCGTACGAAGTCCAATACCTGGTTGCCTGTTATTGGCTTAGCCGCCATAACCGCGGTGCTGCTATTTGCCTATCTGCAGATATCGAGCAATCTGTATAGCCAGCAGATAGAGACAATGGGAAAGCAGGCGCAAAGTGCCTATAGCCGCCTGTTTACAGGGCGAAAACCCCAGCCGATGGAGCTGCGAGACGCTGCTGAACTGCAGCTGAGTAAGCTGTTTAAACAGCAACAGAGTTTGCAGGCAGCGCCTATTGCCGCGCTCGTTGCTCTGGATCAGTTAATGGCAGACTGCGAATGTGATCTTGTTGCTATGACCGCAGACCAAGAGGGCATGCGCCTAGATATCAGCAATGCTGGGAATCTAGAAATTCATACCATCAGCGTTCCGGGCCATCAGTTATCGAGCACCCCAGGTGACAAAGAAGATGCCATTATATTAACCGTGGTAGCCAGAGCAGGGGGTGCGGAATGAACAGTCGAACCATTCAGCAAGCCTTTGAGAATCTCCAGCCGAGAGAAAGATATTTTGTCAGCGCCGGTGCGGTGTTGGTTGTTATCGCCGCCATTTACTTGGCTTTTTTACCTCTGAGCGAAAAGCATAGTCAGCTTGCAGGACAGCACAGCAAGTTACAGGCCGACCTGACCTGGCTTCAGGCGCAAGCATCGACAGTGCGGCGCCTGGTCAATAGCTGTTCTGGTAGAGAGTTAAGCGCAGGCATGGATAGAGATGTAATCACCAAACTCGTCAAGCGCAGTCAGCTACGGGTCGATAAGATCTCGGAAACAGCCAGTGGTATTTCATTGCGGTTTAATGGTTCCGATGCCAATCGAATGGTACGCCTGGCCCATCAGATTAGCTGTGAAGGCTTTGCGGTCTTGAGTTTCGAGTTCAGTGCTAAGACTAAAGATTCTAAAACCGTCGGTTCCTCATCAGCCTTAGCAGGCAATTATGTTGGGATGATGGAGGTGCAACGTGTCAACTAAACACTCAAAAGCCATGACGCCGGTACTGATTGCCCAGCGGGTTGTGATGGTTGCACTGCCATTTGTCTGCATGTATTTAATCGTACTGACAGTGATGCAGTTTACTCAAACCACTGAACCCCAAAAGCCTATGGCCAGGATACCCAGTGTGAAGGTCCTGTATTGGAACTGGTTCCGTGGTGCACCTCAAATAGCCATCGACACTGAGGAGCAGCTCGGCCAGCTGGAAGATGCAAAAATTAACGCCATCCTCCTCGGCGTAATGATTGCCGGAGATGCTTCCTCTGCAACCCTCAAGTTTAACGGTAAGCCCGAAGCGGTTTATCATAAGGGCGATAACCTGGGGTCAAATACCAGTCTTGTGGAGATTGAACCCTACCGCATTGTGGTGAAGCAAAACGGCATCAACAGACAGGTGCTGATGAAAAAGCCAGATGCCATTATGACCAGCGAAGAGGCCTCATCGGATCAGTCTGCCGAGGAAAACGGTTTTGCTTTGGCCAATATGTTTGGGGCTGTGCCGGTTAATATTGGCGGAAACTCTGGCCTAAAAATGAACAATCTCTCGGATGAGATTAAAATATTGGCAGATATCCAGGAAGGGGACGTTGTGATGCAGGTAGATGGGCTATCTATTCAGAGCCTATTAGAAGATCCCACTAAATGGATGAGTTATAGTGGTTCTAGCAGCCTGCCAGTTACCGTTATTCGTCAGGGTCAGGAGGAAATTATCTATGTTAATGCCGCCAGCCTGTCAGCTAAAATGTTACCGAAACTTGGATTAAGTCAATAACATGAAAATTACAATAATGAAGCGAAAAACTATCCTGGCCCGCAGCCTAGTAAATCTTGGTGGCGCATTGGTGCTGATGTTGGGTCTTATCGTCGACGCTAGTGCAGAAGAGCAGGTGCGAATTAACTTTCGCGATGCAGATATTCGCAGTGTTATCGAAAGTGTTGCCGAGATTACCGGAAAATCCTTTGTTCTAGACCCAAGGGTAAAAGGCAAGGTGACTATTATTGCGCCACAGGCGATTGATATCTCATTACTCTATTCAGCCGTGTTATCCGCCATTCAGGTACAGGGTTTTCAAGCCGTCGAAGATGGCGCCGTGACTCGGATCGTGCCCTTTAATCAGGCCTTTAGTTTTGCCGGTGGCACTGGCGACAACCAGCTTGAAACTCAGGTACTAAAAATTAAGTATGTTCAGGCCGCCACCTTGGTGCCTGTACTCAAGCCGATGCTAAGTAACGGCGCGCGACTGATGGCCTTTGCCCAGAGTAACTATCTGGTGGTCTCCGATATTCGCAGCAATGTGATTCAGCTTAAGGCGTTAATTAAAGAGATGGATGACCCAGATCACAGCATGGTTGAGGTTATTAATCTGGAGTATATTTCTGCCGCAGAAGCCGTACATATTGCTGGCCAGCTCAAGCAGTTGCAAAAACAGGATCTATCGCTGGTTGAAGATGGCCTAAACAATCGCGTAATTGTTAGCGGCCCGGGTATTGCCCGCAAAGCCTTTAAGACTATGCTTTTGGCCCTCGATTTGCCCACCACCAAAAAAGGCGGTGTTGAAGTTATTTACCTCGATTATTCCCGTGCAGCAGAAATAAAACCCATTATTGATGGCATGCTCACCTCGGATGTTTTTTTGCGCCTAGCCGGAGAGTCTGGCGGTGACAAAAAATCGAAGGACAGCTACAAAATCGCCATTGACGAGCTCAATAATGCATTAATTATTGCGGCCTCTTCTGCGGTTATTCGTGAAATTAAAAATGTGGTGAGCAAGCTCGATCGATCGCGACCTCAGGTATTAATTGAAGCGGTTATTGCTGAGCTTTCCGAAGACCAGGCCAGAGACATCAGTGCCAATCTGGTTTACACCAGCAAAAATCGCGGCGGTTACCTGACCAATTTTGATGGTTTACTCTCCTCGTTATTAGGCGCCGGTTTAGGCAGTCCCACAGACGAGTCTATCGCTTCAGCCATAGGCCAGTTACCCAAGTCTACCCTTGGTGTGGCAGGTGATTTTGACAGGACTACCGGCAAAGGCATGGGCCTGCTTATTCAGGCGTTAAAGACCGATGGTAGTACCAATATTCTCTCCACACCCTCAGTGGTTACCCTCGACAATGAAGAGGCTACATTGTCAGTGGGCGAAGAAGTGCCCTTTGTGACAGGCAGTTTTTCTAGCATCAATAACAATAGTTCTAACAGTAATCCCTTTACTACCGTCAACCGCGAAGAGGTTGGTGTGATGTTAAAGGTGAAGCCGCAAATCAGTAAGGGAAACGCTGTGCGTCTGGAGATTGAGCAGGAATCCTCAAAAGTGAAAAGCGGTGAGCCTGGCTTGCAGACCACCTCAAAAAGCACCATGCAAACCAACGTTATGATTCAAGATGGCGAGCTACTTATTTTGGGTGGTCTTATCGAAGATCAATCAGACAATACCGAGTCTAAGGTACCCTTATTGGGCGACATCCCCTTGCTGGGTCGACTCTTTAAGTCATCCAATAAAAGCGATAGTCAGACGGTATTAATGATGTTTATTCGCCCGACGATTATTCGTACGGCTGAAGATGCCCGCCAGTTATCTAATCGCAAATTTGAACATCTGATCACCCGTGATCTGGACGGTAAGGCCGACGGCCCGCTAAACGAGCGCTTACAAGAATTTATGGAACGGGTAGACATTAAAACGGAAGAGTAAACGGCTTGAGTATTTATCTGCAGCATTTTGGCCTAAAACGAGAGCCGTTCTCGATTGTTCCCGATCCTGGGTTTTTGTATCCCAGTAATCATCATCGCCAGGCCGTCGCCCATCTAAAGTACGGCCTTGATCGTGAAGGTGGTTTTATCTTACTCACAGGTGAAGTGGGTACGGGCAAGACCACATTAACGCGCACTATTCTCAAACGGATGCCAGCCCATATCCGTGTGGCCTATGTGCTAAACAGTAAACTTAATGTCACGGATTTACTGGCCAGTATCTGTGATGAATTAGCCATAGAACTGCCCAGTGACCTCGCCGAAACCCGCGGACTGTCGTTTTCGAAAATCTGTATTGATGCCCTTAATAAGGATCTTCTTAAAGCCCATGCCGAGGGCAAAAAGACATTAATTGTTATCGAAGAGGCACAGAACCTAAGTCCCGATATTTTAGAAACCCTGCGCCTGCTCAGTAATTTGGAAACCAATACCCATAAGCTGTTACATATTTTATTAGTCGGTCAGCCGGAGCTATTAGATACACTAGCCCAAAAAGAACTACGACAACTCAATCAGCGAGTGGTCTCTAGATTCCATCTGTTACCTCTGGATAAAGACGATGTTGCCAACTATGTAAACCATCGCCTCCATCGGGCAGGGGCCAAGGGTGCCTTGTTTGACCGTGCCTGTATCGCGGTGTTATTTCGTCTCACCGGTGGCGTTCCCAGATTGATCAACCTAGTTTGTCAGCACAGCCTGTTAGCGACCTATTCAACCGGCGCAAAAACCGTTTCACCGACGCTGGTCAAAGAGGCCGCCGTAGAAATCCTAGGGTCCCGAAACGCCACTAATGACAGTAACAAACCGTTTGTAATTTTGACGACATTGCTAGTGTTGAGTGCGGTGTTGATGATTGGTTTTGGTCAGCAGGGGGACATCGGTAAACAACCCTTGGCGGCTGTGGATCTTTTAGCTACTGAGGAGCCTTCGGCTAATAAGAAGCCTTCAGCTAGTAAAAAGCCTTCAGCCGACAGTAAGCCCCTAGTTGATAGTAAGCCTGCAGCTACGGCACTACCACTGGTGGTAAGCCCCTTCACTGGCCTATTTAAACTATGGTCAGTGGATGCCTCGGAAATCTACTCCGAAGAGACATTTTCCGCCCAAGCTATTGATAATCGCTTACGAGCCGAAAAACTCAGCTCAGCTCAGCTCAATGATTTAGAAAAAATTAATCGTCCCGGTGTTGTTTGGATTAAACCGGCTTCCGGTAACAGTACCCTGAAAGGCTACATGCTAGCGGGTCTGGATTCAGCAAGCGTGTTTCTTAACGATGCCGGCGGACAAATTATGCTATCTAGACAGCAGTTTCTCGAGAGTTGGTCGAGAAGCTACCTGTACCTCTGGCAGCCGCCAAAAAGTTTTAATGTACTTCAGGTGGGTGATCGCAATCCTCAGGCAGTAAGCTGGCTACAGGATCAGCTCGCAATCGTCGACCAACGCTCAGAGCGTATTATTACCGGTGGCCGCTACACCGCCGCCATTGCGGAAAAGGTGGTTAACTTTCAGGCCCAGCAGGGCCTTAAGGCGGACGGTGTTGTCGGGCGAGAAACGATCATTCGTCTCAATCAATTAGCCAACCCGCAGATTCCTCGACTTATTCGCGAGAGACTGTAATGTCATATATTCTCGATGCATTAAAAAAGGCCGAGCGGGATAGATTGCGGGAGGACCCCAAAGAACTGGACGACTTTGCCAGTTCCAGTTGGGATCCCTATCAGCAGCAAGCCGAATCCAACAGCGTCAAATATCTTGCATTAGTGATTGGGTTTTTAGCGTTGTTGCTCGCTTTGGTTATTTATTCGGGCTCGTTAAGTCAGGCGCCGACTGAAGGATTACTAAAAGACAGTCCAGTCATTGAACAGGCTTTGACCGAAGAGGGCTTAGCAGAAGAAGAGGCCCTGTCAAAAGAAGAGGCTTTGCCAGAAAAGATAAGCGCGGGTCGAATAGGTGATGTGCCGAATCAGGTGCCAGCAGAATCAGCGGCCACTCTTAGACAACCGCTACCCAAGCTGACAATCTCCGGACAGATGTTCCTTGCCGAAGGTTCGCCATCCAACCGTCTATTTGCCGGTCAGCGCACCTTCAGAGTAGGGGATAAGCTAGACCAACATTGGACATTAATGGCGATTGATGTGCAGAGCTTTGATATTCAATCCGGTGATCAAACCGCGACATTACCCTACCGCTAGTCCGAGAAAACCTGCAGTACCGAATCTTTACCACGGTCAAAACGTTTAACTCGGCGGTAGGGAAATACATCTACCACATAGCCGCTGCGTATCTGGTCCTGTAGGTCGGTCCAGAAGCTAACCTCATAGAGGTCGCTGTGCATTTCTTCAAACATCTTGCGCGCTTTGATATTGCCAGAGAAAAA
>DDDD01000089.1:0-15276 GCA_002335945.1 Porticoccaceae bacterium UBA1989
TATGGTGCCCGGTCTCGGACTAAATGCGCAGCATTTTGGGCGCATTCGCGTGCGAAGGCGGGGTGAAACCCCGAGCGCTTTAGCGCGAGTCCATCGGACGTTCGATATCTACCTATAGAACCAAAAAACCCCCAGCTTTCGCTGAGGGTCTTTATATTATGGTGCCCGGTCTCGGAATCGAACCAAGGACACGAGGATTTTCAATCCTCTGCTCTACCAACTGAGCTAACCGGGCTTCGCAAACTGTTTTGAGGCATATCGCGAGAGGCGCGTATTAAAGCGTCTGATTTGCGGTTCGTCAAGGATTATTCCGTAGGCGGGACGTATCCTTCAGCCTGATCGACGTCTTCGCCGTTAAAGAATTTTTCTCGTTGTTCCGAGAGATAGGTGCGAGCGGTCAAATCCATCATATTCAGGCGCATTTCGTTGATTAGGGTGGTTTGGTGGGTCATCCACTCTGCCCAGGCCTCTTTGGAGATATTATTGAATATTTCCTCGCCTTTGGGGCCAGGAAAGGGGGGCATATCTAGCCCCGGGAGTTCTTTTTTGAGCTTGCGACATAAAATCATGCGCGCCATAACGTACCTCTGTGTGATATTTGCTTATATGACTCGTTTTTGAGCCTGTAACAGCAGCGCTTTAATAGGCGCTGGCATGCCTAATGATAGTGGTTTCTGTGGGTTATACCAGACCTGATTCTGGGCGTCGGCCACTTGCAGTGCGGTATTACCCTGACCGGTGACGGCAATTTCAATAGGCTGGTAGTCGAGATGAAAGTGGCTGAAGGTATGACGTTTAACCGCCAGTACCTGTTGGCTATTAGGCTCTATGCCTAGCTTTATACAGGTTTCTTCCAGTTCTAGCTCTGTCTCGCACTGAGGGAACACCCAGAGGCCGCCCCAGAGGCCCGCAGGTGGGTTCTGCTGCAGTAACAGTTCACCTTCTGCGTTACGGATCATCAGAAAGCAGGTGGTTCGCAGAGGCAGCTTTTTCTTGGGTTTTTTACCCGGATAGTCTTTCGGGTTGCCCTGGGCATAGGCCTTGCAACTTTTAGCCAGTGGGCAGTGATCGCAATCAGGGGATGATCGGGTGCACAGGGTGGCGCCTAAATCCATCATGGCCTGAGTGTAGTCAGCGATACGTTTGTAGGGCGTATAGGTCTCTGCAGCTATCCACAGCTTTTGTACCACGTCACTTTTACCCGGCCAGCCTTCGATGGCCCCAAATCTGGCCAGCACGCGCTTAACATTGCCATCTAAAATAGTCGCCTGATTTTTAAAGGCGATGGAGCTAATGGCGCCGGCAGTGGATCGGCCTATGCCGGGTAACTCGCATAGCTGTTCCACGTTATCGGGAAACTCGCCACCGAGCACATTGGCAACCTGCTGTGATGTTTTATGTAGATTGCGGGCTCGAGCATAGTATCCGAGGCCAGTCCAATGGTGGAGCACCTCATCTAATGGGGCAGCGGCGAGTGTCTGTACCGTTGGATAGCTCGCCATAAAGCGCTGGAAGTAGGGAATAACGGTGTTGACCTGAGTCTGCTGCAGCATTATTTCTGACACCCAGACTCTGTATGCATTGATATCCTGCTGCCAGGGCAGGTTGGTTCGACCATATTGATCAAACCACCTGAGTACGGATTGCTGGAATTTGGCGGGTGTCATGTTCTAGTTGAGATTCTTTTTGAGTAATTCTTTAAACAGATTTTGCAGGGGGTTTTGTTCTTCATCTGAGCTGTTAAACAGCTGGTCGCCGAGCTTTTCCAAGGCGGTGTTTTTTAGCAGATCTTTGAGTACCCGCTCATCAGGTTTGCAAAATGCAGGCTTGGCTTTGGTATTGGCACTCTGGCCAAACCGGCCTTTACAGATAAAGGGTATGGTTCGGTTTTGTAATCGACTATTGACTGAGCAGCCATTGATGCTGGTAGTCGCGCTATTTAACAGGGCATTGGCTTTTAGGTTATATTTTTTGTCGAGCATATCCACTGTGGCATTGCCGCCAAGGGTTAGATTGCCGGTGCCGGTAGTATAGTCACTGACAAACATTTTTCCGTTAGTGAACTGAAACTTGCCCCCTAGGTCGTCTAGCTGAGTGCCCTTGGGCCAGGCCTGGTTAGTGGTATTGCTGCTACCAAACAGAGCGGCTGCATTACAGAAGGTCTCTTCTATATTGGTTTCGGAATAGCTGGGTGCGGTAATTTTAAACTCACCAGCACCGGTGAGTGAACTAAGAATTGTCTTTCTGTTATTGCCGGTGCCCTGAATATTGCCCTGTAGGTTTAAACGTCCGGTCAGATCAGAGGTATCTGTTAGGGCGGGAAGTGCGCTGCCAAGATTAATATTGCTCAGGGAGGGCTGAATATTAAAGCTAGGTGTTTTTGAGCGCATGTCGAACTTGGCGATCACATTAGCCTGACCGCCAAACATATCCCCATTCAGAGCGGTGACCCGCAATACTCGTTGATTGCCAAAAATATTGCTGTAGAAGTTGGTGACGGCAAAGTCATCCAATTGGATGGTGTCAACGGCAACTTCCATTTGGCTCTGTCCATGCCACAGCACAAAGGGTAGGGCCAGTGGTGCAAAAATAGCGGCGCTGTCTTTGCTGGCGAGATTATCTGGAATGGCAATATAGTCGGCCAGTTTGAATGTGTCGCCTCGGATACTCAATGTGAGCTTGTTGCGACTCTGCTCAATTTTTACGTCCACCTCAAACGGCTGTTCGTCTAATACTAGTTGGTGGCTGTATTGAGAGATACCAGATAGATCAATATCAAAATCGCTGTTCATACTAAATTGAGAAAGCGCCGTTGGGCTGGCCATTTTGGGTAATGTAAACAGCGGAAAACGCGTTTGAAGGATTGCTAGCTGACGTTTTAGATTAAAGGTACTGACCTGCAGATTGCCTCTGGTAGTAAGGCTAACGAGATCGGTACTCAGAGCGCCTGCCATATCAATCTCACCAATGCTAAGGCTCAGCCCACTTATCTCTGCGGTCTTGCTATCAATGCTGGCGACGAAGTTAGCGCTGGCTGGAATATCCCCCACAGCGGTGAATGAAACAGATACGGGGAAGGGCTGGCCCTGCAGTGAAACCCTGCCCACCCTGAGGGTAATATCATAAAGTTGGACTGGCAGGCCATTGTTCGCTGTTACTAGCACCTGTGAGTCGGATAGGTTAATGGCATTAAGCAGGCCAAGGGGGTTGCTGGCAGCAGCCTGGGTATCTAAAAGTGAACTCCAGTCAGTAACCAGCGTTGCCTGACCAATCTGCCCGGACAGCGCATCTATGTCCGGGCCTAAATCCCGTCTCTGGGTAGAGAAATTAATATTACTAACGCTGATGCCTGGCTTGGGTAAAAACTGCCAGGCCAGATCGCCATCAATAGATAACTCGACATCCTGCTTGGCAGCCATGGCCTCGATTTCAGACTTGTAATCGTTGGGGTCAAATACAGTAACAAAATAAACAACCCCAACAACCACAACAGTGACAGTAAATACGACACAGCCTAACCAAAATTTAAATATTTTTCCCAAGGTGCATCACTCGCCTAGTTCAAAATGAGTATCTTACCTCAAAGGCTAGAGTGCGTCCTCCTTAGGGGACTATATATTACAAAAATGAAATTGCATTAAAGCAACTCGTATTTTAAAACGAGTAGCTCGCGCGTAATCCCAGATTTCTGCCAGACATTGGTACTTCGTCTTTAACAAATGAACTGTGATTTCTAGCTGCCTCATCCAGTAAGTTTTTACCGAACACAGATAACACTAGCTCATGCCCTGGACTGGTCTCAATAGTTTTTGATAGATTCAGATTCAACATTTGAAATCCACTGGTGGCCGTTTCATTTTCTGCCCTATCATTCTGAGCCGATACATCTTTGAGAAGCAGCGTAACCGTCAGCCCATCTTCCACATAGTGAACCTTATATAGGTCTCTTTCTGGGGTCATGCGTGGGATGTTACTTCCGTCAGTGAACTCACCTGAAACAGAATCTCTTGCAAATGACAGGCTTAGTGCGCCTCGAGCAAGGTCAAATGTTTTGCCCACTTCAAGTTCATAACCTTTGAATTTGGCATCCTGCTGAAGATAATTGGCAAGGATTAAACCATCATGATCGTCATCTCCATGATCGGCATGATCACCTTCAGTCTCATCCATAAGATAGATATAGTTGTTCACATCGTTATGGAAGAACGTCAAGCCAGCATAAAGGCCGTTATTGCTATAGCTAAAGCTCAGATCGATATTATCTGCTCTTTCAGACTCGAGGTTGAAATTACCTGCTTCAAATCTACCTGTTGCCAGATGAGGACCATTCATTAATAGCTCTACTGCTGAAGGCGCTCTCTCGACGGAGGAAAGTCCTAAACCCACCTCTAAAAACTCAGTGACATCGCGGCTTAGAGTCAGGGAATAGCTGGTAGTGTTGATATCTCGATCAAAAAACTCCAGTTCTTCTTCATGGTCTTCTTCGAGTTCTTCTTCGGGTTCTTCGTGCTCCTCATGATGGCTGATAGAACCATTTCTGGAAATTTGATCATGCCTAACGCCAAGGTCCACATGAAATAGGTCCAGCTCTTTACTCAGATAGTAACCTAGGGTCAGCTCTTTGCTTTCTGTTGGGTTGATAAAGGCCTCGTGGCCAATAACAGAAATATCCTCAATCACATAATTAACCGCGACTTTTTGTGAGAGTGAATCATTACCTAAATCAAAGATCGCACCATATTCTTGAGCATCATTGGTGAAGGTTGTTGGCTCCTCTTCGTGATGATCTTCTTCCTCTTCCCCTTCCACATGTCCTTCTTCTTCGGCATGCTGCTCAGTGTGAGCATAATCGGAGTCTCTAAACTGGTAATCAATTTTTGTTAACCAGCTATTACCTACAATATAAGATCCCTCTACATTGATAACGTTAGAATCAGTTTTAGAGAAGATTCTCTCGCCCTCATGCTCGTCTTCCTCTTCAAGCTCATCTTCATCGTGACTATCACCGTGAAAAGGAATGCCGTAAAGGTTTTCGGTTTCGCTAATAGACACACCAAAATATCCCCAATCTCCGGTCCTGGAAATACCTAATCTTTGTGCAGTAGACCCAGAGTCGGAATTGGGTAGATAACCCAGCTCTTCTTCATGCTCTTCGCCTGCATGGTCGTCATCCTCATGATGAATAACTGCGCCATTGGGAATGTCATAGTCACCAAACTTAGAGTCTTTGTAGGCAGCGCTAATATTCAAACCACCCAAATTGTTTTGGTAAGAGACATCGTGAGAGTCACCGTCATTGACTGTCTGAGCCTCAAGACCAAGCCTAAACGTTGACTCTTCAAAGTCTTTTCTGGCAATCGTATTATCAACAATATTGACAATTCCGCCGATGGTTCCATTGGAATAAAGTAAGGACGATGGCCCTCTAACTATTTCGATTTGCTGAATATTATTTAAATCTACGTCATTAACATGATCAGGCCCCAAACCTGAAACATCTCTAACTACCACACCGTTATTGAGGATTTTCACCCGGCTTCCCGACATGCCTCTGATAATAGGCTGACCAACAGCGGCACCATAATCACTGGAGGATACGCCCACCAGACCATCGATACTGGCACCAATGCTTTGGCTTGCATCGTTGGCAATAGACTCACCATTGATAACATGCAGTGGGTTTGAGATTGCGTCCGATGAGGCATCAATTAACGATGATGTAACAATAACTTCTTCCATTTCCTGAGTGAAAGCACTGCAGGACAAGCTAACAAGGGCAGCTGCCAAGGGTAACTTAACGGTATTTAACTGTTTCATACTGTGTTCCTCTAAAAATAATAGGTGCGCCGAATAACCGGCACAAATTTGTTCCAACAGGTGGGGGCTACAAATTATTTAGAGGTAAAAGGGTGGGGCTCTGGCGAGCTGGCAATTTCTGATGCGGCTGCCAACAGCCTGTACACTGGGGATGGTTTTCGGGGTTGTGACTCTGGTGATGTAAGTTTTGCTGGCTTCAGCCGCAACCGCTGCTGAGGAATGCTGTAATACACTGACTGAACAGCTACTTTCCTGATGATCATTATGAGTATGAGCAGACGCAGTTACCGACGCGAGGCCGATAATCAAACAGAGCGCGATCGCGCATAATGTATTGAGTCGTTTCATTAGAAAGGTAGCGTCCAAACGATATTGGAATATAAAGAATATAGTCTAACGATTTTTTGCGCTGTAGCAACCTGTAATTTACGCTATAATGCCGCCGATTTTATTGATCCTGGAGAACCTCATGGCTGATCGCATTGCGACAGTGACGCGCAACACATTGGAATCACAGATAACAGTGACCGTAAATCTGGATGGAACAGGTAAGGCGAACTTTGCCACGCCGGTCCCTTTTCTAGAGCATATGATGGATCAAATTGCGCGCCACGGTTTAGTTGATCTGGATGTTCAGGCGACAGGTGACACCCACATTGACGATCACCACACGGTGGAAGATATCGGCATTACCTTGGGTATGGCCGTTGCCGAAGCGATTGGTGACAAAAAAGGTCTGACCCGTTATGGCCATGCCTATGTGCCACTTGATGAAGCACTGTCCCGTGTGGTGATGGATTTTTCTGGTCGTCCCGGCCTGATTATGAAAGCAGACTTCGTGCGCAGCCATGTCGGTGGGTTTGATGTTGATCTGGCCCGCGAGTTTTTTCAAGGCTTTGTAAATCACGCCCTGGTATCCCTGCACATTGATAATCTGCGCGGCTCCAATGCCCACCATCAGGTTGAGACAATCTTTAAGGCCTTTGGTCGCGCGCTGCGTATGGCGGCATCTGCGGATGAGCGCATGGCCGGTGTAATGCCTTCTACAAAGGGTACTCTGTAAAAAGTGTACCCACGAGAAGGCGTACCCTCTAAAAAGTGCACCGACTAGAAAGCGAACCCACTAGAAAGTCTAGCCGCTAAAAAGAACCCCTTAATTTCCTGATAGCCTGTGATACCTATTTATGAGTGATTTTCGTAGCCATATTGCCGTGATCGATTATGGAATGGGCAACCTCCATTCCGTCGCTAAAGCCCTAGAGCATGTATGCCCAGGTGCCAAGGTATCTATTACCGTCGATCCCGCCCTAATTGAAGATGCTGACCGTGTGGTGTTTCCCGGTGTGGGCGCGATTCGCGATTGCATGGGCGAGATTCAGCGCCTAAATGTTGGCGATGTGGTTAGCCAAGCAATGAAAACCAAGCCAGTGTTGGCCATCTGTGTGGGTATGCAGGCACTGATGCAGCACAGTGAAGAAAACGGCGGTGTCGACTGTCTGGGGCTGTTGCCCGGCCAGGTCAAATTCTTTGGTAATGATTTGGTTGACGAACAGGGTGCTAAGTTGAAAGTGCCACACATGGGATGGAATAATGTCCACCAAACCATAGACCATCCATTGTGGCAGGGCATTGAGCAGAATAGTCCCTTCTACTTTGTGCACAGCTATTATGTGGACGCGCTCAACAACCCCAATGTTTCAGGCATCTGCGACTATGGATCTGACTTTGCGGCAGCCCTCAGTTATAAAAACCTGTTTGCCGTGCAGTTCCACCCTGAAAAAAGTGCGGATGCCGGTCTCAAGTTACTGCGTAACTTTTGCCATTGGATGGGCTAGTACTCGGGCTTTTTAGTTCGCGTTAAATAGTTAGCCTTAAGCAGTCAGCTCTAGATAGTAACAGTAGAAATCATTATCGCGCTCGTAACCGAGTTTTTCATAGAGACCCTGGGCCGATACATTGTTTGTTGCAGTCTGCAACATAATCTCGCAGGCGCCGCTCTCTTCCGCCATCTGCTTGGCACTATCCATTAACTGCTGGCCTATTGCCGAGCGACGTGCCTCCGGTACGACAAATAAATCATATAATATCCAGGTGTTTTTAAGGCTTAGTGAGCTAAACCCGGGATAGAGCTGGGTAAAACCAACAGGGGTTTCATTAAGCATGGCTAGAAAGATAACGCATTGATTATTGGTTAGCCGTTCATACAGATAACTACGAAGTTGAGCGGGATCGGACTCGACCTTGTAAAAGGTTCTGTAGGCGGTAAATAGCGGAATAATCGTCTCGATATCCTCTATGCCCGCCTGTTTAATATGTACCATGGTTATTGCCCTTTATTGTTTTGCTTGGAAACCTTAACCGCAGTGTAATTGATTACTGCACTCTAGCCCTTTATCCTTGCGACCTGCTTCATACCGACCGACCACTTAATTATTAGAATATTAAAATGACCGATAAAACTGAAACAGCTGAAGTAACAGACGTGACAGACCGGCAGGCCCTGATTGCCCGGCTCAATAGCGAGACCGCCAAAATCAGTTGGCAAGAGCTGCAAAAGCATTATGCCTCTGGCAATGTGCTGGGGGTGGCTGCCGGCGCCGATCTCATTAAAGTGGCTATCGCCTTAAATGAAGATAATGCCACACTGATACAGACCTGGCTCAGCGATAAGTCAGTCTTTGAGATTACTGATCGGCAGGCGATGGAATGGTTTAATAATCAGACCACACTTTGGGCGTTGGTTATTCCACCCTTTGTTCTAGTGCAGGAGCCTAAAACCTAGAGTTCTGACTTTTTTGTAATAACTAATGAAGCAGGGATTTTTCTCAGATAGACAGGTTGGCCTTAAGTGCCATTCCACATTGTTAGTTTTTACTGAGTTCTTCGATTTTTTCGCACAATCGTTGATAAAAATCGGGCCTGGCATCGGCAGCGTAAGTCATGTACATGCCTATCAACACCTGAGTGCGATAGCGCTTCAAATCTATATATCCATTTACCCAGTCCTGACGAGCGAGCCTCTGGCACGCGAAAAGCTGCTCGGCAAGCTTAGCTGTTTCGATATTACCGTGCAGAAACCCATTTTCTTTGGCAGCAGCGCAGATACGTTGAGCTATTTGCATAGACTGACGGAAAATACCGGTTGGCAGCTCATGGTCGAATAATTTTGTTCGATCGCCAGCTATAAAAGCGGCGCGGTAAAAGGCTTCATCTTTTGCATATAGTTGCAGTAAATTGTCGATAAAAACCTCCCCACCCTCGATAGGGTCGGACACGTCAGGGTTCGACATCGCGACACCTATCTTCACAACCATATCCGCAACAAGCTCTTGAAAAACATCAGCCTTCTTGCCAAATAGGTTGTGAATGGTAGGCGTAGATACTTCAGCCTCTAAAGCAAGCTGACTTAGAGTGAATGCATCAAAGCCCTGTGAGGCAATCAAATGACGAGCCACATGTAGGATACGTTGGCGACGTAATAGTTTGTTCGCTTGGCGGGTAGTATTCCCCCTAGCAATGACTGGATTGCCCATTAATCGACCTTAGCAAAAATGCTTGACCACAGATTTTAGTATGCATTAAACTTGTTGCATACTAAAAAGTGTAAATATTAGCAAAGGTCTAATTATGAAACAAGATATCAGTCAATCAATTGCAGCTTGCGCTGCCCACTATGGCGAAGACGCCGATGCCATGCGTGATTACCTAGTGGAGGGTGAACGAAACGCCTACCTTATAAATAACCGCGGAGAGATTCGCTTTGATGACAACGGTGACTTAGCTCAAGATATTTTGGATGCCTACTCTAAATATGGCTTTTATGTGTTTGAGGGGGTGTTAGCTGAAGACGAGCTGGACGATATAAAAACTGATCTGCACGCCATACGTGAAGCCTATCCTTCAGAGCCTAACGGTAAACTCACGAAAGACGGTAAGCCGGCTCTAGGAGCAGATTGCCTTGGCCCCAACCTTGTATGGTCAAAGCCATTGGGTGACCCATTGGGAGGCACAGCGCTGGCCAATGGACGTCATCAGGTGAAGCTATTTGAACCTCAGGCGAGCGAACAGGCGCCAGAGTTTTCACCGTTTATTTTATTGGGCTCGCTGCAATTTTCTGAAAGCTGTTTGCGTGTTTACGGCCATCCGCAGCTGTTACGTGTAGCCGAGACAATCAATGGTAAGGATTTTGCCCCATTCAACGAAAGTCTATTTATCAAGGATCCAGGTATTGGCGCTGCAGTATCATGGCACCAAGATGGTAATACCCATTGGAACAGTAAGGATTTTGACGAAGGCATTCATGGTTTTAATTTTATGGCCCAAGTTTATGGTAGCACCGCAGTCAATGGCGTTTGGGTAAAGCCCGGCAGTCATAAGGTGGGCAAAATTGATATTAAAAAGCTGGTGCAAGAGTCTGGCAGTGAACGCATAGAAGGGATGGTGCCACTGGTCTGTAACCCCGGCGATGTCATCATCTGTAATCGCCAGCTGCTTCACGGATCATTTCCTAACTGCGGTTTTGAAACAAGAGTCACGGTAAATTTCGGCTTTCACCGCCGTTCATCAGTATTAGGAATTCAAGGACCCGGATTGTATAGCGAGCCTATGTTTTATGATGAGGCCCTAATCGATGAGCGTTCGAAGCCGCTGGGTTATGCTATCGATGCACGCAAGCAACGTTTCCCTGAAGAAGTAGCATATCAGTATCGACCGTTTATCGATTCAGGCAAAACCTTTCATTGGAATGATTCCGTGAAGGCGGAGTTAAAAGATTACAACCTGCGTGATCTCAGTATTTAATGCTGGGCTTTGGCTCTCTAGGGAAGGCGCGGTAATTATCGGCATGCCGAATCGAAAGGGCTCATAACAGGCGTCGAGTAGAACGCTATGAGAGGGAATATGCAATTGGCAATTTTTGGTGCGGGCTCAACCGGCTGTTATCTCGGGGGGCTGTTACAACTGTGCGGCCATGAGGTCAGTCTTATCTGTCGCGAGCGTATTCGTTGTTCGATCTTGGATGCCGGTGGTATAACACTTACCGACTACCAGGGCCAGAATGAAAAGGTTATGCCAACTGCGCTGATAACCCAGCTGACAGATGAAACATTTGATGCAGTGTTCGTGACGCTGAAATGTCATCAGCTCGAGACTGTACTGTCGGATTTGCAGCAGCTTGCTGAAGATGGAGCGGAGCTAATTTTTATGCAAAATGGCCTCGATAGCCTAGAGCTCATTCGGCACCATTTGCCAAGCCAGAAAGTGAAGCAGGGCATCACGCCTTTTAATATATTGAGTCAGGACAATGCGCATTTTCATCGGGGCACTGAGGGCAAATTTCTGTTTCATCGAACCCCAGTGACAGAACAGCTTGCCAAGCAACTCGGCGGCATTGGTTTTCCCTGTGAACTGCATGTCGATATGCAATCTATGATCTACGGAAAATTACTGCTTAATTTGAACAATGCGCTCAATGCGATTGCAGATCAGCCTATAAAAACTCAGCTTGAAAACCATAAGCTGCGAAAGGTTTATGCTGCAGCCCAGCGTGAATGGCTGGCAGTAGCAGCGATGGAAGGAGTTGAACTGGCACAATTTACTGCGGTAAAGCCGTCCTGGATGCCGATTATCCTGAGCTTGCCAAACTGGATATTCCTACATCTGGCCAAGACGATGCTAGATATTGATCCTCACGCCCGCTCGTCGATGTGGGAGGATATCCAAATAGGTAGAAAAACTGAAATTGAGTTTCTCAATGAGGCCGTTGCCAACCGAGCTGAGGCATTGGGTATTGAGGCGCCGATAAACCGAAAAATAAGCGCTCTGATTAACAGCCTCGAGCAGGGTCAAAGTGTGTCTTTGGATCGACTTTATTAACTCAATGTCTGCAGTTGCGCCTTAGCAAGCAATGGAATAACAGGGAATACCAACTATACTTTGGGATTAGGTAATTTTGCCTTTTGTTTTAGTGCGCAACCCTGCCTCCTAGTTTCTAGGCACAGTCAACCATAGCAAAGGAGATGCTATATGCATTTACAGCTCAGTGAAGAGCAGCAGTTTATTCAGGCTACAGCGCGGCGTTTTTCTACAGATGAACTATTTCCTATCGCAGCCCAGCTCGATATCGGTCAAGGCCGAGCGCTATTATTGGCCAACTTACAAAAACTTGCTGATTTAGGCTTTATGGGACTCAATATCTCGGCCGAATATGGCGGTACAGAGGCTGGGTCGGTCGCCTTCAGTGTGGCGCTGACAGAATTGGGCCGCGCCTGCGCCTCGACAGCAGTGACAGTGTCAGTGACCAATATGGTGGGCGAAGTCATCCAGGCTTGCGGCACCGAACAACAAAAACAAAATTACCTACCCAAGCTCTGTTCTGGTGAATATCCGGCAGGTGGCTTTTGCCTAACTGAATCGGTTGCAGGCTCGGACCCCGCTGGAATGAAGACTCGTGCTGTTAAAGAGGGCGATAGCTGGGTGCTTAATGGTACCAAACTTTACATCACCAGCGCCGAATACGCAGGTCTGTTTGTGGTTTGGGCCGTCACAGATGCCGAGGCAGCCAAGGGCAAAGGCATTACCTGCTTTTTAGTCGAAGCAAATAACCCCGGACTATCCATTGGCAAAGCCGAGCATAAGATGGGCCAAAAAGGCTCGTCTACGAATGAGGTGCTGTTTACCGATTGCCGCATACCAGCTGGTTCTATTTTAGGAACTGAAAATCAGGGCTTTAAAATTGCGGTGGGCGAGTTGGCGGGTGGTCGCATTGGAGTAGGGTCATTTGCTTTGGGGATAGGTTTGGCTGCCATGGATTATGCGCGGCAACATATTACCGAGCGTCAGCAGTTTGGCCAGGCCATTTCAAACTTCCAGGGGCTGCAATGGATGCTGGCTGATCGTTACACCGAATTAGAAGCCGCGCGATTATTATTAATGCAGGCAGCTTCCCGAAAAGAGCAGGGTTTAAGCTTTTCGAAAGAGGCCTCTATGGCCAAGGTTTTTTCAAGTGAAAAAGCCAATGCAGCTTGCTACACGGCCTTACAGCTTTTAGGTGGCAATGGTTACAGTGCCGAATATCCATTAGAACGCTGGTCGCGAGATGCGCGCATAACAAGTATTTATGAGGGCACCAGTGAAATTCAGCGGATTATTATTGCCCGCGAATTATTAAATGAGATTCTTTAAAAAATTTAAAATTGGGAGAGCGAGATGGACCTACATAATAAAGTAGCAGTGGTAACTGGTGGAGGCTCAGGCCTTGGTCGAGCAGCGGCACAGGCACTGGTCGACGGTGGCGCAACGGTTGTCATTATTGATATGAATGCAGAGGCCTGTGCCAAAGCAGTCGCAGAGCTTGGCGCTGAAAAAGCGAATTTTATCCAACTAGATGTGTCCAGTGGCCCTGATGTTGAAGCCGCGTTTAATAAAATTAAAGCAGACCTAGGACGTGTTGATATCTGCGTCAACTGTGCCGGTATTGGCATTGCCGTAAAAACGATTGATCGCGAAGGCCAGCCCCATGATCTAGATCTTTACCGCAAAGTAATTGAGGTCAACCTGATTGGTACCTTTAATATTTCTCGCTGTGCTGCCGCCGCTATGGCCCTTAACGAGCCAGATGAAAAAGCTGAAAAAGGTGTCATTATTAATACCGCTTCTATTGCCGCCTTTGATGGCCAGATGGGGCAGGCCGCTTATTCTGCAACCAAAGGTGGCATCGTAGGAATGACCTTGCCGATGGCCCGCGATCTAGCCAGTCAGGGTATTCGTGTCAACACCATCGCCCCCGGTGTAATGGCGACTCCATTGATGATGGGTATGCCACAGCCGGTTCAGGATGGTATTGTGAGCAATATTCCGTTCCCTAAACGATTGGGCGAACCTTCAGAATTTGGCCTTTTAGTAGCCCATATGGTTGAGAATAGTTACCTCAATGGCGAGACCATTCGTTTGGATGGCGCTGTGAGAATGCAGCCCCGTTAATCATAAATAGAGCGTAAAAGAGATAATTAATAATGGCATCACAGATTACAGGTAGCTGTTCTTGCGAAGCCGTGAAGTATTCATTGGTAGGCCCGCTAAAAGATGCACGCAGCTGTCACTGTTCCATGTGCAGACGTATCTTTGCAGCACAGGCATCCGCCTGTGCTGAAGTGGATGCCGAGAAATTCTCCTGGATACAGGGAGAAGATCAGCTAACGAGCTATGTGGGAGAGAGGGGTTACGGTGTTCAGTTTTGCAAACACTGTGGGTCAACATTAAGCATTGTTTATAATGGCTTTATTCACAGCCTCACGCTTGGCTGTATGGATGGCGATCCGAAGGTAGAGATTGACCGCCATATATTTGTTGGATCAAAGGCAAGTTGGGAAGTGATGCCTGAGGGTGTGACGGCGTTTGAAGAGTATCCAGAATAGAGAAATGATGAGGGAAATCGGATGATTATTCAGGAAGCCAAGGCAAGTGACTTCGCTGGGATTTGGCCAATTTTTCGGTCGATCGCAGTGGCAGGTGATACCTATGCCTACAGCGCAGATATCTCCGAACAAGAAGCCCACCACCTCTGGATGAAATTGCCCGCTAAAACCTTTGTGGTTGAAGAGGACGGAGAAATTCTCGGTACCTACTACATTAAAACTAATCAGGCTGGTCCTGGTGCCCATGTATGCAACTGCGGATATATGGTTTCAGATGCAGCTCGTGGACAGGGTCTAGCGACTGCCATGTGCAAGCATTCGCAAAAAATTGCAGTGGAATTAGGGTATAGAGCCATGCAATTTAATTTTGTGGCGTCTACCAATACTGGCGCGGTGGGACTCTGGGAAAAGCTGGGGTTTGACACTGTGGGCCGATTATCTAAAGCTTTTAAGCATCCGGTAGAAGGCTATGTCGATGCATTGGTGATGTATAAGTGGTTGGTAGATTGATGTTTTATTAGTGAGATTTCTCCCTACGGTCGAAATGACAGGGCGGGTCGANNCAAGCTTACCCTGTCATCCCGCCAGAGCGTAGCGACGAGGGATCTCAAACAACCAATTCTCGCCATTCCGGATTCATACTCTCAACAAGCCGATTCTTCTTTTCTCTGCGCCACTTCTTAATTTCTTTTTCTCTAGATATTGCCGAAAAAATATCACTGGTTAGGTCGTAGTAAACCAACTTATTTATATTGTATTTTGCGGTAAAGCCATCTACTAGCTTATCTTGATGCTGCGCAATTCGTCGTGGTAAATTACTAGTTACACCGACATACATAACCTTGTTGTTTCTATTGGTAAGAATATAAACCGCGTATTGTTTGTCCATGACTGATTGCTATGGCTAGAATTTTAGCCATTTTATTAATCTCAGGATGGGCTGGGTTGATTGGGTTCACAGTTTTATAATAGAGATTTCTCCCTGCGGTCGAAATGACAAGATGAAAGTACCCGACAGACCCCAAAACGGTCATTCCGGCAGAGC
>DDDD01000089.1:15325-19425 GCA_002335945.1 Porticoccaceae bacterium UBA1989
CCGGCAGAGCCCCACTCCGGTCATCCTGACAGAGCAACGCGACGAGGGATCTCAGCCCACCGAACCCAGCCAATCAATCACCTCTTCACGATTACCCCGAAACGCCACCAAGTCTTTTTTCTTCTCCAGCTGATAACTGTACATAGGGTCGTAATACTCTCTAGTTAACCCCGTCAGCCAATGACGGTGACTCGCAAAGTTATCCTGATGTTGAACGGCAATAGCATTTTCCATAGAGGCTAAAAGCTCTTTAGTGCGCTGCCCACCCAAACGTTTCTGCACGCGGAGTAAGCTCTGAGTTAGATAGTCCGCAAATTCCTGCTCACCGCTAGAGCCATAAAAGGCCATAGTTTTGAGGTAACGTTCAACCACATATTCCTGCCATAACCGTTCTAGGCGCTCCTCAAAATCCATTTCAATAACCACAAAAGAACTCTGGGCCATGCGGTCAGAAAAATAATGAGGCAGATGGCGAGCACCAATATTGCGGCTTTCATCTTCGAGCACAATTTTTGTTTCTGGTAATGCCGCTTCTATTTTTAAAATATCCAAAGCAATACGGTTTTCAAAATTAGTCTGCACGGGTTGGCCATCTAAGGGCCGCCCAAAACTAGAACCCTTGTGATTGGCTGCACCTTCAAGATCAACCGCATTAGCAAGCTGATGAATAATTTCGGTCTTACCTGTGCCAGTCATACCCGATAAAATGGTGAACGAATTATTCGCGCTGTAATCAATCAAGTATTGATACAGAAAACCACGCAGAGCCTTATATCCACCCTCAACCTTAGGGCAGTCAATACCAATATCCCCAAGCCATTCACAGCTGAGCTCGGAACGTAACCCACCGCGAGCGCAATAGAGCACAGCGCTGGGGTTAGCTGTCATAAACGCTTTCCAAGCCTGCACTCGCTGCTCTTTAACGTCACCCACCACCAAGCTATTACCCAGCTCAATAGCTGACTGCTGGCCATTATTTTTATAACGAATACCGACCTGATGACGCTCGTCATCTGACATTAACGGCAGGTTAGCGGAAGAGGGTAGAGCGCCAGTGATAAATTCAACGGGCGCTCGCACATCAATCATTGGCGTATCGTTAAGCAATAGCTCTCGATAATGATTAACGGTTGGCAGGCTCAAGAGACAACCTGAATCGTTGCGCCGTCACCTGAGGCAAAAAGTGTCCCAACAGGGAGGTGATGGCAACCAGCAGCCTTTAACAATGCGCTTACGGCATCAGCACAGTCTGGTTTAACAGCGACGAGTAAACCGCCACTGGTTTGTGGGTCACAGAGTAGGGTTTGGCTCTGCAGGTCAGTGCCACTGACATGCTGATGAATACTTTCCCAATTGCGAGTGCTGCCACCAGGTACGCAGCCCTGCTCAAGATAGCTAATCACTGCATCATCCAGCAGAGGGACATTATTCAGGTTCACGGTTGCAGATAGCGTACTACCCTCACAGATCTCCAGCAGGTGGCCTAGTAGACCAAAGCCAGTGACATCGGTCATGGCTGTCACACCATCAATCTTTGCCAGCTCAGCACCAATAGTATTCAATTTCATCATACTCTCAACAGCCAAACGAGCATGCTCAGGCAGTAACTTACCCTGCTTTTCAGCCGTAGTCAGAATTCCCACACCTATTGGCTTGGTTAAAAACAGCTGGTCACCAGCCTTGGCTGTGCAGTTCTGTTTCAGGTGAGCAAGGTCTACACGGCCGGTTACCGCCAAGCCAAAGATCGGCTCGGGCGAATCAATTGAATGACCACCCGCCAAGTGAATTCCCGCTTCCCCACAGGCATGTCGCCCACCATCAATCACTTTTTGCGCCACTTCAGCCGCTAATACATTGATAGGCCAGCCTAAAATAGCAATGGCCATCATCGGTGTACCACCCATGGCATAGATGTCGCTAATAGCATTGGTAGCGGCGACACGGCCAAACTCAAAGGGATCGTCGACAATCGGCATAAAGAAATCAGTGGTACTAATGACACCAGTGCCATCGCCTAGGTCGTAGACCGCGGCATCGTCTTTGGTGTTATTTCCCACCAGTAATCGAGGATCATCAGGCGCAACATAGTCGGTTTTGAGGAAGGTCTCTAAAACGCTAGGGGCTATTTTGCAGCCGCAGCCAGCGCCGTGGCTGTATTGGGTGAGGCGGATTTTTTTGTCGGTCATGGACTCATTTATAGGCTATACATTTAGAGCTGTAGAGTACTTGTTTTGAGGGTGTTTTGCATAAGTATGTTGGGCTATTCAGCAACAGGAAGTTTTTTTGGGTCATCTATAGGGAGTTATGACAACAAAGCTGCGGTTATTACATAAAGGACTGAGATATGACTGCCAACAATCAAATACAGATATTCCAATCTGCCGACGGAACCGTGCAATTGGAGGTTTCCTTGCAGCAGGACACTGCCTGGCTGACGCAGGCACAGATAGCAGAGTTGTTTCAAGTTAAACCACAAAATATCACTATGCATCTTAAAAAGATCTTTGCTGATGGTGAATTAATAGAGACGGCAACTTGTAAGGATTTCTTACAAGTTCAAAATGAGGGCGGCAGGCAGGTGCGTCGTAACCTTAAGCACTACAATCTCGATGCGATTATATCTGTTGGCTATCGGGTTAACTCAGGTCGCGCAACACAGTTTCGTATTTGGGCTACTGAAATCTTAACGCAATACTTAGTGGAGGGTTATACCCTCAACCAGACTCGGTTGCAGGAGCGGGGCATTGAGTTTGAGCAAGCCCTTCACCTGCTGTCGGAAACTCTGGCTAATCAGCAGCTGGTTAATCCTGTGGGTCAAGCGGTACTGGCAGTTATCAACGATTACGCCCGCAGCTGGTCATTGCTCCAAGGCTATGACGAGGAAAGTCTGGTCGATGCAACAACCAAGCAACAAGGTATGCGGTCGCTAGGGTTGGACGACACACTGGTAGCTATTGATCAGCTGAAACGTGAGCTAATGAGCAAAGGCGAAGCCACCGAATTGTTTGCTCAGTTGCGCAGCAATGGCCTGGCATCGGCACTGGCAACTATTGAGCAGGGTTTTGCCGGTGACTGGTTCTATCCCAATGTTGCCAGCCGCGCCGCACACCTATTGTATTTTGTAATCAAAAACCACCCACTTGCAGACGGCAATAAACGCACGGCATCGTTTTTATTTTTATGGTATTTACGCAACAACCAGCATCTGCTGGCGAAGCCAGTCGAACGTCTAATAAATGACAACACATTAGTCGCCTTGGCTCTGTTGGTGGCAGAAAGTAAGCCTGAACAAAAAGAACTGATGATTCGCTTAGCTCAGCAGTTTATTTTATTAAAAGATTAGACATGTCAGGCATCCCATGCCCCAGAATTAGTGGCACATCAGGACCGGGTGCGCAGTTATCTCACAGAGAATACACCACAACTGGATAATGCATGAATCAGGGCGGGTGAGAACTTAGCTGGTGGCAACCGGCCCACCAGCTTTTATTCGTCTACACTTATGTGACAGGAGTACCAAAAATTCTATAAGTCCACGGTTGAGTGGCGCAGTGCGGACGCTTTATGGACGAGCCAAAAAAACACCAGTCGAAGGACAGGTCGCGGTCGATCACTGAGGCCTTTATAAAACACGAAACATTCCTCAAACGGTTTATATCGCGCTTTTTGTCACGCCCGCAAGATATCGAAGACGTAGTGCAAGACACCTACCTAAAAGCCTTCACCGCCGAGAAAAAACAACAGATTCAGCAACCCAAAGCCTTTCTCTTCCGCGTCGCCAGAAATGCAGCGTTAACACAATTGACAAAAAAGTCCCGACAAATCATGAATTATGTTGAGGATTATGATGGCTTAGAGATCATCAATGATGAAGCCTCAGTGGAAGACCATGCAGCAGCACGAGAAAAAATCGGCATGTTTTGCCAGTCAGCACTGGAAATGCCACCCCGATGCCGCCGCGTATTTTTGATGGCCAAAGTGTATGGCATGTCATATAAAGAGATAGCCGCCGAGCTCAATATAGGCACCAGCGTCATCGAAAAGCATGTCGCCAAAGGCCTGGAAATTTGTCACGCTTATATGCAGCGCATGGAAGACCC
>DDDD01000089.1:19450-19600 GCA_002335945.1 Porticoccaceae bacterium UBA1989
ACATAGAGGAACTGATAGCCCGTCAACTAGGGGGGCAAGATAAAAGATGAACGCGACCACCAGTATTAACCAGCAAGCCTGCGCCTGGATCGCCAAACTTCACGGCGAACCCAGTGCAAAAGACCTGCAAAACTTCCGCGCATGGATGGC
>DDDD01000089.1:19651-19878 GCA_002335945.1 Porticoccaceae bacterium UBA1989
ACCGAACTGGCCGTCGTTCAAGAACCACTCAGCACCCAGTCAACCAGCGCGCGACTATTTGACAAAGTGGCAGCATTAATCAAATTACCCAACTGGAACCGCCCGCTGGCCGCAATGGTAACAGCCACATTAGTCGCAGTGCTGGCCCTGCCGATTATTATCGACATCAACAAAACCACCTACAGCACAGATATAGGCGAGCAAGAACTTATCACCCTAAGAGACGG
>DDDD01000067.1 GCA_002335945.1 Porticoccaceae bacterium UBA1989
TACGCGCAGTGCGGAGCAGCGTTGGCCAGCGCTTTGAAAGGCTGAGGTGATAACATCATCCACCACCTGTTCGGGCAGGGCGGTGGAGTCGACTACCATGCAGTTCTGGCCACCGGTTTCGGCGATGAAGGGTATGGGGCTGCCCGGGCGTGCGGCGAGCTGTTTGTTAATACTTTGAGCGGTATCTGTTGAACCGGTAAAGGCGATGCCTGCAATGCGGCTATCGCCGACGAGCAGCTTACCTATCTGCGAGCCGCTGCCAAGAAGTAGTTGCAGGGCAGCACCGGGAACTCCGGCTGCATGGAATAGCCTGACAGCACAGGCTGCTATGGCTGGGGTCTGGGCAGCGGGTTTGGCGATGACGGTGTTGCCTGCGGCTAGGGCTGCTGCGATCTGCCCTACAAAGATTGCCAGTGGGAAGTTCCAGGGGCTAATGCACAGGAATACACCCTGTCCTTGAAGGTTATGGGAGGGTAATGATCTGGCTTGTAATGCGTAGTATCGACAGAAATCTATCGCTTCGCGTACTTCGGAAATACCATCGGCTAAGGTTCGGCCCGCTTCAATAGCGATAACCCCCATTAACTGTGCGCAATCTCTCTCCATAAGGTCTGCGACTTTTTCAAGTATCTCTGCGCGAGCCTGATGGCCGAGTGAATTCCATGCTGGCTGTTCTGCCTGAGCAGATTCCAGTGAGGCTAAAATGTTCGTCGCATTGGCTTTTGAATAGTATGCAATTAGCTTTGTTTGATCTGCTGGATTATAGGCGGGATGCAGCTCACCTTCGATGTCTTTACCATTAACAATGGGGTGGGAAACCAGTTCTGTGGTTTGCTTGATGCTGTTTAGTAGCGCTTGAGTTTCCAAGGGGGAATCTAAATCTATGCCAGCTGCATTTTTGCGCTGCTCGCCGACAGCGGAAAACATCTGATCTGGGATGGCGATCATTTTATGCTGGTAGGGAAATGATTTTGTCACCTCATCTCTGGTGTCTCCAAGCAGTTCTTCTACGGGCATTTGGTTATCCAAAAAGCGATTTACAAAAGAGCTATTGGCACCATTTTCCAGAAGTCGACGAACTAGGTAAGGGAGCAAATCTTTGTGGTTGCCAATAGGTGCATAGACCCTGACGGCGAGGGATCGATCACTGGCCGTCGTTTTAAGTTGAGATTTTAATTGCGCATAGAGTATGTGGCCCATGCCGTGGAGCCGTTGGAACTCAAATTCACGCTCACCGGCGATTTCTAACACCATGGTGGCGGTATAGGCGTTGTGCGTTGCAAACTGCGGGTAAATATTTTCTTGGGCTTCTAGCAGAATGCCAGCGCAATATTGGTAGCAGAGATCGGTGTTGGCTTTGCGGGTAAAGACTGGGTAGCTTTTTAGACCCAGTTCTTGGGCATGTTTAATTTCGGCATCCCAGTAGGCACCTTTTACCAAGCGAACCATTAGGCGGCGGTTGGTTTCTTTGGCGAGGCCGATTAACCATTTGGCCGTGTCTGGTGCGCGTTTCTGGTAGGCCTGAAGAACAAAGCCGAGGCCTTGCCAACCTTTTAGGTCGCTATCTTTTGCCAAGGCTTCAAAAATATCTAGGGAGATATCGAGGCGGTAGGCTTCTTCGGCATCTATAGACAGGCCAATATTATATTTTTTAGCCTGTAGGCAAAGCTGTTTAATACGCGGCAATAATTCTGTCATCACAGATTGGTGCTGGGCAAAGTAATAGCGGGGATGTATGGCGCTGAGTTTTACGGAAATACCATTGGCGCTATAGACCGACGGGTTGGTTTCCCCCGGGCTGTTTTGGCTTGCGTTATTTTCATGGAGAACGGCTTTGCCAATTTTATCAATTGCATTGCTATAGGCTATTAGGTACTCAGCGGCATCGGCCTCGGTGCGAGCACCTTCGCCAAGCATATCGAATGAGAAACGGGTGTCTGAATCATTTTGATTAGCTCCGCGCTTGAGGCCTTCGGCAATGGTGCGGCCCAACACATATTGACCGCCCATTATTTTCATGGCCTGCATAACTGCGGCACGAATAACGGGTTCACCAAGGGTAGCAGTAAGGCGTCTTACCCAGTGGTTGGTATCCTGAGTAATTTCTCTGTCGAGGCTCACAAGTTGGCCGGTGAGCATAAGCCCCCAGGTTGAGGCGTTGACGAATAGAGATTGCGATTGGCCGCGATGTAGATTCCAGTTTCCCGCTTGAATTTTTTCGGCGATGAGCCGATCTGCAGTTAATGCATCGGGCACGCGCAACAGTGCCTCGGCCAGACACATCAGTGCAACACCCTCGGTATTAGATAGACCAAATTCTAGTAAGAATGCATCCAGCGTACCGCTGCTATTTTTATCCGCACGGCACTGGGTGACCAGTTGGCGGGCATTCTGCAGAATCTTATCTCGGTCTGTGCTTGAGAGGGGATTGGCATGGAGTAGTTGGGTGACAGCCTGATGCTCGTCCTGATGAGTTGCATGGCGGATTTTGTCGCGTAATGCTGTCTGATTCATATCAATAGCCTAACTATAATATTTGCGGAATATAGGGCATTGTCGTAGATTTATATTAGGATATGTCTCCATAATTGCTCTATATGCAGTTTTTAATTCTGTAAAATGAGAATTTTAAGACTATTATGCTAATAGATTATTTGGCTATTTAGGAGGTGAAATCATGAAGACAGTGGCAGATTTAGATCGCACAGACCGCAGAATTCTAAATACATTGCAGGGCAATGGCCGCATCGCCAATGTGGATCTGGCGCGTGAGGTTAACCTGACACCCACGCCCTGTTTGGAGCGAGTGAAGCGGCTTGAGAAAGAGGGATTTATTACCAACTATGTGGCGCTGCTCGATCCGGTAAAAGCCAATGCGGCGCTCTGTGCCTATATCGAGGTGCAGCTAGTTAGTACTACCACTGAGGCAATTCGGTTGTTTAACCAGCAGATGCTAAGCATGGTAGAGGTGCAGGAATGTCAGCTAGTGGCGGGTGGTTTTGATTATTTGATAAAAATTCGCGTGGCAGATATGCAGCATTATCAGCGGTTTTTGGGTGAGAAGCTGTCGGCTATTGAGGGCATAAGTCAGACCCATACCTATGTGGTTATCGAGGATGTTAAATCGGCAACGGCGCTTAATATAAGCCCCTAGCGATAAATTCTAGGCACTCTGGCGGGCATGCGTGTCAGCAATTCATAGCCAATAGTGCCACAGACAGTAGCGACCTCATTAACCGGTAATTCAGGGCCCCAAAGTACGGTCTTATCCCCAATGGCGACGGTGGCTAAATCAGTCACATCAACGGTAATCATATCCATAGATACTCGGCCAACTAGCGGGCAGCGTATGCCGTTAATTAATACGGGTGTGCCATTGGGCGCCTGGCGCGGATAGCCATCGCCATAGCCTACGGTCACAGTGGCTATGGTTGAGTCTCGCTCGGCGGTCCAGTTGGCGGTGTAGCCAACTGATTCTCCGGCCTTGATAGTACGCAGGGAAATAACCGCAGACTCAAAACTCATGACTGGTTTAAGTTGATCAGCATTTTCCTGTGGCGCATCGAAGGGGCTGTTGCCATAGAGCATATAGCCTGGTCGCTGCCAGTCTCTGTGGGCCTGGGGCCAGGCTAAAATCGCTGCCGAATTAGCCAAGCTAGTGAGCGTTTTTTTGGCGGTGGGCATATGCAGATCAAACTGCTTTATTTGCGCTAATGTAGCCTCGCTGTCCAGGTCATCTGCACAGGCAAAATGGCTGGTGATCACGATCTCATCATTAACATTGTGGCTTTTGTGGAGTGTATCGTAGGCGCTTTGAATGTCGTTGGGTTGAAAGCCGAGGCGGTGCATACCGGTATCCATTCCCAGCCAGATGGTTACTTTACGTGCCAGTGTGGCATTGATAACGGCGTCTACCTGAGGCTGGTTTTCGACCATCAACCAGAAATCATTCTGCGCCGCTATAGTGACTTCATCGCTGGTGAAGGTACCCTCTAACAGCAATATCGGCTGGGCAATACCATTCGCGCGCAGATCGAGCGCTTCCTCAATACTGGCGACGCCAAATGCCGGTGCAATAGGAGCCAGTGCAGTAGCCACTTCAATCGCCCCATGCCCATAGGCATTGGCTTTTACCATGGCGATGGTTTTGGGCTGTTTTGCCAATGTAGGTGGCGCCAAGGACTGCGCCAGCACAAAGTTATGGCGCAGTGCTTCAAGATCAATAATGGCCTGGGTAGGTCTAGACATGCGTTTGCTTACCTAATCAGTGGCTCTAGTAGTCAAATTTTCCAGCGCTGTATAGCGCCTGTGCAGCAAGCCATACATCACCCACTTCACCATTGCCGACGGGTATGCCGTCCACTTCTGTTACTGGGGCAATTTCTTTGGAGGAGCTAGTAATCCAAACTTCATCCGCATTGGCCACTTCATCCATGGTGACTGTGCGCTCTTCAACCGCAATAGAGCCGTCGTTACGCAGCACATCGAGCACAATCTGACGCGTAATGCCCGGTAGTAACTGATTGTCCAATGACGGTGTAATTACCACGCCATCTTTAACAATAAAGGCATTGCAGGCACTGGCTTCGGTCAGCTCATTGTTGGCGTTGAACAGTATGGTTTCATTATGACCTTTTTCATAACCCTGTTGAAAATGTAGCACATTGCCTAGCAGTGCCGTGGATTTGATATGGCAACGCTCCCAGCGCAGGTCTCTGGCGGTGGATACTTTGTAGCCCTTGGCCAGAGCCTTATCGGCAATGGGTGGCGGGGCAATATCAAAGGCAAAGGCAAACACTGTTGGCGCTACATTTTCGGGGAAGCCATGAAAACGTTTGGTATCGGCACCACGACTTACATGCAGATAGATACCCAGATTACCGGCGCCATTTTCTTCAATAAGGCGATTGCATAGATCGGCCCAGTCGCTCTCGGACCAGTCGAGTTTAATGCCAACGGCAGCCAAGCCACTTTTCATTCGCGCTATATGGGGGGCAAAACCAACCATGCTTCCTGCATAGGAGGGCACGACTTCGTAGATGCCGTCACCAAATAAAAAGCCTCTATCCAGCGGGGATATTCTGGCTTCTTCTAAAGGTAGATAGGCGCCGTCTAAAAATGCAATGCTCATATTGTTGCCTTATTAATTTTGAAAAAATGGTATCAGTGAGGTGCTTTATACGCAAAGCAAATTAGCCTGATAACCATTCCGTTTTTAGTGTTTTTCAGGGCGATCTATCGCCATAAAGAGTAAATTCGAAAGAATGTTCTGCAACTATGGTTTTTTTATTATATTTCTCAGGTTTTGGATAAGTTGCTGGCTAATATCTGCGCTCAACCCGTCTTCAGTTAATGTGTTTTCTCGAGTCACGCCATCGACGCTACCGCGTTCGGACAGGTAGTTTAATACTGCTAAATTATCCCAACCAGCTAGCATATCTTGGTTTGTCAGGGTCGATAACATGGCGAGTAAACCATGGGCTGCCCAGTTGGAAACATCCGCAATTAGCAGTTCGTCGCAGCAGGTGGCCGAGGGGATTATATTCAGGCCAGCAAGAGTACCTGCCACATTGCCCATGCCAATTTCATTACCTCCATCGCCGATGCCAATGGTTGGACAGTTGGCGAGGGTTAGAAAATAATCAAAGCTGGCACAGCGTTCACTAATATTTTCGCCGCGCATATTGTAGTAGTGGCCATCCGCTGCCATACCCGGGCGCTCAATGGAAATAACTAACGAGGGCTGGTATTTGTCGATAACGAGCTGGGCTTCTTGGGCGCTGGTTGCGGGTTCACCCACGGTAATTTTATGCACGCGAAAATCGCTGTTAATAGCATCCGCCAAAGGTGCGCCGCACACTAATACCGGTGTGGCTCCGAGAGCTTCGATGGCGCGATATAGGGCAATAGCCCCGACTGGCCCATCGGTTTCGTAGGTGTTGGTGACAGGGAAACCGGTGCCAATTAATACATGGCCGCTGGTATTTTGTAGCATTTTTGCGGCGCGATAATAGTAGCCAGGAGTCAGCGCTGCTTGCAGAGTTTTCATGCCGCGAGGGTTTCTGGCGGTGAGCAAATCTTCGATCTGCTGGCTAATGTGCAGGTGGCTCATGGCTTGATGCTCTTTATCTTACGCTCAAGGCTGGTCTTTACTTTTCGCTCAGGGCTGCGTTCAAGAGAAGCATTTAGAAACTGGTGCTGATCCAGTGCCAAAAAATTATGTGCCTGTTCCACACTAATGGCTTCAAAGCGCACTGTGCCGCCGGGCATAAGCTGCGCCAGCTTGCCGATATCCAGCGACAAAACCGATCCAAGTTTAGGGTAGCCACCGATGGTTTGGCGGTCATTGAGTAGCACAATGGGCTGGCCATCGGCTGGCATCTGAATGGCACCTAGGCATATTCCTTCAGAGAGAATACCCTCTATGGATGGCGTAATTTTCGATCCCTTAAGACGATAACCCATGCGATCGCTGCTTTCGGTCACGACATATTGAGAGGTAAAAAATAGCTGTTTTTGCAGATTGCTAAAGGCCTCTTGCTGGTATCCCAGCACCACTCTTAGTAGAGCACTGTTATTGCCATAATCTGGGACTAGATGTCTGGGCACTGCCTGACAGTTCCGAGAATCTTTTACTGTTTCGCAGGGCAGTAGCTGCCCGGTTTGCAATGCTGTGCCATCTTGAGTCAGTCCACCCAGAGCTTCGCGGGGTACCGTCGAGGCGCTATTAAAAATGGGGTCAATATGAAAACCGCCGGCAACGGCAAGATAGCCACGACTGCCCGCAGTGGCAAACCCAAGCTCAATTCTGTCGCCGGGATTTATGGCATGGCTCTGCCACAGCGCAGCTGGCTTTTTATTAATCGTTAAAGGAATGTCGGCACCGGTTAGGGCGATGCAGGTTTGAACTGTCGATTCCAATACCAGGCCGCCAATGGTCACTTCAATGGCAGTGGCTTCTGGGGCATTGCCGCAGAGACGGTTGGCCCAGCGAAAGGCATTGCTGTCCAGTGGCCCACCGGTGGTAAGTCCAACGGCGTGCTGACCAAAGCGTCCGCTGTCTTGGGGGAGGCTGAAAATGCCGGGCTGAATGACGCTTAGGCCGGTCATAATTCGCCCCCTAGATCTAGAAAGGTTTGTTTGTCGATGCCTTCAAAACGCACGCGATCGCCAACCTGAACGGGCATTGTTGGGTTGGCGTTAGGATCAAACATTCGCTGTGGGCAGAGACCAATGAGGTTCCAGCCGCCGGGAGACTGTGCTGGATAAACAGCGGTCTGCCGATCGGCAATGGCCACGGCACCGCGAGGTACTTTTTGTCTTGGGGTTGCCAGTCTGGGTGCTGCGATACGGGGATCAACTTCTCCGAGGTAGGCAAAGCCCGGGGCAAAACCAATAGCATAGACGCGATATTCGGTCTGCTGATGAATGGCAATGACCTGTTCGGTGGTAAGCCCTGCGCCATCGGCCAGTGCCTGTAGATCTGGCCCGGACTCGGTGCTGTAATAAACCGGTAGGCTAACCAAAGAGCCCTGTGCTTTATTACTTTCACTAATTGCATCATCGGTCAGATGGCTAAGCGCCTGACGAATAGATTTGCGCACGGCGTTGTGATCGGTTTGTAGGGGATTGTAAATAACCAGCAGGGAAGCATAGGAGGGTATTAGGTCGATTAAGACCTGACTCAGAGATTCCCGTAACTGCTGAGCCGTTTGGGCAACCTGTGAGGCGATAGCCGCACCTGGTTTGTCACCAAAATACACAATAAGAGAATTCTCTCCAGCAACGGAGATAGTCTGTTGCGGGCTGCTCATAAATTAATTATTTGGCGGATTTCTTCGATAGCATTTACGCCCTCGACATTATCGCCATGGACGCAGAGCGAATCGGCTTGCAGTTCTAATCGATGACCGCTGATGGTGGTAACGCTGCCATCATTTTTCAGCTGGGTGACCTGAGCGAGCATTTTTTCTTTACTGTGCACGGCGCCTTCTTTGCTTCTTGAAAGCAGGGCGCCGTTGTCGTCATAACAGCGGTCGGCAAAGGCTTCAAACATCAGTTCCAGACCAAACATCTTTGCTTCTTCGCGATGGGTTTCTGCATCTGGTGTGGCCTGTAACATAAAGGCCAGTGATACATGTGATTCGGCAATGGCCTGCATCACCGCACTGCGAATATGGCCGTTGGCCATCATGTCGTTATACAGCGCGCCATGGGGTTTAACGTAGGTGATGGGCAGATTAATATTGTTTGCCATGCCGGCCAGTGCGGCAATTTGATATTCCACGATGGCGATAATTTCTACCGGGTTCAGGTTCATAGAGCGGCGGCCAAAACCGGCGAGATCTGGATAGCTAGGATGAGCACCCACCACCACATTGTGGCGCTTGGCCGACAGTAGGGTTTTTTTCATTACGATGGGGTCACCGGCATGGAAACCGCAGGCGATATTGGCCTGATCAATAAATGGCATTACCTGATCATCGAGGCCCATTTTCCAGGCACCGAAGCTTTCGCCGAGATCGCAGTTTAAGAGTAATGGCATGTTGTTTCCTTGGTCATTGTTGTGATTCTCATATTGTTCTCTGTCATTCTAAGCTACCTTCCCGTCATCCTGGGCTAAACCTCCGTCCTCCCGACATAGCACTCCCAATTGTCATCCCGAC
>DDDD01000119.1:0-834 GCA_002335945.1 Porticoccaceae bacterium UBA1989
ATAGATATAGCCCCCTTTCGCGAAGCTATTCAAAGGGACCATCTGATTTTGACGCCAAACCATCGTCTGGCAGCCAAAATAACTGATGCTTGGGCGATGTATACCCAGGACTCTGTGTGGTTAGCGCCCAGGGTTTACTCTATGGATCACTGGCTAAAACATTGCTGGGATGAGCTACAGGACCAAAATCATGCGCTAGTTCGAGGCCTGTCGGTAGTCGGTAGCCAGCAAAGTCGCTACTACTGGGAAAAGGCTATCGCTAAAGAGGATGCCGAGCACAGTACCAGCTATGCCAAAATAGCCGGTGACACCTTAAAAACTCTGCAGAATTGGAATCTTTCTATAGATCAGGTCCCAGACGAGACCCCTGCTGTTGAGTTTTTTAAACGCTGGCTCCACAACTTTAATGAGCTGCTTGAACGTAACCATTTAGTCACCCAACAATATGCCTGGCAGCTTACTGAGCGGGGCTTTAAGAGCGGTGCACTACAGCAAGACAGTGAAATCCTGCTCTACGGTTTCCAGTCCACTCCGCCACTGCCCGCCAATATTATCAATAGCGCCAGCAATTCCGTTAAGACAGTGCAATCAGTCACTAAAGGCAATGACAATACCTTTCGGCTCGAAACCCAGGATCGACATCAAGAGCTGCGCCTAGCCTCCAGCTGGGCTGCCCAACAGTTAGCCATCAAGCCAGACCAGCGCATTGGCATAGTGGTGCCGGACCTCAATAACTGTCTCCATCAGGTTTCACGATTAGTGGGGGAAGCGCTTAAAACTCAGGGCACTGAAACCGTAGTCAATATCAGTGCCGGCACGGCCATGGCGGATACC
>DDDD01000119.1:949-10631 GCA_002335945.1 Porticoccaceae bacterium UBA1989
GACGTTTTGACTTTACTCTGGAGCAATTTCTATCTGGGATCATTCCCCATCAGGAGTCGGAACAGCGCGAAGCCGCCCTACTTATTTTGCAGCCATTAATAGAACTAAAAACCTTTGCTCGCCTAAAAACTGGCAGCCAAAAAAGCTTCTCAGGCTGGGCGGCATTTTTTAATCAGTTTCTCGAAGCCATGGCTTGGCCGGGCAAGCGGCAACTCAATAGTATTGAGTACCAGCAGAGGCAGCACTGGAATAGCCTGATCGAACAGTTCTGCAGCCTCGATAATTTGGGCATTGAAGTGGCGCTATCCACAGCACTCAAACATCTGCAACAGCTGGCTCGAGAGTCGGTGTTTCATCCGCAAACTGCCGATGCTCCATTACAGATCCTAGGTTTACTCGAGGGCGCGGGACTGCGTTTTGACCAGCTGTGGATTGTGGGCATGCACAGTCAGAACTTTCCAGCCTCATTGGCCATTAACCCCTTATTACCCTCAGAGTTTCAACGTCAACACAGAATGCCCCACAGCCTGCCCGAGCGAGAATTACAGATAGCCGAAGAATTATTAGCCGATTACAAAAACAATGCTGGACGACTAATCCTGAGTTACCCCCTGATGCGTGGCGAAGAGCAGCTTGAAGCCAGCCCTTTGATTCGCAGCATCGCGACGGCGGATAGTTCAGCGTTACTGCAACAGCCGCAAACTCATCCCCAGTGGTTGTCGCGGCCCGATCAGTGCCAGCTAATCGAAGATCAGGCTCCTGCATATAACCCCCAGATCGAACGTATTCGTGGTGGCAGTGGTCTGTTAAAAAACCAGTCTGTGTGTCCCTTTAATGCCTTTGCCATTCATCGCCTAAAAGCCGAGCCACTGGAAGAACCCAGCCAGGGTTTGTCGGCCATGGATCGCGGTATGTTACTGCATGAAATTCTTTATCGCCTCTGGGATCAATGGAAAACCTCCATGGTTTTGTTGGCGCTGTCTGAGCAGCAAGTCAGCGATCAGCTCGGCGCCGTTATTGCTGATACCTTGCATGAATGGGCGCCGAAGTATCCAATATTGCTCGGCACTAATTACCGAGCGCTGGAGCAGCGACGCTTGGAAAAATTAATCGGCCAGTGGCTCGAGCAGGAGAAACAGCGATCGGCCTTTGAGGTGATTAATTTAGAGAGCAAAGCCAGCATACGCTTTGGTGACTTGGAAATTTCGCTGCGTATTGATCGGGTGGACCGCATCGGTGACAAGCTGCTGATCATCGACTACAAGTCTGGCACCGTTAAACCATCGAGCTGGGCCGGCGATCGGCCTTCAGATCCGCAATTACCACTGTATGTATTGGCCAGCAATCCAGTGGCCAATGGCTGTGCCTTTGCCCAAATAAAAGGCGGCCTGATCAAATTTATAGGTACCAGCGATAGCCAGTTAATTCCGGCTGAAAAAGTGGTTGAAGACTGGCCAGCACAGATTGATCAATGGCAGGCTGCCCTGACTAGGCTGGCTGATGAATTTACGTCTGGTTATGCCCCAGTAGAAATATTTGATAACGCTTCGTTTACTTATCAAAGTCACCTGTTGCCGTTAAATCGCTGGTTAGAAGAACCCGAAATAACGGCCATGGCTAATCCGGGGGCCGGCCTATGAGTCCCGTGAGTGATCAGCCACAGCGCAAACTAGCTCTCGATCCCAAGCAGAGTTTTATTGTTTCGGCACCGGCGGGGTCGGGTAAAACCGGTCTGATTACCCAGCGAGTTTTACGCCTGCTGTGTACCGTAGAAAACCCTGAAGAAATTCTAAGCATTACCTTTACCCGCAAAGCTGCGGGAGAAATGGCCAGCCGTATCCACAGAGCCCTCCATGCCGCCGCTTACGAACCTAGACCTGCGGATGACTACGAGGCGCAAACCTGGGATCTGGCCGCACTGGCCGTTGAACGCAGCGTTGCACTGGGATGGAACCTGCTGGACATGCCTGGACGTTTACGCATTCAAACTATTGATGGGTTCTGCCGCTATATCGCCAGTCAGTTTGCTCTGGAAACCAAACTTGGCGCGCTGCCTGAACCCAGCGATAACCCCCAGGCACTTTACGAAGTTGCCGCCCGAGCTCTGCTCGACAAGATTGAGCAGGATAGCGAAACGGCCACGCAATTAGCGGTATTACTGGAACATACCGGCAATGATCTGGCGCGCTGCGAACGGCTGCTCTCGGAACTGCTCAGCAAACGGGAACAGTGGCTACCTTTAATCTTTAATGCGGCGGGCAATCAAGAGTATTTTCAGCAGGTAATCGATCAGGTAATCGGCGAAAGTCTTATGCAACTCCATGAGGCTCTTATGCCTATTGCTGGAGAGCTAGCTGAATTAGCTGACTTTGCTGCCAACTATGGCGATATGGAAAAGAATCCTAGACTCCGTGAGCTGAGTGGCATGATTGAACTGCCAGACAGTAGCCTTGATGGCATAGTGCAGTGGAAGGTTTTACTCAGTCTGCTGGTAACCAAAGATCATGACATCCGCAAGAAGCTCACCAAAAACGAAGGCTTTCCGGCAGATCAAAAAGACGCCAAAGCGCGCATGCAGGTACTACTCGAATGGTGTCGTGAGCGCCCTGAGATTAAGGAACTGATAGCCAATGCCCTGTGTCTTCCCGAAGCAGAAATTAACAGTGCGCAGCATTTAATTCTCGATGCTCTGGGGCACCTGTTGCCGCGCCTAGCCGCCGAACTAGAGCTAGCGTTTAAGCAGCAGGATCAATGTGACTATCCCGCGATTACTCTCACGGCATTGGAAGCTATAGAGCCTTCGCCTGAGGATGAGGCGATCTCCGATATTACATTGCGTCTGGATTATCAGTTACGCCATATTTTAGTTGATGAGTTTCAAGATACCTCTGGATCCCAAGTAAAATTACTCGAACATTTAATCGCTGGCTGGCAACCAGATGATGGCAGAACCTTGTTTCTAGTGGGCGATGCCATGCAGTCTCTTTACGGGTTTCGCAATGCCAATGTGGGTCTGTTTATTAATGCCCAGCGCCATCCGGTCGGCCCAGTGCAGTGCCACCCACTGACCCTGACCGCTAACTTCCGTTCCGAGCAGGGCATTATCGAATGGGTTAACGAGGCCTTTAGCCAAGCCTTTCCGGCTCAGGCTGATATCAGTCGGGGCGCCATTCCCTACTCGCCTTCGGATGCATTTAAAGGCCCTGGTGTGCGCCCTGCAGTCAGCTTCCAAGGCTTTGCCGGAGACGAGGGCGATAAAGCCGAAGCTGTGCATATTGCCACTATCTGTGCTCAGTTGGCCGTACAAAAACCCGACCAGTCAGTGGCTATTTTAGTCCGTGGCCGCAGCCATCTTAAAACCATAGTGCCAGCCCTTAGAGCCGCCAACCTTAACTGGCAGGCAATTGATATCACACCATTGGCCAGCAGAATGCCCGTGGTCGATATGCTATCGCTGACACGTGCCCTACTGTCTCCCGCCGATAAAATTTCTTGGTTGGCAGTATTGAGGGCCCCTTTTTGTGGTCTGTCATTGGCCGATCTTTTAGTGGTTTCAAATAGCACCAGCAATAACCCCAAACAGGGGGATGCCATTCTTGCTCAGCTTATAAGGTTCTCAAGATCTCAATCCGAGCCTGAACCCGAACCCGAACCTGACTCTGAACCATTTAATGAGCTCTCAACGGAGGGCCGACAAATCCTATGCCGTGTCATCCCACTTATTTTAGACGCTTGGACAAACCGTGGCCGTAAAAATATACGCGATAGTCTCGAGCAGCTGTGGATAGACCTAGGCGGCCCAGATAGTTTGATGGCCAGCAGCGATCTCGATGATGTGCGAGCCTATCTGGACCTATTGGAAAACTGGCAAGTAGCCGGAACTCTCCCCGACTGGAACGGCTTTCAACAGGCGGTGGACAAACTCTATGCGTCCCCTGCGCCGGAGGTTGGACCCAAAGGTCGCCATGTTATTCAGATTATGACCATCCACAAGTCTAAAGGCCTCGAGTTTGATCATGTGCTGCTACCCGGCTTGACCCGTGGTTCTGGCTCTGACAAAAAACCATTGCTGCGCTGGCGTGAACATATCGATGAATACAATCAGATATCGTTAATTATGGCGCCACTGGGAGCGCATGATGAGGAAGATGATAGCGTCTACCAGTACCTAAAACATGAAGATGCGGGTAAGACGCGACTGGAAAATACGCGAGTACTCTATGTGGCTGCAACCAGAGCTATACGTAATCTCTATCTGTTTGCCAACCTTAAAGCGGCTAAAAAAGAAGGCTGGCAGGCACCGAGTAAAACCACCTTACTAGCACCGATTTGGAAAACAATCGAAGCCGGTATTGATGATGGGCAATACCCTATTGATCAAACAGAGACCGATGACAGCTTTGAATCTAGACCTCGCCTAAACAGTCTTCGACGCCTGCCCGCTGCCTTTGAGGCACCAGCCCGAGAGGCCGATGCCATGACCCTGGGTACAGAGGAAACTCAGTCTGCGGCTGGCACTCAAGTTGATGCAGACCTGTCTCTCCGAGCACGTTTACTGGGGACGGTTATGCATAGAACCCTGAAACAAATAGCCAATGAGGGCATCGACAGATGGCCCGAGCAACGGTTGCAACAGTTGCCCCCTGCTTGGTCGGCACAGCTTAAGGAGCTAGGCATACTCGCAACCAGCGAAGAGCTCAATCGTCTAAGCCGCGCACTGACCACCATGCTTGAAGACTCTCGCGGCCAATGGATACTGCACAACCATGAGCAGGCCCAGTGCGAACAGGCTCTGGGCTACCATCATCGAGAGAGTAATCATGCAGGTACCTCCGTACTCGATAGGACTTTTGTGGATCAGGGAATTCGCTGGATCATTGATTACAAATTTTCTATGCCCGCCGAGGGAGAGCCTGAACAGCAATTTATCGCCAGACAGATCAGCAGCTATCAGGCACAGCTAAAACATTACGCCAATCTCTACCTCGCTCTGGAAGAAAATCCCGTGCGCTGCGCGCTCTATTTCCCGCAAATGCCCTTGTTTATTGAGGTTGAAGCCGAATAATCTTCAAAACCGTTGATATTTAAGTACAATAGTGCCTCTTTATTTAAAGCGACTAGTTAGGAATTTTCACATGGACAGCCATGCTGTAGAAAACATCAATATTGAAGTGCCTGAGATACTCATTACTCCGGCCGAACTGAAGCGCACAATACCGCTGTCAGACAAAGCTCGAGAGACTATTTCAAAGGGTCGTAAAGACATTGAAAATATTCTTGAGCGCAAAGACCACCGCGTCGTTGTTGTGGTTGGGCCCTGCTCAATTCACGATTTAAAAGCCGCTCATGAATATGCCCAACGTTTAAAAGTCCTGGCCGAAAAAGTCAGTGACACATTGCTTATAGTTATGCGCGTCTATTTCGAAAAGCCACGTACCACGACTGGCTGGAAAGGTTTGATCAACGATCCGTTTATGAACGACTCGTTCAAGATCACCGACGGCCTGCATATTGGTCGTCAGCTTTTACATGATATTTTAGAAGTCGGCCTGCCAACGGCAACCGAAGCCCTGGATCCTATTTCACCACAATATATGCAAGACCTAATTGCCTGGTCTGCTATTGGCGCACGTACGACAGAATCTCAGACTCACCGAGAGATGGCCTCAGGTCTTTCTTCTTCTATCGGATTTAAAAACGGCACAGATGGCAGCCTGACAGTGGCGATTAACGCATTGCAATCAGTAGCCAGCCCCCACCGTTTTCTGGGTATTAACTCAGATGGCAATGTGTCTATTATTACCACCAAGGGAAATCAGTATGCCCACGTCGTTCTCCGTGGTGGCAATGGTAAGCCCAATTATGATTCCGTCAGTGTTTCTATCTGTGAGCAAGAACTAGTTGCTGCCGGTATTGCACCGAACATCATGGTGGATTGCAGTCATGCCAACTCCAACAAAGATCATATGTTGCAGCCTCTGGTGCTAGACAATGTCGCCAACCAGATTGTTGAAGGTAACAGGTCTATTATTGGTGTGATGATGGAGAGCCACCTAAACGGTGGTAATCAGAAACTTTCAAGCAACCCAGATGAGATGGAATACGGCGTTTCAGTAACCGACGCCTGTGTCGACTGGGAGACCACAGAGGCAGCATTGGTGTCTATGGCTGATAAGTTGCGGGATGTTCTTAAGACGCGCTAACCCGCGCTTGAATTAGTAGCGGTAGTAAATTAGTAACGCGACTAAGTGTAATAACCTAGCAATTATAGAAAGCCCCCGCTGATTTAGCGGGGGCTTTTTTTTGCTTTTCTGGTTACCTCTACTGTCTTATCGATAGCCGCTTTTTTAGCTGATACTTTCTTTATTGAAACTTTTAGTATCGCGATACATTTCGCCGATATCTACCTTAAGGGCTCTGGCAAGCATGGCGGCCTCGGTATCCTTGACCCGTCTCAATTGAACCTCGATCTTAGCCAATGTGCTGCGACTGATATCCCAGCCTAAAAGATTACAGCGGGCAGCCAAGGCTTCCTGGGTTAACCGTTGTTTTTCACGAATTTGTTTAACTGTGGGTCCGACTATATTCATCTCATGCGCTCCCTGCGAGGAGCCTGATTCTGCCAGTGAAAGACATGACTAAAGTTCCGCAAATGGAGCAGCTTAGCGTCAAGATTTTATAATAGTCAAAATGTCACACTCAGGTCAGTTAATCACCGATTACTCAGCCGATTGACTCGCCCCAGAGCCAATAAAAAGGTATTGTTAGGGATTCTGATTCCCAACCGCAGCTACTCACTATGCCTAGATTACTCCTCCTCGTCGCCATCGTATTCTCACTGTGGTACTGGTGGTCAACGGTTAAGCGTTTAACGCCAGAAGAGCGACGACCCTTTTTTTGGCGCACGGCGTTCTGGGGTGTTCTGGGGGCATCGATAATCTTAGTAGCAACTGGGCGTATGCACTGGTTGGGTGCTGGACTAGCTGCTCTGATACCCGTCGGCAAGCTGGTGCTGGGTTTTGGTCTGCGTGCTCTTCCAATCTTGCGAATTCTCAGTCGATTTAAAACCAGTCCATCCCAATTTGGCACCAGCTCATTAAAGGTAGAGATTAATTTTGCCAGCAAGAAAATGGATGGCGAAGTGCTCAAGGGTGAATTTACCGGCAAGCGCCTGTCTGAATTAAACCCCGAGCAGCTCAAAGCACTGTCTGAAGAATTTCGGGCTGCTGACCGAGAATCCTTTGTGTTGCTGCAGGCCTATTTAATGCGTAATGGCGCCGGTGAACAGACCAACGATAATTATCAAGCAGGTAATTTCTCAGATATCTCCAACGACGAAGCCCATAAAATTCTCGGCGTTGAGGCCAATGCTTCCAAAGAAGAGATCGTCAAGGCCCATAAGCGTCTGATGCAACGTTTGCACCCAGATCGCGGCGGCAGTGACTATTTGGCTGCAAAAATTAACGCCGCAAAAGACCAACTTATTGGCTAACCCGTAACTGTTAGCGCCTTAGCTTGGTTTCAGCACAGAACCTAGGNNCGAGCTAACCTATGCAACCTGGCAACTATGCTGTTGATGCCGACAGAAAAATCAACTGGAAAGTCTTTCAAATTATCTGGCCCTATATGCTGGAGTACAAGACACGCATCGGCATTGCGCTGGCCTGCCTAGTACTGTCTAAAGCTGCCAGTGTTACCGGGCCTTTCCTGCTTAAATACATCGTCGATGGTCTGGGTATGGACAGCAGCAGCGGACTGCCTGCCGAAAGTTTACTGGTGGTGCCTGTGGCACTTATTATCGCCTATGGCTTTGCTCGCCTGTCGATGATTTTGCTGGGTGAAATCCGAGATACGGTGTTTGGCCGTGTCACCGAGCGCGCACTGCGACGCATTGGCCTGCAAGTATTCAAGCATGTTCACGGTCTGGATTTGGACTTTCACCTCAATCGTCGCACCGGTGGCCTATCGCGAGATATTGATCGAGGCACTAATGGCATCAGTTTCTTGATGCGCTTTTTCGTCTTTAACATTGCCCCTACCCTAATAGAAATAACCCTGGTGATCGGCTTGCTGTTCTATAACTACGGCATTGCGTTTGCGGCTATCACCATGAGTTCTGTGGTTTTGTATATTCTCTTTTCCATGGTCACCACCGATTGGCGCACCCAGTTTGTCCGTGAAGCGGCGAAGGCAGATTCACAGGCTAGTACCATCTCAATCGACAGTCTACTTAACTACGAAACCGTTAAATACTTTACCAATGAAGACTATGAAGCCAATCGCTACGACGTAGCCTTAAAAACATGGGAAAAGGCCCGGCGCAAAAATCGCCTGTCGCTACTCAGTTTAAATGCCGGTCAGGCACTCATTATCACCGTCGCCATGACCGCTATGATGTGGCTGGCCGCCCAGCGGGTTACAGAGGGCACCATGACCATTGGTGACTTTGTCCTGATCAATGCCTTTATGATGCAGCTCTTTATCCCGTTAAATTTTTTGGGTTTTGTGTATAGAGAAATCAAGGGCTCCATGGCCAATATCGAAAATATGTTTGCCCTAATGGAACTCAGTTCTGGCGTCAAAAATGTTAGTAATGCTCCTGACCTTGAGATAACCAAGGGGGCTATCAGCTTTAATAAGGTATCTTTTCATTACCGACCAGACCGCCCTATTGTTAAAGACCTTAGTTTTGAGATCCGTGCCGGCGAGAAAGTCGCCATTGTTGGCGCCAGCGGCGCGGGTAAATCAACCCTAGTCAAACTACTGTTTCGATTCTACGATCCCAGTCAGGGCAGCATACTGATTGATGGGCAGGATATTAGTCAGGTAAGTCAGCACTCTCTGCGACAGATGATTGGCATAGTGCCCCAGGACACGGTGCTGTTTAACCAGAGCATCTTTGAAAATATACGTTACGGCAATCCCGAAGCATCAGACGCAGAGGTTTTGCAGGCCATCAAGCTTGCTCATCTGCAGAGCTTTATTGCCGAACTGCCCGATGGCGCTGAGACTGTTGTCGGTGAGCGCGGGTTAAAATTATCTGGCGGAGAAAAGCAGCGCGTCGCTATCGCCAGAACTATATTAAAACGCCCGCCTATTTTGGTGTTTGATGAGGCTACTTCTTCACTGGACAGTAAATCTGAGCGTTCAATCCTCTCCGCACTGCAGGAGATCTCACAGGGACATACCAGCATGGTTATTGCTCATCGTCTATCCACTATTGTCGATGCCGATAGAATTGTCGTCATGGACCATGGCTGCATTGTCGAACAGGGCTCCCACCGCGAGTTACTGGCCAAAAAAGCCCGCTATTTTGAACTCTGGACTGCACAGCTCCGCGATCAAACCTGATACTCAAATTACGGCTGTTTGCGGCCTCAGTAGGTTGAATTAGCGTTAAAAAGGTCGCAGTTGAAGAAAAAACGATAACCAGTTCGCGTTTTTAACGCGGTCTGGTTGCAGCAATATCATCCATGCATAGAATCTCCCCTATCAAGAACTGTTTCAAATATTTGTGTTGGCAGGATGCTAATAGGGAGATATACCATGGGAATCAATACTCAATTTAACGCCAAAGGGCTATTCAAGCTATTTGCTGGCGCGAGTCTCGCACTACTAATAACGTCGCCCTCTTTCGCTGGAACCGTTGCAATTACCTACGAAGACGCTGGTACATCTACTG
>DDDD01000062.1 GCA_002335945.1 Porticoccaceae bacterium UBA1989
CTCTTCCCAAGTTTTATACCATTTGGTTTCTATATCTTGGGGAGTAAATACTTTTTCCATTATCGGGCTCGGTAGTTATGGCTGCGGTAATTTTTGTAGGGGAATTATAGAGGGTGGGGCGGGCGGTTGCGATTAGTTTTCGCGGTTAAAACGCTCAATGACCTTGGCGCGTATTTTCTCCCGCAGTAGCTGTTCCATTTTCGGTCGCATGCGGACCATTAGTTTGTTGACGATGGCGTTAATTTTGGCATCGTCGACGGCAGACTGAGCGTCGGCTTTGTCGAACAGATGGTGCTGGGCCTCATCGAATACTTTGCGCGCCTGATGCACGCTGTCGATCTCTTCATCAAGAGATTGAGTGAGTATGGGTATTTCAAGGCTGTCGATATCTTCGTCTGAAGATTCTTCCGGCAGTTCAACAGATGAATGCTCATTGGTGTTGGCGCTGGAGGGGAGTAGGTTTTTTTGCAGGGAATAGAGGTCGTCTAGAATACCCTCATAGTCTGGCTGATTTTCACTCAGGCTTTTTTTGTTGTCTTTCACTTAGCAAATTACCCGTGAAACTTTTCAGTTAAGTCGTGAAAGCTCAGGGCGTAGCCGCGCTCTTTGTAGAATTTAAAGTTATCGCGTTTGGCCTGCTCGTACTCTGGGTGTGGGTAGATTATCTCTATCACACGGTCAAAACGGCTAAACCATGTGGGAATTTGCGGTTGTAGGTTAATCAGTATCTGGTGGTGATCGCCGGGCTCGGCGTCGGTACTGATGGCGACGGGTGCATTGTCGACACCTAGAGCATGGGGCACAAAGGCGGTGGCCTGAAAGCCCCAAAGTTTTTCGTCGAGCTGTTGGGCAATGGCATCATCTGCCACCAAACACAGGACCTGCTGATTCATTTTTAATGATTTCTGAATTAACTGGCAGGCGAGGGCAAGGGCAACCTGTTGGTCGCCCGCCAATTTATAAAATGAAACACTGGTCACTGGTTTATTTCGCCTTGCTGCGCAGGTAGTCCATAAGAATGGGAACGGGACGCCCGGTGGAGCCTTTTTGTGCGCCAGATACCCAAGCGGTTCCGGCGACATCGAGATGCGCCCATTTAAACTTCTTGGTAAAGCGCGCCAGGAAACAGGCGGCGGTAATAGTGCCAGCCTGCGGGCCACCAATGTTGGCGATGTCGGCAAAGTTACTCTTTAAGAGCGCGTCGTACTCTTCATAGAGCGGCAGGCGCCAGGCACGATCGCCACTGCGTAGGCCACTGCTTAATAGGCCTTCAGCTAGTTCATCATTATTGGATAATAGCCCGGCTGTTTCTTTGCCCAGTGCACCGATTACCGCGCCAGTTAATGTGGCAATATCGATAACCGTGTCTGGCTTAAAGCGTTCGGCGTAAGTCAGAGCATCGCATAAAATTAAGCGGCCTTCGGCGTCGGTGTTAAGCACTTCAATGGTCTGGCCTGACATACTGGTTACAACGTCACCCGGTTTGGTGGCATTGCCATTGGGCATGTTTTCCACGGCTGGCACGATGGCGACCACGTTGATGGCCATCTGGGTTTCGATCAAGGCATTGATCACACCGATGACCGACGCGCCACCGCACATGTCGTACTTCATTTCGTCCATGCCACCGCCGGGTTTAAGGCTGATACCGCCGGTATCAAAGGTGACCGCTTTACCGACCAGTACCACGGGCTTAACTCCGGCCTTGGCACCCTGATATTTAATCACTATAAGTTTTGCCGGCTGATCTGAGCCGGCGCTTACCGACAGCAGTGAACCCATTTTAAGCTTGGTCATCTGGGCTTCGGTCAATACGCTGGTAGTGACCTTGGTCTGGCCCTTGGCCAATGCTTTGGCCTGATCTGACAGAAAGGTTGGGGTGCAGATGTTGGCAGGCAGATTGCCTAGCTGGCGAGCGGCGTTCATGCCATTGCCCACTGCAGCGCCGTATTTAAGACCTGCGTTGGCAGGTTTGGCATCTGACTTGCTAGCTACCCAGTAGGTCAGAGTTTTTAATTTTTGTGGCGGTGCCTTTTTGGCGGCTCTTTTGGGCACTGCGGTGTATTTGTAGCTAGCGGCCTGAATACTGCGGGCAACAATGCCGGCCTGCCATTCGGTATCTTCGGCCAGGCCTTCGCCTGCCCAAACGGCTTTGATGGAGGGGGTTCGCAACAGTGCTGCGGCACCTGCACGGATCACCTTTATTTGCTGCTGAGCTGTCTTGGCACCATCGGTTCCTACTAGAATTATGCGCTTGCCAGCAGTGCCTGGAATGTGGATAACCATGCTTTCGCTGGCTTTACCAGAAAAGTCACCCACTTTGATTAGCGAGGAGATTGCGCCCTCAAGGGACTCGTCAAGGGCTTTGGCACTGTTTTGCAGTTGTGAGCCGGTCATGAGAATGAGAGAATCCGCTTTAATGTTTAACAGGTTTGCGGAAGATGCAGTAAAATCCATATTAACTCCAGATGTTGAACAGATAATTAGCTGTGGCTCTTACGCTGAATGTTAGATAAGAGTGGTAGCCAAGACATAGCAGCTAGTATTAATAGCTACGATTAAGCGAAATAACCCGCCAAGGATACCATTCTGTGCCGCCACGCCCAATAGCTAGAAGCCTAAGTCGTTGATTATTTTCCGCTATCTATGTCGTGAAATTCTGTCTGCAACCTTTGCTGTGTGCTTGGTACTGCTGATGATTTTGGTCAGTGGCCGCTTTGTAAAATACTTGGCCAATGCGGTGGCCGGTAATCTTGAGCCCGGTGTTATCTTTGCGGTGATTGGTTATCGTATTCCTGGATTTCTTGAGCTGACCCTGCCGTTGGCCTTCTTTTTGGCGATTCTGCTGTCCTTTGGCCGCCTCTATGTTGAGAATGAAATGAGCGTACTCAAGGCCTGTGGTATCTCTGAAAATCAATTGCTCGGCTACACAGCGGTGATGGCGGTTGCGCTGGCACTGATCGTGGGTTGGTTGAGCCTGTCTGTGTCCCCTGCTGGTATCGCCAAGGCCGAGACAATCTTTGCCGCGCAAAAAGAAAAGACGGAGCTGGATAAGCTGACGCCGAAGAAGTTTTATGGCCTGAGTGGTGGCAAGGGTATTACCTACGCCGAGAATGTAACCGAGGCTCAGGAGCTGGAAGATGTATTTTTGGCCGTCACTGCAGGTTCTGCAGCCACCTTCGATAGTCGATTGGTGCTGGTAGTGGCAGACCGCGGCCGCCAACAGAAAACCGAAGACGGCTCCGAGAGTTTTTTAGTGCTAGATAAAGGCTATCGGGTTGAGGGCGTTCCGGGCACCCATGATTATCAGATTACGCACTTTGAGGAATACGGCTCACGTTTAGAAGATCGCAAACCCATTGAAGAAGATCTCGAAACCAATGCGCTGACCACCGCCGAGTTACTGGCCTCAAAGGATCCCAAACTTCAGGCTGCGTTGCAGTGGCGGCTCTCCACGCCTTTTATGGTGTTAGTCGTGACATTGTTGGCTGTTCCTTTAAGTCGCACCAACCCCCGACAGGGTAAGTTTGCTAAGTTGCTGCCGGCGATAATGCTGTACTTCGGTTATCTGGTTGCGCTTAATGCAATGCGCGGTGCGCTTGAATCGGGCTCAGTGCCCATAGAGGTAACCTTATTACCGGTGCATCTACTGTTTCTGGGTATTGCTTTTATGCTGTTCAGATCTGGACGCTTTAAGAAGGTGGCCCCATGAGACGACTGTCTAGGTATGTAGGCACAACGGTTTTTGCTGCTATCACAGTGGCACTCTTATTGGTGGTAGGCGTAGATGCAATTGCCGCTATTATTGATGAAGCCGGTGATGTGCAACGTAATTATCATTTTTCCGATGCGTTGATTTATGTTGCCACCAAGTTGCCCTCTACTATCTATGAATATATTCCTTTCTCTTCACTCATTGGCTGTCTGTTTGGTTTGGGTCTGCTGGCCACAAATAGTGAAGTGATTGTGATGCGTGCCTCAGGTGTTTCTCTGCTGCGCATTGTTTATTTTGTGCTTAAGCCGGTGATGCTATTTGTAATTATTAGTACGGCGGTCGGTGAGTATTTTTCTCCTTATCTAGATCAGCTGGCTGAGGGTCGACGTGAGTATTTGCGCAAGGGCGAGTCTGCACAGAACTCTGCATCCGGTTTGTGGAATCGCGAAGGCAGTGAGTTTATGCATTTTAATGCGGTATTTCCTGGCGGTGTTCTGTTCGGCGTGACGCGTTATAAGTTCGATGACGATAAGGCCTTATTAGAAGCAAGTTTCTCATCCCGCGCCACCTATAACGGCACCGAGAATCTGTGGGTTGAAGAGAATGTTTCGATCACGCGCTTTAACGAAACCAGTACAGAAACTGAAAAGAAGATTACACGACGCTGGAATTCTGAACTAACCCCTGAGGTGCTAACCTTAAATGTGTTACCTCCCAGTGCGCTGTCTATTTCTAGTCTGTACAACTACATCAATTTCTTGGAACTGCAAAATGCGGATACCTCGGTGTACGAATTAGCCTATTGGCGCAAGGTATTACAGCCTCTGGTGATTATTGGGCTGGTTTTGATTGGTATCTCTTTTGTGTTTGGCCCCCTTCGAGATTCCACCATGGGGCTGCGTATTTTTGTTGGTGTGGTGATTGGTATTAGCTTTAAGATTATTCAGGATATGTTGGGGCC
>DDDD01000111.1 GCA_002335945.1 Porticoccaceae bacterium UBA1989
TCGTGACGCAGGGATAGTCCAAAGTTTTGCATCAAGATCAATTTCAGCCCATTCGGCGGCGGCTGCTTCACTTGGCCTTACCATGGTATGTAGTTGCCACAGCATCAAATTACGGGTCGTGAAACGAATTGATGCACCATAGATTCGCCTCACCAGGTCATCTAGCTGACTTGGCAGTAGGGTAGGTAAATGCTTTTTAGCCGGTGCTATAAAGGCGTCTTTAATACCTGAAAGAGGATTGGCGCCAAGAATGATTCCAGTATTCACGGCAAAGACGATGATCTCATTCAGCCGTTGGCATAACCGTTTGACTGTCTCATAGCTACCCTTGGCTTCTATCGGTTTTAGCACACTAATAACCGAGGGGGCAGTAATCGAGTTAATTGGTTTCTGTCCCATGTAAGGAAATATATGCAGGGCTAGTGAGCGCCAGATATCATCCGCATGACCACTGCTAACCTTGCTCTTCTTCACACACAACCAGTCTGCAGCCACTTTTTGTAACGTGTTCGCAGCTGCTGCTTTTTCCGCAGCCAGATATTCTTTACGATGAAATTTCGGGTCGATACCCTGGGCTAGTAGATCTCGGTATTCAGAACGAATAACTCTTGCGGAGGACAATGACACTGTGGGGTAGATGCCCAGGCTTATGTTGGCGCGGACCTTAGTGATCGGACGTTGGTAATTAAATATCCAATACTTTTCACCACCCGGTCGAACACGCAACGCGAGACCGAGGCCATCAGCTAAGTTGTATTCTTTAGCTTTGCCTCGTGCGTTGTTTATTTCTGTATTAGTCAGTGGCTTAGTAACTTTGGGCATGTAACAAAAGGACTGCGCTCTCCTCTTTTTTGTTACATTAATTGTTACATAAAACGTGGATTTTTACAATATCTGATGAATCTTTTTGCGCCTTTAAAACCCAATAAAACCTATTTAAATCAATGCTTTGTGGTACTTTAAAGCCCCTTGCGGGGCCATTGTTTGGTGGAGGCGGCGGGAATTGAACCCGCGTCCGCCAGTCCGCTGCCTACGGCTCTACATGCTTAGTTCAGTCTTTAGTTTTAGTACGCTGCAACCCGACTGACAGGGCGCACAGTGCACGATTTCGGTAAGTTTTTAGTGAATCCGCCCCGAACAAGCTTCATCACGATCTCATGAGATATGACATTTGAGCGTCTCTCGCCCCTAAGGGTTTAAAACTCTGGACGCATAAGCACGGCTCCAGTCAAACGGCACTACACTGGGGTTTAAGCAGCTAGTGCGTAGTTGTCGTCGTTGGCAACTATAAGTTTGCGACTTTGGATTAACGAGATTGGTCACCATCTCGGCATGCACCGGAGGTTTTGTAACCGTCGTCGAATCCAAAACGCCCCCATGAGGCGAGATTTTAGCACAGTCCTGCGCTTTTGATGCTGACTAAAATCAAAACAATTTAACCATCGAACTTAAGGGCCTTTTGACCTAAAATCAGCTACTAATAAAAATAACTCCAGGAACACTGTGATGCAAAGAGGTGAGTTTTCATCCCGCTTGGCCTTTATTTTTGCCGCATCTGGCTCGGCCGTTGGGCTAGGTAATATCTGGGGCTTCCCCACTAATGCTGCGGAAAATGGCGGCGCTGCCTTTGTGTTGATCTACTTAATTCTGGCCTTTTTGCTGGCCTACCCTGCCATGATGGCCGAGCTGATTATTGGCCGTCACACTCGCTCTAATATGGTCAGTGCGCTGCAATCTATCTCGCCTGGCCAGGCCGCTAAGACGGTTGGTAAGTTAGTTGGTATTGGCGGCATGGTGACTGCGGGGCTGATACTCAGCTTCTACAGTATTGTTGCGGGCTGGATGCTGGCCTTTATGCTGGAGCCATTAACCACTGTGCTGGGCCTAGCGGATATTAGCCAGTGGCTCACAGACTTTAGCTTGGTTCGCAATATTGGTTTTGCGGCGGTGTTTGTGTTGCTAACCGTTTTTATTATCAGTGCCGGGGTTGAACAGGGCATTGAAAAGTGGTCGAGCCGCTTGATGCCTTCGCTGTTTCTATTGATGGGCGGGCTTATTCTCTATGTCCTGACTCAGGAAGGTGCGATGGAGGGTTTACGTCACTACCTAGTGCCGGACTTTTCTCAGATCACTAACCCCAAACTTATTGTTAGCGCCATGGGGCAGGCCTTTTTCTCTATGTCTCTGGGTGTGGGCACTATGTTGGTGTATGGCTCTTATATCCGTGCGGATGAAAACTTGCCGGTGGTCGGCGCTCTGGTGACCTTGACCGATACGTCGGTGGCATTTTTGGCTGGCTTGCTGGTATTGCCGGCCATTTTTGTGGCCCAGAACCTTGGGGTTACTATTTATGCTGAGAGCGGTGCGTTGATTGCCGGGCCAGATCTAATCTTTCAGGTGCTACCGGCTTTATTTGAAGGTATGGGTGCCACGGGTCTGTTGGTGGGTTTTGCCTTCTTTGTGCTGATGTCTATTGCGGCGGTTACCTCTTCTATCTCGATGCTTGAGGTGCCGGTGTCCTATGCTGTGGAGGCTCACCAAATTAATCGCCACAAAGCGACCTGGTTGGTTGGCTTGCTGGTGTTTGGTATTAGCACCATCATCTGCCTTAACTTTGAGTCGCTGTTTGGCTTTGTAATTACCATGACAACTGAGCGTGCTCAGCCGCTGTTAAGCATGATGCTGTGTATCTTTGCTGGCTGGATTTTCTACCGCAACAGTATTCTTCAGGAACTTAAGAGTGGTAGCCCAGATGTGGAACAGGGCCTGTTTTGGAAGATATGGCCGGTGTATGTGAAGTTTTTCTGCCCGGCGCTTATTCTGCTGACCTTTGCTCAAGGCTTTATGGCCTAAAGAGTATGGGCTAAAAGAGTATNNAAAGAGTATGAACTAGACCTAAAGAAAGCGGCTGTTCTTCGAAAACTGGCTGCGCAGAAACTCCATCTGGTCCCCTAATATACGGCGGCTATTAATCAGCGCCAGATACTCTGCATTATTGGGCTTGTAAGGCAAGGCAACCAGCTGCATATTCGCTTCGTCCAAGGTCAGGTCTGCCTTGTGCTGGTTACAGCGCTTGCAGGCTGCAACAACATTTTGCCACTTATCTTTACCACCCCGCGATTTAGGGAAAATATGATCGCGGGTGAGTTTCTGTGTGGGAAACTCCCGGGCGCAGTACATACAGAGGTAGCCGTCGCGGGCAAACAGGGCGGGATTAGTCAGGGGGTAATTGGTGCGCGGCCGGCCTAACCGCTCGCCACCACAGGCGATAATGCTGGGGATATCAAAATACGACCGCTTGCCGCTTAGCCTCTGTGTGCCACCATAAACTTCTCGAACGGTGTCACCCATGGTCCAAACCACCAGCTCTCGGGCATACATGCACACGGCCTGTTCCCAGTTAAGCCATTCTATGGGTTGGCCTGCGACATTTAATCTTAAAATTCTCATATTCAATGGCGGTAACCCCTTAAATATTAAACCTTTAAAATGTTAATCCATACCTCTTACCTATAAAGTATACACCTTCGCTGGGCGTACTCTATTATGAGGCAAACTGTCCATTGACCCGCCCTGTTTGGTTGGTTAGTGTGACGGCTCGCAGACAGGCGCTTCAAATCAATATAACAGGTGAGAATTAGTGACTAAAGAGAAGAAAGCTATCGACTTTGAGCAACAGCTAGAGAGCCTTGAAGCTCTGGTGGAATCCCTTGAAAGTGGCGGCCTGAGCTTGGAAGATTCATTGAAGTCTTTTGAACAGGGTATTAAGGTTGCGCGGGATTGTCAGCAGGCCTTAAAGCAGGCTGAGCAGAAGGTTGAGTTACTGATGCGCCAGGGCGATGAGCTTGTAAGCCAGCCCTTTGATACTGACAGCGAATAGCATTCCTGGATGAAAGAGTATCTTAAACAGTGCACCGCACAGGTCGATACACAGCTAGAGTCGGTATTGCCGATTGCTGAAGGTCCTGCTGAACGGCTTTTTGCGGCGATGCGCTATTCCATTTTTAATGGCGGTAAGCGTATTCGTCCGGCGCTGTGTTTTGCGGCGGCTGAAGCTATTGCCAGCACTGATAACAATACGGCCAAGGTGGCTGCTGCTGTGGAGATGATCCATGCCTACTCGCTGATCCACGATGATCTGCCGGCGATGGATGATGATGATTTGCGTCGCGGCAAACCTACCTGCCATATCCAATTTGATGAGGCGACGGCGATTTTGGCCGGCGATGCACTACAGTCTCTGGCCTTTCAGCAACTCACTGAATTATCTGACCTTCCTGCGCCTGCTGCGCTGCAGCTTGTTTCTATGCTGTCTCGCTATGCGGGTTGCAGCGGCATGGTGACGGGTCAGGCCATTGATTTAGCGGCAACAGGCCAGCAAGTTGATGTAGACCAGCTTAAAAATATGCATGCCCATAAAACCGGGGCATTAATTGAAGCCAGTGTTTTGATGGGCGCTATAGCGACCAACGCTGCGACTCAGCAACAGCTCGATGCTTTGACGGGCTTTGCCCGCGCCATAGGTTTGGCCTTTCAGATTCAAGACGATATTTTGGATGTGGAAAGCTCTACCCAGCAGCTGGGCAAGCAGCAGGGATCGGATATAGCCAATGGAAAATCTACTTATACGTCGATTTTGGGTCTCGAACAGGCTCGCAGTCAGGCGGCTGAACTCTATCAGCACAGCATGGACTGCCTTGAACTCTTTGGCGAGCGCGCAGATGCACTACGATTTATTGCTCGCTTTATTGTTAATCGAGCATATTAACAGGCCTATTTGGTGTAATATTCTTCTTCGAATTAAGACATAAAGACCGATGCCAAAAACATTTACCGACATACCACTCAGCCGCCCAGATACGCCTTTACTGGACCGTATCAGTGCCCCCGCTGATCTACGTGATTTGGATAACAATCAGCTGCTGACTGTGGCTGACGAATTACGTTCGTTTATGCTCTATTGCGTGGGTAAAACCGGCGGTCACTTTGGTGCTGGACTCGGCGTCACAGAGCTCACTATTGCTCTGCACTATGTTTTTAACACCCCAGATGATCGTCTAGTCTGGGATGTGGGTCATCAGACCTATCCCCATAAAATTCTTACTGGCCGCCGCGAGCAGATGCTCAGCATGCGCCAAAAAGATGGTCTGTCTGGTTTTCCTAAACGCTCTGAAAGCGATTACGACACCTTTGGTGTGGGCCACTCAAGCACCTCTATTAGTGCCGCTTTAGGCATGGCGATGGCCTCGGCACAGTTGGGTGAAGATCGCAGAACTGTGGCTGTTATGGGCGATGGCGCTATGACTGCGGGCATGGCTTTTGAGGCCATTAATCATGCCAGCCATGTGGATAAAAACCTGCTGGTAGTCCTGAACGACAATCGCATGTCTATTGGCCACAATGTTGGCGGCCTTTCGACCTACTTTTCCAAACTCTGGTCGAGCCGGTTTTATACCCAGTTTCGTGAGGGCGGCAAAAAGGCGTTGCGCTCTATGCCTCATGCCTCGAATTTTGTGCGCCGCACCGAAGAATATATGAAGAGTATGGTGTCACCGGCCACTATCTTTGAAGAGCTAGGCTTTTATTATGTTGGCCCCATTGATGGCCACGACCTGCCGCTACTCATCGAGACTCTGAGCAAGCTTAAAGAAATTAAAGGCCCTGTATTACTGCATACTATTACTCACAAAGGTAAGGGCTTTGCTCCCGCTGAAAATGACCCTGTGGGTTATCACGCCTTAAATAAAGTTGAGCCCAAACCAGCAGTGCAACCTGCCGTTGTTACGCCTGCACCCAAAGAGCCAGTGAAACCCAAGTATCAGAAGGTGTTTGGTGACTGGTTGTGCGATATGGCAGAGCAAGACAACCGCCTGGTTGGCATTACCCCAGCCATGTGTGATGGCTCCGGCATGAACGACTTTGCCAAGCGCTTCCCGAAACGCTTTGAAGATGTGGCCATTGCTGAGCAGCATGCGGTTACGGTCGCAGCGGGCATGGCCTGCGAAGGCTCGAAGCCTGTGGTGGCGATTTATTCTACATTTTTACAGCGCGCCTACGACCAGCTGATTCACGATGTTGCCCTGCAAAATCTGGATGTGTT
>DDDD01000064.1:0-931 GCA_002335945.1 Porticoccaceae bacterium UBA1989
AAATATTTTGCCGCCATTTCAGCATTTTCAAAAACATAGCTCGAGGTCAGAAACATGGCTTCTGAATGTTCATTTTCATGGGTGCGCTGATAACCGCCACGAATTGCAGTGGTATCCTGTTGCCACTTATCTTCCTGATTAGCCATGTTGTTCCTCGCTATGTTTCTCTTGATTCTTAACGCTTACTTAATCTTGACGCGTTTTTAAATAGCCTTGCTCGTTACTGTAAAGACTGTGAATTATTATTGTGTATACCAATAACCTGTCGCTCTCTGGGCGCTCCTGAAGAGTCGACATTGTGCTTGGCGGAATCATTGCGCAGGGCTTCAATACGGTCTAAGTAGGCCCTATCCACATCGCCAGTAATATAGTTACCGTCAAACACTGAACATTCAAAACGCTTGATACCCTCGGCTCCCTCAGTACCAGAATCAATAAGATCCTGCAGGTCCTGATAGATAATCCAGTCGGCGCCAATTAACTCCCCCACTTCTTCATCGGTGCGACCATGAGCAATAAGCTCTGTGGCAGATGGCATATCGATACCATAGACATTGGGGTAGCGCACGCCGGGGGCCGCTGAGGCCATATACACCTTATTGGCACCGGCATCTCTGGCCATCTGGATAATTTCTTGAGAGGTAGTACCGCGCACAATAGAGTCATCCACCAGCAATACATTCTTGCCCGCAAATTCTAACTTAACCGCGTTGAGTTTTTGGCGCACCGACTTCTTGCGCTCGGTCTGGCCGGGCATAATAAAGGTGCGACCGATATAGCGATTTTTCATAAAGCCTTCACGCAGCTTTACACCCATTCGCTCGGCCATGGCCTGGGCAGAAACACGGCTGGTATCGGGAATAGGAATAACCACATCAATATCGTGATCGGGTTTTTCGCGCATCAATTTGTCCGCCAACTTCTCACCCAT
>DDDD01000064.1:997-2560 GCA_002335945.1 Porticoccaceae bacterium UBA1989
GGAGCTAGGTCACGGATCAATTCAAACCCTAAGCTATCCAGTACCACTGATTCGGAGACCACGGCATATTCAGTACCGGCTTCGGTTTCACGCTTGCCAAAACACAGCGGGCGAATACCGTAGGCATCGCGAAACGCAAACATGCCGTAGTTGGCAATAAGCCCCACAACGGCATAGGCACCGCGACAGCGCTCATGGACATGGGTTACTGCTGCAAAAATATCTTCGCTGGTTGGCTCGAGTTTTCGACGTGACTGGAGTTCATGGGCGAAGACATTAAGTAATACTTCAGAATCGGAATCTGTGTTCAGATGGCGTAGATCGTCGCGGAAAATATTGTGGCGCAACTCGGCAGCATTGGTGAGGTTACCGTTGTGAGCAATACAGATACCATAGGGGGAATTAACATACAGTGGCTGAGCGAGCGCAGGGCCAGAGCTACCCGCGGTGGGATAGCGCACATGACCAATACCCACGTTGCCCACTAGCCGCAACATATGACGACGATGAAAAACATCCCGCGCTAGGCCTTCGCCTTTGCACTGGTGCAACTCACCATCGGATTCGGTAACAATGCCTGCTGCGTCCTGACCGCGATGCTGCAGCATAGTCAGCGCATCGTAAAGGCGCGTATTAACATCTGAAATTCCGGAGATTCCTACTACACCACACATCTGCTATATCCAACCCGTAATAAAGTCTTTAACTGCCGTCGCCAGGTCTCTGCCCCAGGCTTCGAAGCCCTGAAACAGCGGAATTAGCGACGACGCCAACCACCAGGGATCCTGATTTACCGGCACTGCTTGCGGTAATATTATTACCAGCGCCAAGACAATCAATAGCCCCCTAAACACACCAAAAACCAATCCTAACGTCCTGTCGGTGCCGCTCAATCCGGTTGAGCTGACCAGTTTCCCCAATAAAAAATTAACCACGGCACCCAGTAACAATGTGCCTACAAATAAACTACCCCAGGCGACTAGCTGCCTAATCGATGCCAGGGCAATAAAATTGACCAGCAGATCTGCGGCCGGTTCTTTAAAATTCATGGCCACGGCAAACGCCGCAATCCAAATAACCAGAGACATCGCTTCTTTAACGAAGCCGCGCACCAGACTAATCAAACCAGACACACTGATAATACCAACGATTCCCCAGTCTGCTGTTGCTATGTCCATTGCTATAAAATCCTGTCCGTTTAAAGCCAGTGTTTACGTGAGCTTAGAGCGCGTACTTTAAGACAATCGAATCCGTGTTAAAGGCTGCATCAATTTTTGCCTTGTCCTGCACCGCGCGGCGCTTATCTATTTTAGGACCAACGTACACCCGATAGCGGGTTTGGTTTTTAACCTGGGCACTTTTAACAAACGCTTTATAATCGTTTTTGCGCAGCCGGTTCATTAATTCGTCGGCACTGGTTTTGGTTTCAAAACTGCTGACCTGTAATACCCAGGCTTTGGGCAGGTCGTCGGCACTGAGGCCATAATTTTCCTCAGTGCTGTCGGTAGCAGGTTTGGAATTATCAATATCGAAGATGGTAGAGAAAAGAGACTTTTTGGGCAC
>DDDD01000059.1 GCA_002335945.1 Porticoccaceae bacterium UBA1989
GATATGGAAGCGGCTATTCCATTGGGTGGTCAGGTGGCTGGGCGCATCGATGAGATACTGACTGCTAAGCAAATTGTTGATCAAACGATGGCAGGCTTTGATGCGGTTATTGCTAACCTGGCTAATCACTATATTTAAGAAGGGCCTTTAAGAAAGGCAGTGTTCTCAGTTACAACCCGCCATCCACCAGTCAACAGCGGCAGTCTTATGGCGCTTCTTGGGGAGAACAAAATAGAATGTTCTTTTCATGTCGCGCTTAGGCAGTTGCAGGGGCACTAGATCCCCGGTTTTAAAGTTATTCTGCAGTACTATTTCTGAGAGGCAGCCAATACCCAAACCGGCTTCAACGGCCTTCTTGATTGCCTCGTTATGCTTGAATTCCAAATAGATATCAATCTCTGGCATCAGCCCAGTCATGGCCCGCGCAAAGGTGTGGCGTGCCCCTGATTCAGGTTCACGGAGTATCCAGCGCGCCTGTTTAATATCTTTGTCGGTGAGGTTCTTCTTTTTCGCTAGCGGATGCTCGGGGCTACAGAAAACCACCAGTCGGTCTTCGCGCCAGGGAATAAGCTCTAGGGCTTTGTTTGTAACCTCACCCTCAATCATGCCGATATCCACTTCAAAGTTAAGCACCTGGGCAGCCACATCGGCGCTATTAGCCACATTAATATCTACCTTGGCTTCAGGATGCTCGGCCAGATAACCGGCCAGATAGGTCACCGCCAAATGATTGCCAATAGTAAAGCTGGCGCCTACTTTTAAATGGCCAATATCCCCATGGCCCTGAAGTGCCTGTTCAAATTCCAATGCATGGTCGGCGAGCAAAACAGCCTTGCTGCGCAGTGTTTTACCCACCTCATTGAGTTCGAGTTTTTTGCCCACCCGATTAAACAGGCTAATGTTATAGGCCTGCTCAAGGTTTTGCAGCGCGGCACTCGCAGCGGACTGGGACATATGCAGTTTCTCTGCCGCCTTGGAGATATTCTGGTATCTGGCGATGGCGAGAAATATATCTAACTGTCTGAGGCTGTATTTCATGGGCTATTCTTTAAATGTAATTAAATTATATATCGATTAAATCGATTATCAAGTCCATAATATCCTGTTTTACATCTATATGAAAAGCTCTTAGTATCGCTGCTTGATTTACCCCTAACAGCAAGCAACCTCCAATGGAATGTGATGATGGCTGAGCAAAAGGCAACAAATGTAACCTGGCATGAAGGCGAAGTTACTCGTGAAGACCGCAATCGATTACTGGGGCAGAAGGGCGCCACACTCTGGTTCACCGGCCTATCGGGCAGTGGGAAAAGTACTGTGGCCGTGGCGGTTGAACAGGCACTGTTTCAGCGTGGCAAGCTTAGCTATCGCTTAGATGGCGACAATATCCGCTTAGGTATTAATAAGAATTTAGGCTTCTCGGCAGAAGATCGCACCGAGAATATTCGCCGTATTGGTGAAATTGCCAAGCTGTTTGTCGACTCTGGTGTGATTGCACTGTCGAGCTTTATCAGCCCCTACCGCGCCGACCGCGATGAGGTGCGCAAGCTGCACCTAGAATCTGAGTTTGCCTTTATTGAAATCTTTGTCGACTGTTCGTTGGCCGAAGCAGAAGCCCGGGACCCCAAGGGCCTGTATAAAAAAGCCCGCGCCGGAGAGATTAAAAACTTCACGGGTATCGATGACCCTTACGAGGCACCAACCCAGGCCGAGATTCACCTCCACACCGACAAAATGACCCTCGAAGAAGAGGTAGATGTTATTATCAACTACCTTGAACAGCATGGGTTCATCGTTAGTTAAGAGGCGCTTAAAAGATACGTAATAGATAGCCTTTGATAGATACTTAATAGATAGCCTTTAATAAAAGGCCTTTTAATAGAAGGCCCTTTAAATTTAATGTAACCTCACGGAGATACCGCTTTGATCAAGCCACATGGCTCGGAAACCTTAAACCCTCTTTTTGTACAAGACGCTCAGTTACAACAGCAGCTATTAACCGAAGCAGAGTCGCTGCCTTCCCTATTACTGAACTCTGCTGCTGCAGCCAATGCTGTGATGATGGGCGCCGGGTATTTTAACCCGCTAACGGGTTACATGAATTTAGCGGATGCGCTTAGCGTTGCTGAAACCCTGCATACAGCCGAAGGTTTGTTCTGGCCTGTACCCGTACTTAACGTGGTAGAAGATGTGTCTGGTATTCAAGGTGCTAGCCGTATTGCCCTGCGCGACCCCAATACAGCAGGCCACCCAGTGATGGCGATTATGGATGTGTCGTCAATCGAAGCGGTTTCCGACGCGCAAATTAATCTGATGGCCCAAGAAATTTTCGGCACTCTGGATCCGGAGCATCCTGGTGTGGGTACCTTTACCAACCTGGGACGCAATATTGTCTCTGGTGATATTCAGGTGTTAAGCCTGAGCTACTTCCAAGCCGACTTCCCAGATACCTTCCGTACCGCTGCTGAAATTCGCGACGAAATTACTCAGCGCGGCTGGAAGAAAGTTATTGCCTTCCAAACGCGCAACCCCATGCACAGAGCTCACGAAGAGCTTTGCCGCATGGCCATGGAGCGTTTAGACGCCGATGGTGTTGTAGTACATATGTTATTGGGCAAGCT
>DDDD01000147.1 GCA_002335945.1 Porticoccaceae bacterium UBA1989
CACTGATAACAAGTCGGATGCTGGGGCCCACGATAAAACTGCAGGCGTCGGTGAAATTCATCCGCAGATTTGGCCTAAACAAACCTCGCCTATTCAGCGAGATGAGGCGGTAGAGCAGCGCATTGTCATGCTTATGAACAAAATGACCCTAGAAGAAAAAGTGGGTCAAACCATCCAAGCGGATATAGGGTCGGTCACGCCAGAGCAGGTCCGTGAATACCATTTGGGATCTGTCCTCAATGGCGGTAATTCTGCGCCAGGTAGCGACAATCGAACTACCCCTGATGCCTGGGTTACTCTGGCGGACGAGTTTTGGCTCGCATCCACTGATCAGCGAAACGGTCGAGCAGGTATCCCCGCGTTGTGGGGAACAGATGCGGTTCACGGCCACAACAATATCGTTGGCGCGACTCTGTTCCCCCACAATATTGGCTTAGGCGCGGCTAATAACCCGAGCCTGATGCATCAAATCGGCACTATCACCGCCAAAGAGATACTGGTTACTGGTTTAGATTGGACGTTTGCGCCCACTATTGCCGTTGTGCGGGATGATCGCTGGGGACGCACCTATGAAAGTTTCTCCGAAGATCCTGCTATCGTTAGAGAATTTGCAGGCCATCTGGTTGAAGGTCTTCAGGGCAAGCTTAGCGACAACACATTCCTAGATGAAGATCATCTAATTGCTACGGCCAAACACTTTATTGGCGACGGCGGCACTATAGGAGGGCGTGACCAGGGCGACAATATTTCCTCTGAAGAAGACTTGCGTGATATCCAGGGGGCTGGTTACCCGGTGGCTATTAACCGTGGTGTGCAGTCGGTTATGGCTTCTTTTAATAGTTGGCATGGCCGTCGGATGCATGGCCATAAAGAATTGTTGAGCGATGTCCTTGTTGACCAAATGGGCTTTGATGGCTTTGTGGTGGGCGACTGGAATGGTCATGGGCAGGTTGAAGGCTGCACTAATGAATCCTGTGCGGCTTCATTTAACAACGGCGTTGATATGTTTATGGCTCCGGATAGTTGGCAGGGACTCTATGTAAATACTCTGGCTCAAGTGAAGGCCGGTGAGATTACGATGGCACGTTTAGATCAGGCTATAAGTCGTATATTGCGGGTTAAAATACGTGCCGGCTTATTCGAGGCTGGACTACCCTCAACGCGTAAATACGCTGGGCGCTACGAGCTACTGGCGGCGCCAGAACATAGAGAAGTCGCCCGAAAAGCAGTGCGTCAATCATTAGTGCTACTGAAGAATACACAGCAGTTACTGCCGCTTTCGCCCTCTGCCAATATATTGGTTAGCGGTGATGGGGCGGACAATCTTGGCAAGCAAACAGGCGGTTGGACGCTTTCTTGGCAGGGTACTGGCAACAGTAAAGAGAATTTCCCGAGAAGTATGTCCATTTTTGATGGCATAGAAGATCAGGTTAAGGCTGCAGGGGGCCAAGCAATATTAAGCGCAGATGGCGACTATGAAACTAAACCCGACGTGGCTCTGGTGGTGTTTGGCGAAAATCCCTATGCAGAATTTCAAGGCGATCGTCCTCATTTAGATTTTCAGTCTGAAGAAGGTTTGGCGCTATTAAAGAAATTTAAGTCTCAAGGTATTCCCGCAGTAGCGATTTTCCTGTCTGGCCGGCCGATGTGGGTTAACCCAGAAATAAACGCTGCTGATGCTTTTGTTGCTGCTTGGTTACCGGGTACAGAAGGTGGTGGTGTTGCTGATGTTTTATTGCGCAGTGCAACGGGAGATATTCAGCATGATTTCAAGGGCAAACTCTCGTTTTCTTGGCCTAGAACCGGCGCTCAAACGGCCGTTAACGTTGGTGATGAAGGTTATAACCCTCTATTTCCCTATGGTTTCGGATTAACCTATGCCGATAAGGGGGCACTTCAAGTGTTACCGGAAGATGCGCAACTGGGCGACAAAGCGCAGTCGCAAAGCAATAACTTCTTAAGGGCTGGCGAACCGGTTTCACCTTGGCGTTTGGTGATGCGTGACTCTGGCGGCACAGTGCAGGTCAATAATTCTAAGGTAGTCAGTGCGTCTGGTGCGTTGGCCATGACCGCGCTTGATTACATGGCCCAAGAAGATACCCGCCTATTCACCTTTTCAAGCGATGCTGTACTGTCAATTGAAGGTGAGGCCATCGATATATCGCGGGAATCTAATGGCGATATGGCCTTAGAGATTGAGTATCAGGTACTTGGCGATAAGGTTGGAGCAACAATGTTTAGTATTGGCTGTGGTGAAGGATGTGGTGGCGACTTAGATATTACAGAAGGACTAGCTGGCAAGCTTAATAAGGGCTGGCAGGTGTCCCGTTTGAAATTGAGTTGTTTCGCTGAGAAAGGCACAGACATGACAAATGTGAGTTCTCCCGTTGTCTTAAAGGTCTCTGGAATGCTGCAAATACAGCTTAGTTCTATCAAGATCGACAGCAATCAAGGGAATGCCAGTTGTTCCCTATAATAATCCCTCGGTTATTAGGAAGTATTTAGGCCAATTTTCGGTCTTAGAGATTGGATTTGCTAGGGTGGAACGTCTTAGTAAGATGGATATAATTGATTCTATGTAGCGATCCGGGGATTGCCCTGCGTATGCCTAAATGTTTTTTTTAGCCGAAATGGTTTTATGACGCCTGATAAGCAAAATGTCGAGATTCATGACGTCTATATCCGCCATCGCACGGAGCTCTGTCGCTATCTCATTAATAAAGTTAATGTTAGTAACGATGAGGCTCAGGATATCGTGCAGGCGGCTTTTGCTCGCGTGATTGAAATGGATTTTGGCGACATAAAAAATCCAAGGGCATTGCTATACAAGACTAGCTACAACATTGCTATAGATCAAAAAAGACACAATGGCGTACGCCAGAGGCATGTTCAGGCGGCTGTTGATTCAGATGCGAAAGTGGTTGAAGAGTTAAGTCCAGATCGCATACACGACGGTAAGCGGCAGTTGGGTATTGTGGTTAAGACGCTCTGGGGTATGCCTAAAAAACGAAGAAGTTTACTAATGATGAATCGTTTTGATGGGTTGAGCTATGCCGAGATTGCCCGAACAGTGGGACTGTCAGAAACTGTTGTGCGTAAGCATGTAACAAAAGCGCTGGTAGATTGTCAAAAGGCGCTACAAGCCCAAGCGGGTCAGAATTTAAAATGAGCGGAAACAATATGCAGTTATCAGATCAGGTTAATCAACAGGCGGCGGAGTGGGTCACACTCATGCAGTCTGTGGATGTCTCTGCAGCTGATCGACAGGCCCTGAGCGCCTGGTTGGCTGAGCATGCTGATCATCAGGAAGCCTACAAGCAAACAGAGCTGCTATGGCAGAGTCTGGGTGATTTAGCGGACACGGCTGAAGGTCATGCTCTTCGCCAGTCGGTGGAATCTGAGTCAATAGGTGATCGGCTACAGTCGTTATTTTCGGCGCCGTTCGTTGCCATTAAAAACATTATGTCGATGCCTCGATATGCGATGGCCCTTGCTGTTGTTTGCGTGGCAATTGGGTCGCTTATATTGCCTGTAGACGATGATCCGGTCACCGCCTATTACAGTACTCAGCGCGGTGAGATAGAAACCATTATTTTGGCTGACAATACAGAGATTACTCTGGGCGCTAAGTCGGCGATAAGAACCCATATTTCAGAGGCGGAACGATCTGTTGAATTGCTCAACGGGGAAGCCTTTTTTGACGTCGCCAAAGATCGACAAAAACCATTTTTTGTTACCGTTGATGATGTTCTGGTCGAAGTAGTAGGCACACAATTTAACGTCCAAAAGATACAGGATGCAGTCAACGTGGCTGTGTTAGAAGGCATCGTTAATGTGTTTGGACAGGGCAGCGGAGATAGCCAATTGGAATCCGGTCCTGATGTGGTTCTAACTGCGGGTCAGAAAGTCGTTAAATCCTACGATCGCGCTTTTGAATCTGTGACATTGGTACCTACCTCTGATCTCGGCGCTTGGCGTCTGGGACGACTCATCTACAGAGACATCGCTTTGGCAGATGTCGTGGCTGATGCGGGTCGCTACTTTGATGGTAAGATATTGTTACAGTCAGAGGATCTTGCCGATGTTAAGGTGACTATGACATTGCGTACGGATCAAGTTGATCAGCTACCGCTAATGTTGGCGCAAACCCTGCCATTAAAAGTCCATGCTGTCTCCGACAATATAATCTTACTCAAGACGTTGTAGCCTGCTAATCAGGGCCATTTTTAGTCTTACCCTGCGATGCCATTTGAATACGCGTTATTACATCTATCCATAAAAATTAAAATCGACATAATAATAAAAAATACCAGAGGGAATCATGACTACCGCCGCACATTCCAATAACGAAAAACTCACTATTTTAAAAATGACCGCTGTCGCTGCGTTGGGCGGTCTGTTGTTTGGCTATGACACCGGCGTGATTGCGGGAAGTCAGCTCTATTTCACCGAATACTTTGGTTTTTCTGCAGCGGAGCAGGGCTGGGCAGTCAGCAGTGCGCTGTATGGTTGCCTAGTGGGTGCGCTACTCGGTGGTTACCTCACCAAACGCATCAGTAGAAAGTACACACTGATCCTAGCTGCGGCTCTTTTTGCGGTTTCGGCCTGGGGTTCTGGAATGGCAGAAACCCTCAACCAGCTGGCTATTTACCGGATTCTTGGTGGTCTTGCCGTGGGTATGGCCTCATTGGCGGCGCCTATGTATATTGCTGAAATTGCGCCACCCAAGCAGCGTGGCCGCATGGTTTCTTACTATCAGTTGGCCGTGGTTATTGGTTTCTTTGTGGTATTTTTAGCTACCTATTTTATCGGCGGCGGCGATACACAAAATATGGCGCCTGAGGTGCTTGAGCAGCTTCATGAGCACAATGTAAATGAGGGCTGGCGCATTATGTTTTGGTCCGAGCTACTACCCGCGATTGCCTTCTTTCTGCTGCTGTTTACTGTGCCTCATAGCCCCCGTTGGTTGCTCTTAAAGGGCCGCACTGAAGAGGCTAAATCAGTACTTGCCCGCATTACCTCAAGTGAGCAAGAGGCTGCTTCAGAGCTAGCTGAGATAGAGGCGTCACTGGCCAATAGCCCAGCGCCCAATATGGCGATGCTGTTTGGTAAAGGTATTGGGTTTGCGCTGTTTCTTGGGGTTATGTTGTCGATCTTTCAGCAGGTCACCGGTATTAATGCGATTCTCTATTACGGGGCAGAAATCTTTAGTAATGCGCTGGGTTATGGCCCGGAAGATGCCCTAAAGCAACAGCTATGGCTGGGTGCGGTAAATCTGATCTTTACCTTCGTGGCCATTTATAAAGTAGACAGTTGGGGACGTAAACCACTGTTTATCGGCGGTAGTATTGGTATGTTTGTCGGTTTAACCGTACTGGGTCTGACTATTTATACCCAGCAGATGGGGATTGTTTCCCTCTTGGCCATCTTGGTTTTTATCGGATCATTCGCTATGTCTATGGGCCCTGTGGTCTGGGTGATGTTGTCGGAGATGTTTCCCAATAATGTGCGCAGTGTGGCGATGTCCATTGCTGTAGCCGCCCAGTGGTTATTTAACGCCTTAGTCGCCAATAGTTTTCCTCTTATCAACCAGAGTGCTCTCAATCAGGATAGTTTCAATGGCGCACTGCCATACTTTATCTTTGCCTCTTTCTGTGTGGTTGCCATGGTTTTTGTGTGGAAACTGGTCCCTGAGACCAAGGGTAAGACATTAGAAGAGATGGAAGCGCTGTGGTCGGAAAAAAGCACTGTTGGTAATCTCAGTAAAATCTAGATCAGAGCTTCTAGACTAGCGACTCTAGATTAAGGGGTTCGAGACTAAGGGCCTCTAGACTAAGGGGGAAAAATACGGCTTAATATACTTATTTGTATAATACATATCCTCTTGGAGGTATATGCGGAATAGACAGGATAAGCTGTATAGACAAAGTATTATAAAAATAGAGCGTGGGTTACTGCGCCATTGATTTTTGATGATGAATAAATCGAATAAGATGAGGGTAAGGGGTTTACCGACGGCTTTAGTGGTAGTCGTGGCCTCTTTTGCTCTTAATTTTGGATTCATACCTCAGGCACTAGCTGAGGGTACCGCGCAGAACGCTGAAGAGTTAGCGGCCCAGTCCGATCAATCGACCATTCGGTTCAATATTCCATCACAACCACTAGAGTCTGGATTAGTGGCTTTTTCTCAGCAAGCGGACATCAATGTGGTTGGTGTGACCGCTACCTTAAAGCAGTATGTAGCAGTCGATATTCAGGGCAATTTGACCAAGACAGAAGCCTTAGATATTTTGCTCCAGGGGACTGAGTTAGGCTACGAAATAATCAGCGACACCTCTGTGTCGATTTTTACTCAAAGGCCCCTTCCCGAAGACCCTGAAGCGGTCAATTTTTTGCAAGAAATCATTATCACTGCCACCGGCCGTGCCACGAACCTACAAAAAACCCCTATAGCTGTCTCTGCCTTTGACCAGGCCAAATTAGATTTTAACGGCATTACCGATCTGGGTGCCCTTTCTTATTTGGTGCCTGGTCTTGAGATGACCAATACCGCGCCTCAGGCGGCGACTCTCGTCCAGCTGCGCGGAGTGGGTACCACCAATATCACCGAAATCGCCGATGGGCCGGTCTCAATTCATATAGATGGCATCTACTCTCCCAGATCCCAAGCGGCAGTCGCGCTGCTCTATGACGTAGATCGCATTGAGGTGTTGCGGGGCCCTCAGGGTACATTGCGCGGTCGAAATTCTCCCTCTGGCAGTATTAATGTCTACAACCAGCAGCCTTTGCTGGATGTGGTGGATGGCAGCTTCTCGGCTGGCTATGGCAACTATGACCGTCGAGAATTTCGCGGTGCCCTGAATATACCGGTTAGCGATACTTTGAGTTTACGTTTTGCGGGCGCTACCCTGCGACATGATGCCTACACCGAACTGCTGGAAAATTATGTAGGGCTTGGCCCTGAGTATCCGGCAACCAGCGATGAACTGACTGCCTTTGATCAGGCAGTAGACTATGGTCAGGCCGCACCAGAAATGGCGGATAAGCAGAGCTGGAGAGTGTCCGCTCTGTGGCAGCCAACGGACAATTTGAGTGCCTTAACCAGCTTTGAACGTTATCAGGATCAGGGCACGGGTCTTGCTCAACTAGCGCCAGACCTTATGGCTAAGGGTATTCGAGGCGTAGTTTCCGACAGCCCGTCCTTTCTCGACCTAGACAATACAGCGCTGCGTACCCAGCTTGATTACAAGGCCAATGATTACACCGTGCGCTACCTCTATGGGCAGTCGCAAATGCGTCGTCAGCAGATCGTTGATAGTGATAACGGCAGGAGCAGCGGCTTTGAGCAGCAGCGTACCCACAGTTCTAATTTCGAATTTTCCTCCCACGAACTCCAGCTGATGAATGACGATACCCAGCGCCTTAGATGGTTGCTGGGTGCCTTTTTTTCCCGTGAAGAGAATGAAATTGTTTTTGCGGTGGATCAACAGAACGCTGGTGGCGGACGCTATGCTGAGGGCGCCACAAGCTGGATTAGTGATTTTGAGGGTGCCGCGGTTTCCTATGCAATTCAGCCTGACCGGCAAGTCAAATCAACGGGCCTGTTTTCCCAGGCCACCTATGATCTCAATCGGTTTAGCGGTGTAACCGTCGGCGCTAGATACACCAAGGACAGCAAATCTGATCGTGGTGGGAGAGCCATTAATTGCCGACGGACCTCAGTGCTGGGTTCTTATGCGGGACCCGACTCAATTGGCCCGGGTGCGCCGTTACCAGAGGATATATATGCAGATCGCGCCACACAGCGGGCCATTAATGCTGGCACCTACCATGATAATGGCACTAGTGAGGGCATTGGCGATGAAGCCTGCTGGATTCGCCAGGTCAATGATCTGGCGATTACTTGGGAAAATGTTAGCGGGCTTATTCGCTATGATTACAGGCCCTCTGAAGATCTGATGTACTTTACGACGATTTCAACAGGCTTTAAATCTGGCCATATTCAGGATGCAGGCAACCATGTCGCACCAGAAACTGTCACCAATTTTGAACTGGGTTTTAAGGCGCAATACTTGGATGACAGCCTGCGTATTAATGGGGCTCTGTTTCGCGCCAACTACAATGATTTGCAGTTTTCCAATGAAGATCGCCTTGATATTAATTTTGATGGTATCGCCGACACGGGGGGTAGCACTGTGGTACGCAACGCCTCTGCGGCAACCATTCAAGGGTTGGAATTAGAGCTCAATTGGGGAATAACAGATGTTGATCAGCTGCAAGTAACCGCGGCCTTTACCGATGCGCATTTTGGTCAATTTGAAATACCGGATACATTATTCGGCAATTTGTTTAACCCCTATGTCTCTAGCCAATCAGCGTCCCCAGAAGCCCCTGTTGTACTATCTGGCAATAGCCCTCCCAGAGTGCCAGACTGGAAAATGACTCTGTCTTACAGTCACAATTTTGTTTTTGATAGAGGACATTTAACCCCCCGCATCATGATTAAAGCCTCAGACAGATATTTTTTGGATATTTATAATCGCGACCAATTAGCTTCAGGTGTTTTTGATAACCTGCCCAATGGCGGCAGTAATCTGGGGGTTCAGAAACCCTACACACTGTTTGATCTGAGCTTAACCTATCAGCCGAATTCGAAAAACTGGATGCTCGCCGCCTACATTCACAATGCCACTGACAAAAATGTAAAGGTAGATTCAGGCAATGCCCTCACCTCAGCAGGCCTAGTTGCGACCTATAGGGAGCCCCGTACGTTCCAGGTGAAATTCAGCTATTTGTTTGCTGATCGTTAACACCAATCGCCATGGTATTATTTAGGCCTTGATAAGCCTCAAAAAAATCTAGATGATCAGTACCTACTTAGTTAATGGCAGGAAATAATGATTGCACAGATACAGACCTTTTTGATATCCCTGCTAATAGCCACATTTTTACTGGTCACCCAGACCACTGCAACCAATCTGATCTGGCTGCAAAGCATCGGCATGCCCGTGGATATGCAGGTTGTTCTGTCGGCCATGGCCACAGACTTAGTGGACATGAATTTTAGAGGCGCCTTTCCCGTCATTGGCTTGATCTTCGTCGGCCTATTAATCGCCTTTATCACGGCGCAGATTATTGCCATCTGGAGATCGATCAAGGCACCCCACCTTAGTTTGCCTGTATTAGC
>DDDD01000033.1 GCA_002335945.1 Porticoccaceae bacterium UBA1989
TACAAAAAAGAGTTAATGAATTAGTCGCTGCCAGTGCTAAGGGTGCCGTGACGTCAACTCGTATTCTACTCGGTGCAGTGGTTTCGTTACTGATTGCCGTAGGCCTTATTGGATTTATGTCGGTGGAACTTTCAGCGCGGGTTAATCAGGTCGACAATATGATGGTGGCTCTGAGTAAGCGCGTGGTAAAAATGAATTCTGCCTTGGCAACCTTTGAGCAGTTAAATTTTTCGATCAATCAGTTGGCGACCAAGCAGGCGCAATTTGCCAGTAATCAAATGCTACTTGCCGAAGCGGTTACCCGAGCAGAGAAAAGTACTGTTGACCTAAATCAGCGGGTACCAGAAGCGACCGCCAAAAGTGTGAGCGCTGAAACCGACAAAATGATGGCCCAGGTAGATAAGCTTAACGTTGCTCTGGTCGCTCAGGGAAAACAGGTTGCTGTGGTCTCTGGTTCAGTTAAAAAACTGGCAACACAGATAAAATCGTTTGATGGGCGCATGAAAAATGTTGCAAAGTTGAATGCTGATGTTGAAGCGTTAATCACGCTAGAGCGCGAAGACTATCTTGAGCTTTTGCAGCGGCAGGTAGATTTACAGGCCTTGCAAGTCGCCGGGCAACAGCCTGAAGAAAAGGTAGACCCCTCGATTGTTGTCTATCCTTTCGTTAGCCGTTAGCGCCGGACCCTCGATTATTCAGTAATCTCCGCAATAGTTTATAAAGCAGACAGCTAGGTGGATATTCAAGTTGGCCCTAAAGTGCGTGGCCCAATAAAGTGCTACAGCCCTTAAGGTGCTACAGCCCATAAAGCGCACTAGCCCAATAAGTCGTCTTCTAACGTCTGGTCGGTATTAGCCGGGTCTGCCAGTAGTGGCGCTTCAGCGCCGGGAGGGGTAGGCATCAATACCTCTGAAAAAGGCTCCTGCAACTCAAGGTCGGTACGCGAATAAAGCATTCCGGCAGAGTTGTCGAGATTGGCCCGCAGGGCAATCCTTTCTTCTTCGGTGGCAGTCACGCTCACAAAACCTGCGTTGTAAATGGTTGCCGCTGTTGGCTGTGGAATCCAAGAACTGAACGTACCCCGTAATGTGGTGATATCAATCGGCACCTTGGGTTTTTTGGCCGTACCGCTCTGCTTACCATCCTTGACGCCGTCGGCAAAAAGTTTCTCAATATGTTTTTTCAACAGCAGTTCATAGCGTGGCTTTAGTGCGATTAGATCATTGTCATTAAAGTTTTCGGGCGAATTGCCAGACATCACATCCCATAGCGCTTTGCCCTCATGACCTAAAAATGTATGCTGAGGAGCAGCTTCAACCTGCTTCTGTGTCGCAGCGGATTGCACGCTTAGGGTTAAATTTTCAAGCTGAGCAATGCGGTCAATAAGATAGATGATAAGAATAATAGTAGCGGCAGTGCCGAGAAAGATCGCAAGTAGAATAATTGACGTCATAGGTTACAGCCGTTTATCAGAGTCAGACATTAAATTTCGTCCTGAACGTTATCGTCATCCTTGAGATCATTTTCGTTATCTTCTGGTTCAGATTTATTGATTACCTCTGCTTCTAGCTCGTCCCGCAAAAACTGCAGGGCTACAAAGGGATCATCTAAGCCTAAATCGTAACTTACTCGCGCAGCAATCTCTTGGCCCAGCGTAATTGCTTTAGCAATATCGATCTGTAGGGTTTGGTACATCGCACCTAGACGAAATATTTCTTCTGCAAATTCTTCTGGTAGGTAGGTATAAATTTCACCAGCGACTGTCTTAACTCTTTGATAGGAATTTGCGACAGGTGCAACTGGCTTTTCTGATCCCTTCGTTAGGGCGGCAACAGATTGTTTTTGGAAAAGGGCGGTTCTTTGGGCCCCCTCAACAAAGACTTTATCTAGATTCGCTTTGCAGCGGTTTGCCATACGCAGTCTTATGGCGCGTGTGCCGCGATCTTCTTCAGGCAGCGATGCAACCTTAATGTAGTCTGCTTTGGCTCGTTGCTGGGCAGCTTTTATGCCTCTGTTTTTAAAAATAGAAAGGGCCATTATTTAATCCTCCCCTACCTCTAGGTTTTGACGCAATTTCTTTATGCTGCTCGATAAAATTTGGCTCACTCGAGATTCGCTGACCTCTAGTACGGCGCCTATCTCTTTTAAATTCATTTCTTCGACGTAGTAGAGTGAGATCACGGTACGATCACGCTCTGGAAGACTGTCAATGGACGACATCAGTGAATCCATAAATTGCTCTCCAGCCATATTGGCTTCGGGCTCATTATTCGCACTGCCGGGCATATCCACAGTATCGGGTAGCTGCGATTCTAAAGACACAGTCTGAAAGCGGTGGGCGTGGGTGCGTTCCTTTTGAAAGCTATCCATGTCTTTGCCCATAAATTCGGCTAGTTCTGTCTGTGAGGCTTCGCGACCCAGCTCGCCACTAAGCGCAGCACTGGCTTGGTTGTGATCGCGAATATTAACTATCGCTGAACGCGGCAGATACGACATCTTGCGCACCTGGTCGAGAATGGCGCCACGGACTCGGTTCTTAGCAAAGACTTCAAAGTCGACGCCTTTGCTGGCATCAAAAGAGCTCTTGGCTTCAATGAGACCAATCATACCGACCTGAATTAACTCATCCAACTCCATAAAATTGGGTAGCCGTCCCTTGAGATGCAAAGCAACGCGTTTTACCAACCCAACATGGGCCAGCAGTTCGTTGCCGGACTGATCAGCATTTTGAATTTCTTCATAGACTCGTAAATCAGCCATGGGAAGTCCTACGCAATGCTCTGTTGCTGCATGGCAAGTCGTTCAACAAAGAACTGTAAGCCACCGTTCATAGGGATATCAGATTCGAGACTGGTGACTACTTTGGCCAGGGCTCTAAAGTCGCGACTGGCGATGCTAGAGGGAGCAAAAGACACCAGCGGTTGTCCGGCTTTTATGGACCTAAGTACCATTTCATCCTGAGTAATAGAATGGAGGTAGTCCACTCGACTGCCGAGAAAGTTTTGAATCACCGAATTAATACTGCCGTAGAGTCGCTCGCCTTCATTCTGAGAGGCTACGCCATTCGGGATTAGACTAATATTGTCTAGCTGATGCTCCTGAATCATTACTTTAATGGTGCCGTAGGCATCAGCGATGGAAGAGGGCTCATTTTTCAGTACGATAAAACGATGCTGGCAGGCCCGCATAAAGGCCATCACGGTGTCAGACAGTCCCGCAGCCAGATCAACAATAAAGTAATCTAGGTCTTCGTCTAAATCGGAGAACGATTGAATAATACCAGCAGTTTCTGCTTCATTTAACGACGCCATATGCTGCATGCCACTAGCACCAGGCACGAGCTTTACACCGCTGGGGCCTTCAACAATAATTTCACCGAGGGTTTTCTCACCCGACAGAACATGGCTAAAATTGAACGGCGTGCGACAGCCTAGGGCTAACTGCGCATTGGCAAGGCCTAGGTCTGCATCGAAAATCATCACTTTTTTACCCAGCGACGCGAGCATAACGGCAAGATTTACCGAAACGGTTGTTTTTCCGACGCCGCCTTTGCCGCTGGCGATACCAATAATTTGAGTAGGTCTTTTATTAAGCATTTTTAAACCCTATAAGCATTCTTGAGACCAGGGTATTACACAGCGCCCCATTACCAATAGAATATTGGTGAGAGGCTCGGCCGGAATCTTGTTTTGCATCTAGATGTAGAAAAGATGTCGAATCAAGCAAAGCCTCAACGGGCTTCCTTGCACGACTTATTATGTGGTGTACCTGTCTATTGTTAATCATTTTCGTTTATCGTCTCAAGCTAGTCAAACAAAACTAATGGGCAAATGGCTTAGCGCCTGTTGGGCGAGGCCGTGACCGGTTAGGGGAGCCATATCAATGATCGATGGCTCTGCAGCACCCAGTGAAACTGGGGTCTCGGCATTCAATAGAGTATTAATCACAGCCCAGGGGTAAACATCAGGCTCAAGCCGTGACAGCATTACCGAGTCCCAGCTCATTTCAGCCGACTTGAGATGCCGTTTGACCGAGCTCTCCGAGGCGTCAGCCGCCAGCACTAGGTGCTTACGGGCATTGGGGAGCAATTGGGTTAATGCGTTCATGTGGTTTAAAACATCCACACCGGGCATATCAATAATGATAAGTTTCCGCGACTCCAGTTCCTGGAGCAGGCTCTCAAGCATTTCAAGGCTACCGGCTCTAAAGGTTTCTACGCCAGCCTGAGAACCGATAAGCTGAGTTTGGCTCCAGGCGCCAAAGCGAATATCGTTGTAGCTGATAATAGCTACGTCCTGATCGCCATAATTAAGGGCTGCATGTTTGGCGAGACGGCCAGCCATAAGGGTCTTGCCTGCGCCAGAGCTGCCGGCAATAAGGTGGATGCCCTGAATATTTTCCAGAACATTGGTATGTTTGATTGCTGCGCCGAGCATATCGGCGATATCGGACAGTGCCGCGGTCATATCAGTATGTTGATTAACCACGTCCGTGACCAAGGCTCTTAGGCCAACGGGCATACCGGTTTCATTAAAGGCTTCAATTAATGGGCGCATCTCGTCGGTGACTGACTGGGTGCCACTCCAGGCTTCCAGTTGCTGGGACATCTTAAATTCATTGCGCATAGCGGCCAGTTCCTGGCGCACCATATCAACGATTTCCCGTGCCTTTAGGCTCTCTCGGTCCTCGTTAGCAGGGTTAAACTCGTCTGAGGCCAGACCTTCTGTGGCCAAACCTTCTGTGGCCAAACCTTCTTTGACGACAGTCTCTTTAAGCTCATGCATAAACTCTTCGATCAGGCCCGAGTCTAGGTCAGCATCCAGATCCAAAGACTTATTTTGTACCGGGTCATGAGCAATAGCGGGAACCGTTTTAAAGACCTCAGTCTCCATGACGTCTGAGAAATTAGGCATCTCACCCAGAGAAACGCGAGGCTCCTGAAGGGCGGGCGCCTGCATTTCATTGAGGGTCTTTTGGGTCTCCGGGGCAAGATCAATGGCAACAATAATTTCAGTCTGATCCTTGGCCCGCTTATTGGAAACTACCAGCGCATCTTCGCCATAGAGATGGATAACTTTCTCCATCGCTCGTCGCGTGTCTTCTGCCAGTACTCTTTGTAATTCCATCTCTTTCTTTCCTCGGATTAATTGGTTTCTTCGACATCAACTGTCGCGACAACTTTAACGGCCTGATCATCTGGAATCTCGCTGTAGGACAGCACAGTCAGGTCACTTAATCGGTGTCGAATAATTTTTGCAAGCCAGGGACGAATGCCAGGGGATACCACCAATACAGCGGGATGGCCCTGATTTTCAACAGCTTCAGTATTTTCTGCGAGAGCTTTAAACAGGCCCTCTGCAAGTTTGGGTTCTATGACTAAACCCTGGTTACCGCTGCTCTGCTGCAACACATTGTGTAGCACCTGCTCCAAAGAGGGGTTGAGCGTGATAACCGGAAGACTATCGTTAATATCGACCAGGCCCTGGACGATCATGCGTCCCAGCCGTGGCCTCACTGCAGCCGTTAATTCGTCGGCATCCAGCGTGCGACCACTCTCGGTCGATAGCACCTCAATAATGGTGCGCATATCGCGTACCGAAACCGACTCGTCGAGAATGTTTTGTAATACTTTAGTAATGGTCGCCAGAGGCAATTTACCCGGCACCAGATCTTCGACCAGCTTGGGTGAGCGACCTGCGACCTTGTCGAGTAGCTGCTGGGTTTCATCATGGCTTAATAGCTCTGAAGCATTGCTGCGCAGCAGGGTGTTTAGATGGGTGGCAATCGCCGTGGCTGCATCAACCACCGTATAGCCGAGGGTGCGTGCATAGTCACGCTGAGAAGGCTCAATCCAGATAGCGTCCAAACCAAATGCAGGTTCCTTGGTAGGCGTGCCTTCCAGTGTGCCGTGAACATGGCCGGGATTAATGGCCATCTCGCGGCCTACTTTAATTTCGCCTTTGCCGCGAACCACACCGTTCATCACAATATGGTAAACATCAGGGGATAGATCAAGATTGTCACGAATACGGATAGGTTGAATTAAGAAGCCCAGCTCTGCGGAGAGCTTTTTACGCACGCCTTTAACACGGGGCAGTAACTGGCCTCCGGTTTCAGGGTTTACTAGGGGAATCAATCCGTAACCAATATCTAGGCCGACGAGATCGACCTGATCCACATCGTCCCAGTTAAGTTCTTCTTTGCTCGCATCGTCTTGAGCATTGGCTGCTATAGCGTTGTCCTCTTGTACGATCTGGCGGTCAGAATCTGTAGATATTTTGACGCCCAGACCTACAGAGGCCGCACCCAAGCCTAAAAATACTAAGTGAGGCATGCCGGGAACCAGGCCTAGCAGAATCAGAATAACGCCGGCAATAATCAGCGCCATCGGATTGCCGAGCTGTGACTTAGCCTGCTCGGTCATGGATTCAGAGGTGGTTACGCGAGTCACGATAATGGCCGTCGCTAGGGACAGCAACAATGATGGAATCTGGGCAACCAGACCATCACCAATAGTCAGCAGCACATAGATGCGGCCCGCTTCAGAAAAGCTTAGGTCATGCTGGCCTATACCAATAAGCAGGCCGCCGAGAATATTAATAAGTAGGATGAGTAATCCGGCAATCGCATCACCGCGCACAAATTTCGAGGCACCATCCATAGAACCAAAGAAGTCAGATTCCTGAGATATTTCTTCACGACGTCTTTTAGCCGTTTCCTGATCAATAACACCGGCGTTCAAGTCGGCATCAATGGCCATCTGTTTGCCGGGCAACGCGTCTAGAGTGAAGCGCGCAATAACCTCAGACACTCGGCCAGCACCCTTGGTAACAACGATAAAGTTAATAATCATCAGAATCGCAAAGATGATGAAACCAACGAGATAGTTGCCGGCAATAACAAACTCACCGAATGCCTCAATAACCTTACCCGCTGCATCAGGACCTTCATGGCCCTTAACCAGTACCAGTCGGGTGGAGGCTACATTCAGACCTAGGCGGAGCATGGTGGCAATCAGCAAAATCGCTGGAAAAGAAGAGAAATCTAAGGGCTTAGAGCTATTAATGGCGATCATAATGATCACCAGGCCAACCACAATATTAAAGGTGAACAGAAAATCCAGCAAAAAAGCGGGAAGTGGCAGAATCAACATCGAAATAATCAACAGCACCAGGAACGGAATACCCAGCCCGGAGAGTTCGATTTTTGACAGGTTCTGTCGTATGTTCGACAGTGTTGCAGTAGCCATGTAATAAAACCTTAATAAAAACAGTCAGTTAATAGATTGTTCTGTCTGGCGAATCAGTTATGTTCTCGCCTCTAATGGATATAGAGCAATAACTGTGCCAGACCGGGGCAGGGGCAAGAGAAAACACTATTAACCCTAAAGACCCTCGCCGTACTGCCGATAATACAAGCAAGAAGGAAAACATTGATTCAACGCTGGATAAACCATGGGAAGCAAGATGAAACATATTGTCGCGAAAGCCGTTACCACTATTATGCTCGGACTATTTTTAACCGGCTGTGCCACTAACCAAGAAAAATACGACAATGCAATTCTTGAGGCCATGGTTGATCAGAATAGAAATATTCTTGCTACAGGTTATGCGGTTATTAGTATTCAGCAGCATGACAACCCTGCTCAACAGCGCCTGCTGTCAATTCGTGCTTCCAAGCTCGATGCTTACCGCACATTGATGGAACAGGTCTATGGCCAGTACCTCGATGCCAACACCACGGTTGCGCAGATGGTTGTGGAGAGCGATTCGTTCCGTGCTCGCGTACAGGGTGTTATCTATGGTGCCCAGCTGGTTAGCATTACGCCGGTTGGCGACGACACCTATGAAACCACCCTGTCACTCAAGCGTGGCATCGTGAATGATTTACGCGCGCTCTATCTTGAGCAGCTCGGCAGCGGCATGGGCAACTAAGCCATTATGTCGATCCAACTTCTCAAGATGCTAGCCCCTAAGATGTCTCTGCGTAGAACAGTGACTGTATGGGTATGGCTTCTGGTTTCTGTGTTCGCCATTGCACCGGCCTCTGCTCTCGACACCCACCTCAGTGCGTCCGATAAGTTACAGGCCGTGAAGCAGGCGTTGGTTGATCTGGCACTTGAAACTGATGTGAAATTGGGTTCCACGGCTTACCTAGATGCGGCGGGGGTGCTCCATGAGTCATCCATTCTGTCGAGTGATTCTTTAGTCCGTGGTGTAAGAGTTCTCTCCTATTTAGAAGAAGCGGGTATTGCTATCGCCAAGGTGGATGCCAGTATTTTATCTGACCCAAGCTGCCCGGGATCCAGACCTGAAATTCGTCGCGAGGCCAGTGTTAGAGTTGTGAATAGAACCGCCAACAGTCGAGTGGGTGATCATTATATTACTGAGCTTGCCCATGCATCCGAGCAGACTTTATTAAAAGCTTTGGCTGCGTCCACTGACTGGTCGGTTAAAGCCGAAACCAAATACAGCAATTCATATGAGCGTTTTCTTTCTGGTACCGCCGTCGATAAGGTCCCCTATCGTTTTGATATTATTATGCGCGAGCGTGACCCGCTACGGACGGTGACCAACCTCGGAGAAAAAGCCCTGCATCATGGTTTGCTCCGCGGTTACGATGCCGCCGCCTGGGCCGTTGAGAAAGTGCCCGAGTTAAATTTTCACCAGCCATGGTCAGCCGTAGCCTTAGAATACGAATTGACTTTGGTTGATCGCGCTCGAGGTATTCCCCTGTGGAGCAAAACCTTACCGGTGAATTATCCCAGGGTTGATCGTGGCTATTCAAAAGATTCAGTACCCCTTAAGTTTTCTCAGCAAGTGGCTCAGGCAACTCAACGTTTTATCATGGATGTTAATACCACGATGGATTGTCAAACCGAATTTTATCAGATAGCAAAAATTCCCGGTGCTGCTAATATTGCCAGTATTAATGCAGGGGAGATTGCCGGCATTAAAGTGGGGGATCAGTTTTTAATTAGTACCGATGAGAAAATTTTAAACCAGGTATTAAGTATGTCTGGGCTTGCTGGTTTAGCGCTTGCCGAGGTGGAATCTGTTGCGAACCATTCTGCGACCCTCAAGCATATTGCTGGACCTCAGTGGAGCGGTGATATTAGCCGCAGTGTTGCACTGCATTTTTAAAAACTTTATAAAACGTAAAAATGGAAATTAAAAAATGAATGGCATAAAAAAATTATTTAATAACATTGTGATGTTTATACATAAAGCATTTCTAATCGGTGTTATTTCTATTGTTGCATCAGGGTTAGCTGCCGCATTCTCTGCCGGCACAGCACAGGCGCAGACCGCCAGTACGGATAAAGCATTGGCCCAGCTCTTTAAAGACATAAAGCGGCTTAAGCCCGCGCTGAGCCAAAGTGCTGAATTGACAGATGATGGATACTATATGATCCGTCACGGCGAAACCTTAGATGGCATTATCGCCAAAGTATTACCCAAAATGCCACTGCGCAAAAAGATTTTACGTGCTGCCATAGTGCAGGCTAATCCGCATGCCTTTAAACGTAAAAATCCAAATTGGATGTATGCCAATAAAAAAATAAAATTACCTGACAGTACAGATATTCATAATGTTATTTTTACCAAGAGCAGTAATAAACTTAACGCCAAAAAATTGGCGCGTGATGAGCGCAAGTCTTGGGTAAGTTTTCCCTAGGGTGAAAAAGTTTACTGCGGTAATGAAGTCGGCTAGGTGCTAGGTCCAGAGCAGCTAAATTTTGCCACCCGCCCAACGCCCATTTTTTTGGAGGGGGTTGTTGCGGTTCGTGTCTCTGAACAGATGGCACGAAATGTCGGTTTACGAGATAACCAAATTATTCGTGGCGTGATTGAAAATCGCAACGGCGTACTTAAATTGATGTTTAACAATCAAGAGTTCGAGTGGTCTGCGAGCAAAAATTTTAAACCGGGTGACAAAATTGACTTTCGTTATGAGAGTTCTGTTTATGGCCGTTCTCTGCGTGCTATTAGTCAGGCACCGACGCCGGGCATCTCTTCTGCACCGCTTTCGTCTAGCCTGCTCTCGTCTACCGCACTTTCGTCTACAGCCCTCCCACCCACCGCGGCCTCCTCACTAACCGGCACCTCACCACGTCTGTTAAGTTTACTTTATCGCCCCGATCAGCCCTCTATGTTGAGCCAGCTTTTTAAGCCGGGCGGTCTTGAGCTTTTACTGAGTCAGCTGGCCCATTTACCCGGGCAATCTGGTCTGGGCCAGCTGCGTCAAAGTATGGGGGGGCTGTCCGGTGATGCGGTTAAAAATGCGCTGTTAAATTCAGGCTTATTTGGCGAGTTTCTACTGGGCTCTCAGTCACCACAGCGTACCGACCTAAAACAGCTACTGCGTAATTTATTGCGCAATATGCCCCTCCAGTCGGCCGTCGGAAATATTGAGATGGCTATTGATGAAATTGAAAGTCGTCAGATTGAAAGTTTACAGGCCCAACAAAATCGCGAAATTTCATATCATTTTGTATTGCCATTCGGGGATTCCAATCCGGTGGAGGTGCACCTTGAGCGAGGCGTATCTAGCCCAGAGCAGGAAGAGTCTGACTGGGTGATAAATCTGCACACAGACTCCGAGGTACTTGGGGAGCTATGGTTAAAAACAACCCTAAAGGACACCGCGAGCTTGGAGATGATCATGTGGGTGCAGCGTCCCCATGTGGCGGCTATGGCACGAACGGCTACCCTTGAACTTGAACAAGAGTTAAAGGCCTTTGGTCTGCAGCTGACTAAGCTGTCGGTGCTCAATGCCACAAGACCTAGCCTGGATGCGCAACTGTCTGGCCCCGGACATGTTGTGGATGTGCGCACATGAGCTATAAACCCACTAAAAGGGCAGTGGCGCTGGAGTACGGTAAAAATGCTGCGCCTATTCTTACGGCAAAAGGCGAGGGGCTGGTAGCTGAGGATATTATTGCCGAGGCCAAAAGGCAGGGTATTCATATTGCCGAGGATGCTCAGCTGGTTGCGTTGCTCAGTCAGCTGGAATTAAAGGATGAGATTCCTGAGAATCTGTATGTTGCTGTAGCAGTAATTTTGTCTTGGGTTTACTGGCT
>DDDD01000138.1:0-3241 GCA_002335945.1 Porticoccaceae bacterium UBA1989
TACCGAGCATGGACGATAAATGCTAATCACCCTTATCATCGCAGTTAGATGATCGGATAAACAATAATGATTGATGATGCTGCCTTTTCAGATCCTGCCCGCGAACGCAAAATCTTTGTCAGTCGCCTGCTGATCGCTATATTTCTAGCATTCGTTCTGGGGTTAGTTGTTATCGCCCGCTATGTGGATTTGCAGCTCACGCGGTATCAAGATTTTGCTACGCATGCTGATAACAATCGCATGCATGTGCGCCCGGCCCCGCCGTCCCGAGGCCTTATTTATGACCGCAATGGCGAGCTTCTAGCTGATAATCGTCCCACTTATATTCTGACCATCGTCCGTGAACGCTCAGATAATCTCAGTGAACTGCTGGGCACTATCGGTTCGCTCATTGAGATTTCAGACAACGATATCAAGCGCTTTGAAAAGCGCCTTACCCGTCGTAAGCCCTACGAACAGACACCACTGAAATATGATCTCACCGAGCAAGAGCGAGGGATTTTAGCGGTTAATGGCTACCTGTTAGACGGCGCAGAAGTCTCTGCACGGCTGATGCGTTTTTATCCTGATGGCGAATTATTTGGTCACGCCATAGGTTATGTGGGCCGCATCAATGAGCGCGAAAGCCAAACTATTGATGGCATCAAATACAGTGGCACCGACTCTATTGGCAAGATTGGTCTAGAAAAATTCTATGAATCCCAGTTACTCGGCGAGGTAGGTACTGAGCATGTAGAAACCAATGCCCGCGGGCGAGTTATGCGGATTTTGGATAATAGGGACCCAGTACCAGGCAGTAATTTGACCCTGTACCTAGACAGCCGTTTACAGCGTGTCGCCCACAAGGCATTTGAAGGCGAGCGCGGCGCCCTTGTGGCTATTGATGTTAAGACAGGCGGTATTTTGGCTATGGTCAGCGCCCCTGGCTATGATCCCAACCTATTCGTTTCTGGCATCAGCCAAAAAAACTACGACTCCCTGCTGAACTCTCCCGACCGGCCACTGTTTGATCGCACCATTCGCGGCCAATACCCTCCGGGGTCTACCATTAAACCTCTGTTCGGATTGATTGGCCTGCATAGCAAAACCATCAGCATGGATTATGTTATTGATGATCCTGGCTATTTTATTATGGAAGGTATTGAACGTCCCTGGCGAGACCATAACTCTAAGCGCGGTGGTCATGGTAAAGGCGTTGATCTCGCCGAAGCGATTATCGAATCCTGTGACGTCTTCTTTTATAAGATGAGCATTAAAACCGGTATCGACTTGCTCTCTCGCTACAGCGAACAATTTGGTTTGGGACAGATTACCGGCATTGATATGCCCGGTGAGCGGTCCGGCATTATGCCTTCAAGAGTCTGGAAAAAAGGTGCTCGTGGACAGAGCTGGTTTAATGGTGACACTATTAACACCAGTATTGGTCAAGGTTTTATGCTGGCGACACCATTACAGCTGGCCGTGATGACAGCGCGCATTGCCTCAAGGGGCGATACCGTTGTACCCAAGCTTGTTAAGTCCATTAACGGCATAGAGGTTACCAGAGACGAAATTGCTGAGCCTATGAATATTAGTGAAGAGCACTGGGACTATATTCATAAGGCAATGAGCGACGTAGTCCATTCGACAAGGGGCACAGCCAAAGGTATCAGCCGTGGGCTGAGTTACAAGATTGCAGGCAAAACAGGCACCGCTCAGGTCATCAGCATTAACGCTGAAGAAGAGTACGACAGCTCAAAAATTGATAAGAGCCAGTGGGATCATGCACTATTTGTGGCCTTTGCTCCCGCTGAGGATCCACAGATTGCCATCGGCTTGATTGTTGAAAATGGCGAACATGGCAGCTCCGCCGCTGCACCTATTGCTCGCATGGTGATGGACATGTACATGAAATCAAAAGCAGGATCACACCAATCTTCAGGGGGTGCTAACTAAATGCATAGAGATGATTTTGTAAGACGTATGCAGAGCCCCGGCGGTGACAAACAAAGCGGTCGCTCCCTACACATAGATCTACCACTGCTGGTTATGTTGATTCTAGTCTGCTGCGCTGGCCTAGTCGTGCTGTACAGCGCCAGCGGGCAAAACATGTTTTATGTTAAACGTCAGGCGCTGCTTATGCTGGTGGGCTTTGGTGTGATGTTTGGAGTAGCACAGTTTCCCGTGCGTTTTTGGGAGCGCTGGTCTTTTTTATTGTATGGCGTAGGCCTGATCTCCCTCTTGGCTGTGCTGTTTTTTGGCGTCGGTGCAAAAGGCGCTCAACGCTGGTTAGATCTTGGATTTACCCGCTTTCAGCCCTCAGAGTTAATGAAAGTTGCAGTACCCATGATGGTCTCAGCCTATCTCGGCAAACGCTACATTCCCCCGGCATTCGGGCATGTCCTAATGGTATTGGCCATCACCGTTATTCCAGTGTTCCTAGTTGTTAGGCAACCGGATCTGGGGACAGCACTATTAATATTGGCCTCAGGCTTTTTTGTGATCTTTCTGGCTGGCCTGCGCAAACGCTATCTATTGAGCGCCTTTTTACTGGTCATAGCAGCAATACCCACATTCTGGCTATTTGTGATGCGCGACTATCAAAAACAGCGCGTACTGACTCTGCTGTCGCCAGAAGATGACAAGCTAGGAGCGGGCTGGAATATTATTCAGTCGACTACCGCTATCGGATCTGGTGGCTGGAGCGGCAAAGGTTGGACACTGGGCACACAGTCACAGTTAAATTTTCTGCCTGAAAGCCACACTGATTTTATTATTGCCGTTCTAGCCGAAGAGTTTGGCTTAATGGGAGTATTGGCTCTCTGCACTCTCTACACATTGCTTATTAGCCGCTGCATTATGATTGCTCTGAATTCACAGTCGCAATTTGGGCGGATGATTGCGGGCAGCTTGACCCTCACTTTTTTAACCTATGTTTTCGTCAATATGAGCATGGTATCGGGAATACTGCCTGTAGTAGGTGTACCTTTGCCATTTATTAGCTATGGAGGCACAGCAATTGTGACTCTGTTTCTTGGATTTGGTATTCTGATGGCTATTAGCACCGAGCCCAAAAGGATTAGGACAACGCTTTGAGAAATTTTATTAGAACAACATTAACTGGCCGCGCCACAGTTCTCGCTACAACCCTTGTCGCCACAACATTTTTGGCCTCTATATTTTCAACAGCCGCATTGGCAGATTACTCCGAACATCCCGAAGCCGGTGCATTTGTGGATACCATGGTCGACGACCATCAATT
>DDDD01000138.1:3360-5475 GCA_002335945.1 Porticoccaceae bacterium UBA1989
CCCTGGAAAAAGCCGAACTTGAGTTCGGTGTTGATGCCGCCATTATCGTGAGTATTATTGGCGTTGAAACCAACTATGGTCGTAACACGGGCAGCTATAAAGTCATTGATGCCCTGACAACTCTAGCCTTTGATTACTACACCTACACCGAAAAGCGCGAATCCCGTAAAAGGTTTTTTACCATCCAGCTGGAAAACTTGCTGCTGCTGGCCCGCGAACAAAACCAGGATCCCCTCGAACTAAAAGGATCCTATGCTGGCGCTATGGGTTGGGGGCAATTTATGCCCAACAGCTATCGTGACTATGCCGTGGATTATGACGATGACGGGTTTGCCGATATCTGGACCAACCCGACCGATGCTATTGGCAGTGTGGCCAACTATTTCACTAAACATGGTTGGAAAGAAGATCAGCCAGTAGCCACCAGAGCCTATATTGAAAAGACCCCTAGCAAAGAGGGCCTCAATAAAATGAAGCGCCCTACTGCTACTCTCGGGGATCTCATTGCTCAGGGTTATAAGCCCGTCGAAGAATTTACCCCAGACAGCAAAGCATTTCCCATGAGTTTTAAAGCTAAGTACGGTACCGAATACTGGATTGGCCTGCATAATTTTTATGTGATTGGACGCTACAACCCGCGCACCAAATATGCCATGGCGGTTTACCAACTCAGTGAACTTATGAGGAATCGCATCTGTGAGTCAGACCAGAACTGTTGAGGGTTTAACGATCAAACCTGCCTCCATTAAGCGCCCTTCTATCAGCCGAGTAGGCTTTGTGATCACGGCATTGCTACTGTGCAGCTGTGGTTATATACCCACGATCGCAATCGAGCCATCCGACGGTGCGGGCAAGCCTATCGACACTAGAAACGTAGCCAATGCGGTCCCTAAAGTGGAGCCTATCACCAGAGCTGGCAATAAAAGCCCCTATGAGGTTTTTGGCAAAACCTATTTTGTATTGCCCAGCAATAAAGACTACAGCGAAGTGGGTATCGCCTCTTGGTATGGCACTAAATTTCATGGCCGCCAAACCTCCAATGGCGAAATTTATGACATGTACGCCATGACAGCCGCCCATAAGTCATTGCCCATTCCAAGCTATGTGCGAGTGACTAATCTTGAAAATAAACGCTCAATTATCGTACGAGTAAATGACCGAGGGCCCTTTCACGGGCCCCGCTTAATTGACCTGTCTTATGTTGGCGCCCTGAAGCTCGGCTTTGCCGACAGAGGCACCGCCAAGGTATTAATTGAGGCCATAGACCCCTCAGGCAGCCAAGAGCGCCTGCCACCGATACCTGTGGTCAAGATACCATTGATGACGGAAAGCGAAACCGCTATTTTGCAGGCTTCTATCCCTGTGGCTGAGATCAACTCTGAGTCTCCTGTGATCATTAACCGAGGCCCCTACCTTCAGGTGGGCGCGTTTGATAATGCGGCTTCAGCGCAAATTTTACAAAAAGAAGTTCGTGGATTCACCGCACTGCCTATTCTTGTGCAGCAGCGCGACAACCTATTCAAAGTGTGGATTGGTCCCATTGCCGATAAAATGGAATTGCGGTTGATTAAACGCACCCTTAAACAGGCGGCCAACATCTCGGGGTTCACCGTTACCCCCTAAAATTAATCGTTAAGCCGCCTAGCCTCAGACGCGCATAACTGCGTTTGAGGTGATAAACTGCGCGGCTTGTAAACAATTCTTTTTTGGTGGCTTCTGTATGTTTAAAAAATGGACTTTATACTCTGGGATTATTGCCTTTTGTCTTCTGGCAGTCTCTCCAATTCAGGCGCAAAAGTTGGTGCCTGCGCCCCCAGAATTAGCCGCTAAAGCCTGGATACTCATTGACGCACAAACCGGCCATGTATTGGTCGAAAGCAATGCCGACGTGCAACTTCCGCCGGCAAGTCTGGCCAAGATGATGACCACCTACATTGTCTCCAATGAAATTGAAGCCGAGCGTCTTGAAGAAACCAGTAAGGTATTAGTCAGCGACAATGCATGGGAACGTGGCGGCGCAAAAACTGATGGCTCTACTATGTTTTTAAAGCCGCGCACTGAGGTATCTGTGCTTGATCTCATGCATGGAGTCATTATTCAATCAGGAAACGATGC
>DDDD01000045.1:0-4508 GCA_002335945.1 Porticoccaceae bacterium UBA1989
TGGTGGAGCCATGTATTCCCAGTATCGCTGCGTACCTGCGACTAGCTGCTTGGTAATGGATGAGGGTACTACCTCAGCCGAAGCAGCCTCTTCATTTGTAAATCCTTTAACCGCTTTGGCGTTTATTGAAACCATGAAAATGGAAAACCACACAGCCATCGTTAATACCGCTGCGGCCTCAAATCTGGGCCAAATGCTGGTTAAGATCTGTAAGGATGATGGAGTTCCACTGGTCAACATCGTGCGCAAAGCTGAGCAAGTAGACGTGCTTAAAAACCTGGGTGCAGAGTATGTATGCAATACCAGCGATGCTGACTTTATGAATGATCTGGTTGCGGCATTAATCGCCACCGGTGCTACCTTGGCATTTGATGCCACTGGCGGCGGCAATGAAGGAAAGCTTCCAGGGCAGATACTGGCTGCGATGGAAATCGCTGCCAACAAGACGGCTAAAGAATACAGCCGCTATGGCTCAGATATCTATAAGCAGGTGTATATCTATGGGGGTCTAGACCAGTCTCCCACTATTTTGAACAGATCATTTGGCATGCAGTGGGGTCTTGGTGGTTGGTTGTTAACGCCAATGATCGGACGTATTGGCATGGAAAGATTTGGTCAGATGCGTGCGCGGGTTGCTAAAGAAATCAAAACTACCTTTGCCAGCCATTACAGCCAGGAGATCTCTTTTGAGGAAATGCTCCAGCCGGATGTTATCAAATCCTATGTTAAACAGGCGACTGGAACGAAGTTCTTAGTGACACCGCATAAGTAATTGATACACCTATCCAACACAGTCAGCTTAGTAGAGTGGCTGTGTTAGATAGGATTAATCGCTAATCCACATTGTTATAAGCAGATTCCCATTCAGGTGCTGCCATCAGAGTCATCTCTAGCCCCATCCCAGTATTCTAGAATGCCTAGACGAGACCGGTTTATACTGGCATCATAACTGTCAATAGATAAGCTGGTCGACCCGCTGCTAAATTCAGCGGCAGGGTTATAAGAACAGGGCTAACGAGTAGGGCTTTGCAATAGGGTGCATCGATGAAAAAAATATTTGTTTCATTACTGTTGGTGGTTGTGCTGATCAGCACAGTGGCCTGGTTCAATCGCATAGATATCTTGCTGGGCCTGATTAAATATAGGTCCGCGAGCGCCCATGAGGTTACCGAAACTATCGCGGTGCCCTGGTCTCAAGCCCCAGCAATGGATGCCGATAGCGCCACTGAGCGGCCTCCCAATATCATTTTGATTGTTGCCGATGACCTTGGCTTCAACGATATCTCCACCTTTGGTGGTGGCGTCGCCGACGGTAGGGTGCAGACTCCAAGCATAGACCGCCTAGCAGCAGAGGGGGCGGTATTTAGCCAGTCTTACTCTGGGGCTAGCACCTGCGCTCCGTCCCGAGCAATGATGATGAGCGGCCGCTATCCATCGCGTACTGGCTTTGAATTTACCCCGACGCCCGCCGGCATGGGTAACACTATATCCAAATTGGCGGCCAGTATGGATAACGGCTTGCCACCTGTCTTTTACGATGAGGCACTAGAAGCGGCTCAGCCCCCCTACGAGCTAAAAGGCTTGCCGACCTCAGAGGTCACGATTGCAGAGGTGCTTAAAGAGCAGGGTTATTACACTGCGCATATTGGCAAGTGGCATCTGGGTCGAGAGAACGGAATGCTTCCCAACCAACAGGGTTTTGATGATAGTTTACTGATGGCGAGCGGTCTCTATCTTGAGGAAGATGATGCCAATGTGGTCAATGCCAAGCTAGATTTTGATCCAATCGATAAATTTCTCTGGGCTAGCTTAACCTATGCTGCATCTTTTAATTCAGGTGACCAAAAGCGTTTCAAGCCGAAAGGTTATCTGACCGATTACTGGACCGATGAATCCATCAAGGTGATTGAGGCGAACAAGAATCGGCCGTTCTTTCTTTATCTGGCGCACTGGGGTGTACACACACCGCTGCAGGCGACCCGCGAAGACTACGAAGCCGTCGGTGATATCAGACCTCATCGCCTGAGGGTTTATGGGGCGATGATTCGTGCGCTGGATCGCAGTGTTGGCCGAATTTTAGACACATTAGAAGAGCAGGACTTGGCAGAAAATACCATTGTGGCCTTTACCAGCGACAATGGAGGCCCTGGGTATATTGGTCTCGATGATATCAATAGCCCTTATCGTGGTTGGAAAATCACCATGTTTGAGGGCGGTATCCGCGTACCGCTGTTTGTTAAATGGCCGGCTAAAATTGCCCCGGGTACGTTGGTAGAAAACCCCGTCGCCCATATAGATATGATGCCGACACTGGCCGCTGCCGCAGGTATTCTGCCGACAGCTGAGTCTGTTAGTTCGAGACGGATTGACGGCGTTAATCTCTTGCCACTGACAACCGAGCAAGGAGCGGCCAACTGGCAGCGAGAGACGCTCTTTTGGCAGAGCGGTAACTATCAGGTGGTGCGTCACGGGGATTGGAAACTACAGATAAATCAACGGCCCACAGATGGTCTCAAACAGTGGCTGTACAATCTTGCCGAAGATCCCACCGAGCAGACTAATTTGGCCGAAAGCCATCCACAAAAGCTAGAGCAGTTGAAGGTATTGTTGGTAGAGCATCAGGCCAGTTCAGTTGAGACTCTCTATCCGCCAACAACCAATATGCCGGTGATGATTGATAAGACCCTGGCGGAAAAGTTTATAGCGGGTGATGAATATATTTATACCCCGAACTAATAGTTTCAGGGAGTTCGAACAGACATTATTCATACAGTAGCAGTGGGAATTTTCCCGATAAAAACTATAAGAACAAAAAGAACAATAAAAAGGTATTGATCATGACATTAGGTGTTATTGCAACTATCACGATTCTCGAGGGCAAAAATGCGGAATTTGAGCAGCTGTTTTCTGAACTGACCAAACAGGTACTTGCCAATGAGCCGGGTGCGCTTCTCTATGCATTGCACCGCAGTAAATCAGATACACAGGTTTATAAAGTGCTGGAACAGTACGCAAGCCAAGAAGATATTAAGGCCCATGGTCAAACTGAGTACTTTAAGGAAGCGAATAAAAAGATGGCGGGACTGGTTGCGGCGGCCCCTGACATTGAAGTGCTTGATGCTGTTGAATTTTTAAATAAGCGAAACTTTACAGGCGGACGGCACGTGAAAAAATCTGATAGCTACAGGCTCTATGGCATAACTCATTCCCTCTACACTGGGCGTGCACGTTCGTATCTCATCAAGAGCGGAATTCCCTTCCGTGAATTATCCAGCGGCCATGAGAGCTTTAAGGCGGAGGTATTGCCCGAGAGCAAAGCGGCAACCATCCCTGTGCTGGTGACGCCGGAGGGGGCCGTTATTCGAGATGGTGCTGCGATTATCGAGTATTTTGAACGTGCTAATGGCCGAGAATTTGAACCACCGAGCGCCAAGCAGAAAATTATCAGTACGCTGTTCGAGTTAATTGGCACTAGCGGGCTGTTGCGCCCGGCGATGCATTACCGCTGGAACTATCTCGATGAAAATCGAGAATTTCTTCATTATCACTTTATACATTCTCAGCCTGAGCATCCCGAACGGGAGGCCAAGGCCCAGTATATGATGTCTAAAATGCAGAATGCTGGGATGCTGTTTGGTGTTACAGAAGAGACCATGCCGGTGGTAGAAACCCTTTATCTAGAGTTTCTCGCGGCCCTCAATCAGCATCTTACTGAGTATCCCTATCTGCTGGGATGGAAACCGAGCATTGGTGACTTTGGGCTTATAGGCCCAATGTACGCTCACCTAGGTCGGGATCCAGTGCCATTGCGTATTATGCAGCAGCAGGCAGTGCGAGTGGCGCGCTGGGTCGAGCGCATGAACCGCACCGATCAGGATGCACCAGAATTCTTTAATCCAGGAGATTATTATCTGGGGGACGACAGCATTCCCGAGACATTGGTGACTGTACTCAAAATACTGGCAGAAGATTTGATGCCCGAGACCCGAGCGGCTGCCGAAGTAATGAACCAATGGTTGGGAGAAAATCAACCTGACCCCGGCACATCTGCACAGGGGTCACTGGCCCGTCGCATGTTTGGCATGGCAGAGTTTGGTCTGCGTGGCCAATCTATTAACGCGGCTGCCCAGTCTTATCGCTTTGTGATTTTGCAAAAACTGCAGCTGCAGTATGCTCAGCTTTCAGCAGCGGAGCAGCAGGATGTCACTCAGTTACTCCAGCGCTGTGGGCTTCAAGAGTTGCTGACCATCAAGCTGGATAGAGCGCTTGGATGGTCAGAAAATCAGGATGTCTGGTTGTAGGGCTTTTTTTATTAGCTCTAAATCTACAGAGCTCTCTATCTATAAAGCTTTCTATCTACAAAGCTATTGCCCGGCTTTGCGTGCCATAACCTGCTTAAGAATCTCCATCGGGTCCTTATCGAAGTCGCTGGCATCGTGGCGCTCCGCAAGCTGATGATTCTCTGCACCCCAGACCCGATTAACACGCTGTCCACGTTTTACCGCGGG
>DDDD01000045.1:4596-5418 GCA_002335945.1 Porticoccaceae bacterium UBA1989
AGTAGGTCTAGCTGGCGTTTCACTTCCATGGTGTAACGATCAATTGGATACTCAAGCTTCTCCGGGGCATAGGCATAAAAATGACCAAAGCCACCGCCCAGAAAAGGGACAGCGCCAATATTCCAAAATAGCCAGTTAAGGCATTCAGTGCGCTGGGCCGGTGTCTTTGGAATAAAGGCATCAAATCGTTCAGCCAGATAGAGCATAATCGCACCGGACTCAAAAACCCGCGTCGGCGGGTTGGTGCTGTGGTCCATCAATACTGGAATCTTGGAGTTTGGGTTAGCGCCCACAAAGCCGCTGCTAAATTGCTCTCCCTCTTGAATATTAATCAGCCAGGCATCGTACTCGGCATCAATAAGTCCAAGCTCAAGCAGTTCTTCTAAAAGCACAGTAACCTTTACGCCGTTGGGTGTTCCCAAGGAATAAAGCTGCAGTGGGTGCTTGCCCACAGGCAGTGCTTTCTCGTGGGAGGCACCTGCGGTGGGTCGGTTAATGGCTGCAAATTTGCCACCTACGTCTTTGTCCCAGGTCCAGACTTTATCGGGTACATAGTTTGAAGAGGTGTCTGAAGAAGCTGTTTCGGCTGGGATTTTGCTCATAGTCATTCTCGTATAATTTTTATGGGTTACATTGCCTGCACTAACAGCTCAGTATTTGCGCTATCCGCTTACAGCTAGTTTAAGTCTTTAATACTCGCATGAATTGCTTCCTTTGGGAATAAAGCCCTGAACATGTTTGAAAAAGGTTTGATCGGTAAATAGTCGGCATAAAAAAACCGCGGCCGGGGCCGCGGTTTTTCGTTGAGCTTCTAAGTTGAGC
>DDDD01000045.1:5476-12445 GCA_002335945.1 Porticoccaceae bacterium UBA1989
TTCAACAGTGCGCGGTGGATCAATCAGCTTAAAGTAAGAGCCTCTGAATCCTAAAGACCCTAATGGGATATCGTTGCCCCACATAAAGGTCGCTTCATCAGTGAGGTTTTTACCCACGAGTGAAACCTGCCATTTATCATTTCCAGCCAAGGAGATGCGTGCGTTGAGCTTACCGTAGCTTTTCTGAATTAAGTTATCATCCAAGTCAGCTGAAACAACCACATCGTCAGTCCAGTTATAGTCTAAACCAGCGCTCAATAATAAACCTGAAGACAGTTCAGTCTCATAGGTTACACCAACATTGGCGGTGTGCTCTGGCGCAAACTGCAACGACTTACCTGTGAGGTCTTGAATACAGCCAGTCGGTGTTGCGAGGGACTGAGCATTGGTACAGCCAGCACCTGGGAACGACTTGTAAGTTGCATCAAGGTAGGCAAATGCACCATTAAGCGTCAGCTCTTCAGTCAGACGGTAAAGAACATCTGCTTCAATACCCTGTACTTCAGACTCAGCTGCGTTGCCCACTACAAAGCCGGCATTGCCGTCAAAGGTAGAAACCTGAACATCTTCGTAGGTGCTTGAGAAAGCAGCGATATTCAAACGGCCACGACCGTCGGCAAGATTGATTTTGGCGCCAAGTTCAACTGTCTCTACTGACTCATCTTCAAAGTCGGCGAGATCATCGGTAACGCCATTAAGCGTCTCAACTTGACGACCCATACCGTTATCTTCGTCAAAGCCGCCGGCTTTATAGCCATTGCCCAACTCTAGATAGACCATCGCATCGTTAGTCATATCCCATTGCACGTTAACGTGGCCAGTGACATGGTCTTCTTTGCGGTCTCTTGTATAGGCGTGAACAGTGGCGAGCTTAAGTGCCGAACCGTAGACTGCTGCTAATTGAGCCGGAATTAAGGTAGAGGCTGCTGCGGTCGGGTCAATGTAGCCAACTGTGCCGCTCTTGGACATTGCTTTCTCGTCTTCCGAATAGCGTAAGCCAGCGGTAACGCGCAGGGTGTCACTTAAGTTGTAAGTACCCTCGGCAAAGACAGACCAACTCTCAGCATCTTGACTGAAGAAGCTGCGTGCTGTTGCATCTAAAATACCGCTGTGAGTTACTGAAGTTAAGTCTCCACCTAGGAACATTCCGGCAAAACTCGCGCCGCCTAGTGCTGGATTGGCTGTGTTCAACTGGCCAAATACACCTGCCTGTAACGGTCCAACAGCAGACATATCAACATGGGTGTAACGGGCGTTAGACAGGTCTTCTTGCTGATAAAAACCACCCGCAAGATATTCAAACTTATCATCGCTAGGCGAGCTAATAATAAACTCGGCACTTAGCTGCTCATGCTCTTCATTACGGCCACGGTTAAGCAGTTTCAATGGGCTATAGTCAGAATCCAAGCTATTGGTAAACTCGTAATCGGTAGAAGCCAAGACAATTTTGACGCCATGTTCCGCAAAAGTACCATCCAGTGTTACCTGAAAGATGTTGGATTCGGTGTCATCAAATAAAGGTAGGTCATCAACATTTTGTTCGTAGGTTGTGTAACCAAAACCAGCGGCAAAATTTGTTGAACCCAAGGGTGAGCCATAGAGTGCCGCTGATGGGCCAGTTGCAGCGTTAGTCTCAGAAATAAGTTCTTGGCGACCAATAATATCCACATAACCGTTTTCGGCTTTAATGGTGGCAGTCCAATCTTCATTAAGATCAATAGCCAGAGTGCCTCGAACATAGACGCTTTCGTTCTGTGGGCCATCGACGCCATTGGCGGCTAAGTTTTCTACATAGCCTTTATCATCATAGGCTCGCACAGCCAAACGGCCGCGAACTGAATCGCTAAGTGGACCTGAAACCATGCTAGTGATAGTCATTGCTTCTAATTCAGTCGTGTAACCTGCGCTGACATAGCCTTCAAATTCTTCAGTAGGCTGGGCAGTAGTAATGTTGAGTGCACCGGCAACGGTATTTTTACCGAACAGAGTGGACTGAGGTCCTTTCAATACTTCAACACGCTCAATGTCGAGGAACTTGCCACGAGCACTGCGGCCGCGACCAAAGTAAACCCCATCAACGAAGGTACCAACCGACTGTTCAAAGCCGTAGTTAACACCTGAACCGATACCGCGGATAAACATCTGGGTGCCAGCACTTGCTTCAGCAACATGTACGTTGGGCATGTACATGGCGAGATCTTCCATTTTGGTCAGCCCTTTTTCGCTGATCTCTGTGCCGCTCATTACTGAGATAGCAATGGGGACTTCTTGGAGTCCTACAACACGTTTGGTTGCAGTGACGATAATTTCTTCGAGGGTTAAGCTTTGTGCGACTACTGAAGAACTGGCGACCATGGCCAAAATTGCAGCAGCACTGTGTAAACTGAGTGTAGATTTGTTCATTAATAATACCCTTGTAATGGATCTGCGCTGAATAGCGCCTATTTGTTATTTAATAATTTCTCTAAGCTCGATAAAAAGCGCGCGCACTCTATCAATACTTATGTTTTATAGCTAGTGCTTAAGGCGCTTATATGCTGCTATACATGACTATTATCGAAATATTTAGGTTATTTTATAATGCCTATATAGGTGTTGGCTGATGGTTCGCTTAGGGGCTATTTTTAAGGCCTATAGCCCCGAGTATTGGAGACGGTTTTTTCATGCTTTGACTTATACAACGTATCTTGGGATGCTACAAAACAAGGTGGTATAAACCATCGTCTAAACTGGGTCGTCTAAACTGAGTGGTCTAAACAGCACCACTGGTTATTATTGGGGAAGCATATGAAGCGTTTATTGGTAGGTAGCCTTGGGCTATTTTTATTATTAGCAGTCGTAGTGGTGGTCCGTACGCTCATGCATCAGCCGCCAGTCTTTGTTGCGGAAGACCAGGTCGACATACAGCTTGATGAAGCGGTGCTGGCTGAGCGCTTATCTGAGTCTATTCAATTCCAGACGGTCTCCTTTCAATCTTCCGATCTTAAAGACCGCACTCAGTTCACGGGTTTTATTGAATGGGTGAAATCCAGCTATCCTCTACTTAATGAACGCCTAGGGCTGACCATGCTCAATGACAGCATGCTGTATCGCTGGGTGGGTTCCGATACATCCCTGCCACCTATTCTGGTGACAGGCCATTACGATGTGGTACCCGTAATTCCGGGCTCAGAAGACCTATGGCAGCATCCGCCCTTTGCGGGTGTTATTGCCGATGGCATTATTTGGGGTCGCGGCGCGCTGGACGATAAGAGCGGTGTGCTGGGCATTCTTGAAGCGGTTACCTATCTATTAGAGTCGGGACATCAGCCTACCCGAACGGTCTATCTGAGCTTTGGGCACGACGAAGAAATTGGCGGTTCCGAGGGCGCAGCAGCCATCGTTGATTATCTGGCGTCCCAAAATGTTCAGCTGGCTTGGTCTCTGGACGAAGGGTCTTTTGTGTTTGACGGCATTATCCCTGGTGTAACCACAGTGGTAGCGACCATTAATGTTGCTGAGAAGGGCAGTGTTACTCTGGATGTAGTGGCCACTGGTGCAGGTGGTCACTCGTCTATGCCACCCAAAGACACTGCTGTATCTGATGTAGCTCAGGCAATTGTTAGCTTGCACCAGAACCCATTCCCCGGAGGCCTGGAGGGACTGGGTGCCGAAATGTTCGACAATATTAGCCGCTATATGCCCTTTGGAACCAAGGCTCTATTTGCCAACCAATGGCTGTTTGGCAGCCTGATTGAGAATCAGCTAAGTAACGCAGCCACCACCAATGCCATGCTGCGCACCACAACGGCGCCAACCATGCTCTCCGGTAGCGTTAAAACCAATGTCTTGCCGATTGAGGCCGTGGCGACGGTTAACTTTAGAATTCATCCGCGAGATTCCGTAGATAGCGTTGAGGCCTATGTGAGTAGTCTGGTTTCAAGTGACAGTGTTGCTGTCCGCAATCGTGGGGGTGCCGATGCCTCGGCTGTATCTGACTGGAATGCCCCAGGGTTTGAATTGATCGGACAAAGCATGCGTGAGGTGTACGGTGATATTGTGGTGACGCCGGGGTTGATGGTTGCTGCCTCTGACAGTCGCCACTACGGCAAGGTGGCGGACAACGCCTATCGCTTTAATCCCATTCGTCTGACCCCAGAACTACTGACGGGTTTTCACGGCACCAACGAGCGAATTTCTGTCGCAGACTATGCTCAGGGTGTACGGGGCTACATTAGAATTATTGATCATGGCACCTCGCAATAAGCGGTAGGGGACAACAATGAAGCTGGGTTTGTTGATTTTAGTACTGGCGGGGCTGGTAGGGTTAATAGCCTTGCCTTACATGATGAAAACCTACGATCTCAAAGAGATCACCGCAGCAGATTTGCCTGCAGAAGGGGCCTGGGCGGAGTTGACTCAGGGCAATCTTTATTACCGTTGGTATATCCCCGAACCTGAGAGTCAAAATGGCGAAACGGTTGTTTTAGTGCATGGTTTTACCACGCCGCACTTTGTCTGGGATGGGGTTAAACCCTTTCTTCTGGATGCTGGCTATCAGGTGTTAGTCTACGATCATTTCGGCAGGGGCTTCTCTGCAAGGCCCACAGTTAATTATGACAAAACGCTCTATGTTGAATCCCTAAAAGAATTATTGGTTCATCAGCAGGTGTCTCAGCCTGTGCACCTGGTGGGTTACTCTATGGGTGGCGCCGTGGCGGGGCATTTTGTGCAAACCTATCCCCGCAGTACCAAAACATTAACCCTTATTGCGCCAGCGGGATTTATGACTGCTGAGCAAGAACAGCAGCAGGCCTTTAATCGTTTTGCCATCATGCCCTTAGTGGGTGAATGGCTCGGGCATATGTTTGTTAAGAAGATGCTGGTTAGCGATGTCACCGAGGCTAAGATGGCAAATCTCAATGATCCTCTGGCGATCTCTAAAACCGATTTTGTGCAGCAGGTTGGCAGGCAACTAGCCTACAAGGGCTACGTCGAATCTCTGCTGTCCACCCTCAGGCACTTTAATATGTTTAATGCACAGGAGGCCTTTGCCGCTGTGGGTGAGCGAGGTATTCCTACCCTCGCAATCTGGGGTACCGATGATTCAACGGTGCTCTATCAGGGTACTGAGCAGCTGTTGCAGGCGATCCCCCAGGCGCAGCTGCTGACTATTAACGAGGGAGGGCACAATATTACCTATATGCAGCCAAGTATTGTGGGGCCAAGTATTACCGACTTTCTTAGCCAGTCTGCTGCCCCATAATGGGTCGCGGTATTGATATAGCCGTAGATCTATAGCAAACTGATCTGGCAGGGGAGATAAAAATAACAATACTTCCCGCCTAACAAATTACTGTATTTATTCCTTAACCTTCGAAGAGAAACCTATGTTTAGTCATATCATGATCGGTGCTAACAGCATCGACGAGTCAAAAAAATTCTACGATGCAATTCTTGGTGAGCTGGGTTACAAGCCTGGCATGATAGATCCCAAGGGCCGTTGCTTTTACTTTGGTGAGAACGCTGTTTTTGCCCTGAGTGTTCCTATCAACGGTGAGCCAGCCTGCAATGGCAATGGCAGCACTATTGGCTTTAATGTAACCAGCACAGAACAGGGCGATGCATGGCACGCTGCGGGTCTAGCTAACGGCGGAACCGCTTGCGAAGATGCACCAGGTGTTCGAGACGGCGGCGCACAGGGCAGCATGTACCTAGCTTACCTGCGTGATCCTGCTGGCAACAAAATCTGTACTCTGCTGCGTATGGGCTAGGTTTTAGCCGCCAGTAACAGTCAGTAGTAACAAGGAGCCATTGGCCATTTGGGTTAATGGCTCCGAATAAGAAGATTCGCCAATGCCTATCAGCCCACAAGTCAGCCTACAACTCAGCCTACAACCCTTTTATACAATCCATAGCCGCAGCTGCAGTTTGGTTGTGGACTGTCGTGGCAATTCACCGGCAATCCTCTATTGGGGCGCTCGTCTCAATGAAGCCTCCAGCCCAGAAATGCTTTCCCTATTGGCCACCCGCCAAGAGGTGCAGGCCTGTATGCCAGAAGAGGCCCCTATTGCTCTGTCGCCAGAACTGGGTGCTGGTTTTAGTGGCAGTGCCGGCGTGCAGATACATCGCGGTGGCGCTCAGTGGGCTGTCTTTTCACAGATTCAATCAGTGACTGTAGAGCCTAATAATAGGCTTAGTATTGTTTCTAAATGTAAGGGCACCGAGATTGAGTTAATCCATTGTTTGCAACTGGATGCCAGTACCGACGTCCTGACCGCAACCACTCAGCTAACCAATATTGGCCAGTCAACACTCTGGGTCGATCGCTGCGATGCGCCCTGTATTCCGGTGCCTATGCACTACAATAAAATTCTTGGATTCAAAGGCCGCTGGGCCAAGGAATTTCAAACTCAGTCTATTGATCGTTTTATGGGTGCCTATGTGCGCGAGAACCGCTCGGGTAGAACTTCCCATGATGCATTTCCCGCTGTCATTGTTCACAGCGACCAAGCCAATGAGAGTACCGGTGAGGCCTATGGCCTGCATCTAGGTTGGAGTGGCAACCATCATCTGCGTATCGAAGAACAGTTTGTGGGCCGTGCCTATGCCCAGTTTGGTGAATTATTTTTCCCCGGTGAACTGAGCCTTGCACCCGGCGAGTCCTATTGCTCGCCGGTGTTATACGGTGCCAATAGCAACACAGGCTTTACGGATTTATCCGCCTGCTTTCACCAGTATATTCGTGAAAAACTTACCGACCCGCGGATGGAGGGTAAACCCAAGCCAGTGCACTTCAATACCTGGGAGGCCATGTATTTTGACCTTTCCATGCCGCGACTGTGCCAGCTTGCTGACGAAGCCGCGGCTGTGGGCGTCGAACGATTTGTCTTGGATGATGGCTGGTTTAAGGGTCGTAAATCTGACCGTGCCGGCCTTGGTGACTGGACTGTAGACGCAACCGTTTTCCCTCAGGGACTTGGGCCACTG
>DDDD01000106.1 GCA_002335945.1 Porticoccaceae bacterium UBA1989
CGAGGCCTTGGATAACGAAGCTCTCATTAGAGAAAAATATCAAGGTATTCGTCCGGCTCCGGGATATCCTTCATGCCCTGATCACCGCCTCAAATTAGTGATCTGGGAGCTACTAAATGCTGAAGAAACGATCGACGTGACACTTACTGAATCTCTGGCCATGTGGCCGACTGCAAGTGTCAGTGGCTTCTATTTTTCTCACCCTCAATCTCGTTACTTTACCCTCGGCAGGATAGACAAAGATCAGATCGAAGAATACGCCAATGCAAGAGAGGAGAGTATTGACGAAAATGAAACATGGCTTGCCCCCGTGCTCGGTTACTAGGCTGTTGCTTACATAGTTGGATAGATCAGGTTCTAAAATCCTGATTATTCAACTATCTAAGTTTGACCGCTGTACCAAACACTAAAATCTCTGAAGAACCATCCATGATTGAGCTGGTGGTAAAACGTATACCAACTACGGCATCTGCGTTCTTCTGCTTGGCGTTCTCTACTAGTCGCCCAATAGCAATATCTCTGGCCTCATTCAGCATTTCAGTATATCCACGTATTTCACCACCAACGATACTCTTTAAGCCAGCCATAATGTCACGGCCAATATGTTTTGCCTGGACCACATTCCCGGTGACAACACCTACACTCTCTCGAATTTCTCGTCCATGAATTGTTTCCGTAGTTGAATAAATCATTTATTTTGTCCTTGACCTAGGTCTATAGATTCAAATTAAAAGATAGGGTTAAAACATAATAGATGCAACTGTAATTATCCCAAAAGCTCGATTAACCCCATAAAAAAACCCGCTTTCGCGGGCTTTCAATATTCAGACTACGCTATAAACATTAATCCATGGACAAAATCACTTTACCTTTGGCCCGTCGTTCAGCAATTGAGCCAAATGCGGAGCCATGATCATCAAGAGAGTACACCTCAGTCACTAAAGGAGTGAATTTGCCTTCATCAATCATTGCCACGAGCTCTTTAAAATTCTGCTGCGATGACAATGGGTCACGGGCTGACCATGCACCCCAGAACACACCTACCAATGATGCGCTTTTTAACAATGCCAGATTCAACGGCATCTTCGGAATTGGGCCAGACGCAAAACCAATCACTAAGAAACGACCGTCCCATGCAATAGCGCGAAATGCCTGCTCTGAGAAATCACCACCAACGGGGTCATAAACTACATCAGCACCCTTTCCTTTGGTCAATTCCTTCACTTTCTCTTTCAGATTTTCAGTTGAATAATTGATACGCAGATCAGCACCAGCCTCACAGGCAAAATCAAGCTTCTCTTCGGTACTAGCTGCTGCTATAACAGTCGCACCCATCGCCTTGGCTATCTGGATCGTCGCAATACCAACACCCCCGGCTGCTCCCAACACTAAGACAGTCTCACCTGGTTGTAATTGAGCCCTCTGCTTCAGTGCATAATAAGATGTTCCATAGGTTACGGCAAAACCTGCCGCCTGCTCATATGACATGCTGCTACCTTTCGGAAAAGTCGTGTATTCAGAGGTAACAACCTGACTGGCAAAGCCACCGATCTGCACCATACCGACCACTTCATCCCCCACCTTACGGGTAGTAACACCTTTCCCTAGCTTGGTAACAACGCCAGAAACTTCTGTACCAGGAATAAACGGCAGTTCAGGCTTAAATTGATATTTACCTTCAACGGTTAAAATATCAGGGAAATTAACCCCAGCGGCTTTAACGTCAATAAGTACCTCACCAGCACCTGGCTCTAGGTCTTCTCTCTGTTCTAAGGTTAGGGCTTGAGTAGAACCAAAGTCACTACATACTAATGCTTTCATAATTTTATCCTGAACATTTATTTGTTTTTAAAGTGGCCGCTGGCCTTGGCTACAAACTTATCTGTCTGCTGAAAGCCACCTACAAGCATTTTTTGATTGTCTGTATTTTCGATTGCTTCCATATTGGCCCTGACGTTTTCTGGCGTTTGATCCTCTGGAGCGAGAAAAATACCATCAGTTTCGTAAATATGAGTACGCGCGTATCCACCGGCCCCTGCACAGAGGATTGTGCGGTTTGGTGCATCCGTATCACACAGGGTCAACAAACCAGTAGTCACTGCCTCTACCGTCAATACCGCTGATATTTCATCGGTCAGCAGGCCATCAAGCATACGCGTGCCCGCAGTGGGCGATAGGCAATTTACCTTGATATCGTACTTGTCGCCTTCTAGAACTAGAGTATTCATCAGCCCAACCACTGCCATCTTGGCAGCACCGTAGTTAGATTGACCAAAGTTACCATACATGCCGCTGGACGAGGTTGTCATAACAATACGACCATAGCCCTGCTCGCGCATGAGAGACCAAACCGCTTTGGTACAGTTAGCCGAGCCGATCAAATGCACATCCACCACTAATTTGAAATCTTCCATCGTCATTTTGACAAAGCTTTTGTCTCGCAGTATTCCTGCGTTATTAACTAAAATGTCGACTCGACCCCACTTTTCGATAGTTTGAGCCACCATAGCTTCAACCTGATTCAAGTCGGCTACG
>DDDD01000175.1:0-10556 GCA_002335945.1 Porticoccaceae bacterium UBA1989
GCCATGCTATAGGCCAATGGGTAGACGCCATCATCGCCGCGAATTTCTTGCTTTACCGTGACCCTACGCTGGCCAGCCTTGAGGTCACTGTGGGGGAGCAAAACAATTTCCTGCTCGCTGTAACCGATCAAACCGCGACCATAGGTTTCAATAAGGCCTTCACGAAATTTCTGGGCAAAGGTATTACGCTGAGCTGGGCTGGCTGTTTTGAAGTAGGGCCCCATCACCTGCTTGGCGATAAATCTGAAATCGACGCTCACATCGAGAAGACCACCCAGCGCCAGAAAATATTCGACTTCGTTTTCTGGATATTGCTCAGTGTATTGGCCGATTACACCAAGTAACTCAGTGGTAATCTGCTCTACCTGAGCATAGGGGTCTTTCTGTGCCTCAAGCTGGCTCTCTTGGGCCAATGCCAGCGGTGCCATTAACAGTACTGCAAGCGCCATAACCATGCTGCGCTGACCGATTTTTACTCTATCCATAATGCTCTTCCAAAGGTGAATCTTAAACTTTGACAGTAGAGCAACAATCTCGTGCTTCACTACTGACATTCGCAGTCGCGCACTATACCATTCCCGCTTTGCTGAATAAACGACCACGACAAACAATCCCTACCGTCACTGGAGACATTATGTCCGCAATGTATCTGCCTATTTTTGCCCTTTTAGTCGGCGTGCTCGGCTTGCTTTGGGGTGCTGATAGGTTTGTTGAAGGCAGTGCTGGCGCCGCGCGTAACTTCGGTATTTCGCCGATGATTATTGGCCTTACTGTGGTATCTGTGGGTACCTCTGCACCAGAGATTATCGTCTCCATTAATGCTTCGCTCAAGGCTGCAGGAGAACTTGCCGTGGGTAATGCCCTGGGCTCAAATCTTGCTAACATTGGACTGGTACTGGGCATCACTGCTCTGGTGGCACCGCTTCCCGTGCAAAAACACCTGCTGCGCGAAGAGGGTCCGGTGCTATTACTGATTACCGCGCTGGCTGGCCTATGCCTCTATGATGGCTGGCTGCATCGTGGCGAGAGTCTGGCGCTGGGACTGTTAATTATTCCCCTGTTGATTTTGGTGGTGAAATATAAAAAGAATCATCCCAATCCCGAAGCCATTGAAGAAGCTGAAGATATTCCCGAATTTTCTATGGGCACAGCCATACTCTGGTTTGTGATTGGCTTAGCTGTTTTGTTGGTCAGTGCAGAAATAACCGTCTGGGGGGCCAAATCTATTGCCACCCGTCTGGGCGTGAGTGAATTGATTATAGGATTAACCGTGGTAGCCATCGGCACCAGCCTGCCAGAACTTGCAGCCTCTGTAATGAGCGCCTTGCGCGGCCACCACGATATTGCGCTTGGCAATATCTTTGGTTCCAATCTGTTTAATCTGATGCTGGTAATGACGTCTGCTGGCGCCATTGCACCTATTGCCCTGGGCCCTGATGTCTTCTCTCGAGATTTCGCCGTGATGGCACTGTTAACGTTGATGATGGTAGCCATGATCGCCTGGGCTCTGTGGCGCGCTGCCAAGAGCGGTTCGCCGGCGCGACTATCAAGATCTGCGGGAATTATATTCTTAGCGGCCTATGGCTTTTATTATGTCCTGCTGTGGCCATCTATTTAGAATTTTCCCCTATAATGATCGAATCAAGAGACGGAATTAAGAGGCGAAATTAAGAGCACGAGCCATACCTGCACACAGCACCTAGGCATGACTCAAAAACCGGTAGATAACGACCAGATCGCGGCAACCAAACTATGGCAACAACAGACTTTATTACCTCAGGCATACGCACTGTAGAGCTTGAAGCTCAGGCGGTAAGCGCTATGCTTCCCGGCATTAATAGCGACTTCAGCCTTGCCTGCGAGACTATTCTCGCCTGTGAAGGCCGTGTTGTAGTGACGGGCATGGGTAAATCAGGCCACATAGGTAACAAGATTGCCGCAACCTTGGCCAGCACCGGCACCCCCGCATTCTTTGTCCACCCAGGTGAAGCCAGTCATGGTGACCTAGGCATGATCACCAAAAATGATGTGGTTATCGCCATTTCAAATTCCGGCAGTACCGCCGAGGTAATCACCATCTTGCCCCTTATTAAACGTCTGGGCATTCCATTGATCAGCATGACCGGCGACCCAGCATCAGTGCTCTCTCAGGCCGCTCTCGCCAATCTCGATGTTAGTGTCAGTAGCGAAGCCTGCCCCTTAAACCTGGCCCCCACCACCAGCACCACTGTGACCCTGGTTATGGGTGATGCACTGGCTATTGCGCTATTAGAGAGTCGCGGCTTCAGTGCTGAAGACTTTGCCTTCTCCCACCCAGGCGGCGCCCTGGGGCGTAATCTGCTACTTCGGGTTGAAGACATCATGCATAAAGACGGCGAGGTGCCCAGAGTAAAGGCCAACCAGCCTCTCCATGACGCCCTGCTCGAAATGACAGAAAAAGGCTTTGGTATGACCACCATTGTCGCGGAAGATAATTCCTTGCTAGGTATTTTCACAGACGGCGATTTACGCCGAGTGGTCGATCAGAAAATTGATATCACCAGCGCCACTATGGCAGACGTCATGTCTGCCAACCCCAAAACCATCAGCAGCAGTATTCTGGCCGCTGAGGCGCTGAACATTATGGAAAACGCCACCATTACTGCCCTGATTGTTGAAGACGAAAACCACCATCCAATTGGCGTGCTGCATATGCACGACATTCTCCGTGCGGGAGTGGTGTAGATGAGCGCTTCCTCCGCGGTGATGGAATCCGCTAAAAAAATCAAGTTACTGCTGTTAGATGTCGATGGCGTACTCACCGATGGTCGCCTTTACTACGGTAATAGCGGCGAAGAAATGAAAGCCTTTAATATTCAAGATGGCCTCGGTATTAAACTGCTTCAACAGGGCAATGTGCAGGTGGGCATTATCACCGGCCGGGTTTCTGCGTTACTCCAGCGCCGCGCCGACGAACTAGGCATAAGCCCTGTCGTCCAGGGACGTGAAGACAAATTGACCGCATTGAACGAGCTGCTCCAAACCATGGATCTCAGTTTGGATGAAATCGCCTTTATGGGTGACGACCTACCCGACTTGGCTGTGATTCGACGGGTAGGTCTCGGCATTACTCCCGCCAATGGCAGCAGCACCTTAGCCCAGCAGGCCCATTGGCAAACGACTCGCAGAGGCGGTGATGGTGCGGTACGTGAAGTGGCCGAAATGATCCTTGGCGCTCAGGGCTCCCTCGACAGTATTCTGGCTGCCTACCAATGATTCGACAGTTCTTACTCGGCTTTGGCCTCCTCATAATGGTGGGTGGGTTTTTGCTGATTTGGGACTCACCGCCAAAATCCTTTATGCGGCAGCAGCAGGGTCAGGTTGAGAAAGTACCCAGTGCCGACAGCTATATGACTGACGTGACCAGCCGCCGATTTTCAAAAATAGGCGGTGAACAGTTACTTATAAGCTCACCCAAAATCGAATTATTTACCAGCGATTCAAAGGTGCTAATGTCACAACCCAGTATCCTCAGCATCGATCAGCAAACCGGCGCCAACGCCGTTGCGCTAAATGCACAACAGGGCTCATTGTCTAACAATGGCGAAACCTTGACCCTCAGCGGTAACGTTGTCGCGGTAATCGACGGCCAGCAAGGTAGCAGCCACCTCAGCACTGAAAGTCTGAGCTATCTGCCGGAAACAAATATTGCCACTACCGACGACCGGTTTAAACTTGTGACCCCGCAGGTTAAAATTTCTGGGAAAGGGCTGAATGCGAATCTTGCCAGCGAAGTCTTCACTATCAAATCAAAGGTCCAGGCTGTCCATGACCCTATTTAGAACAGTTACTAGTCTAGCGCTTTCTCTCTGGTGCCTCTCGGCATTGGCGTTGCCAGATGATCGCACTCAGACCATTACCATTGAGTCGAACTCTGCGGAGCGCGACCAAAAAACCGGTCTCACTCAGTATCAGGGAAATGTGGTCATCAATCAGGGCTCTCTGGTAATAGAAGCAGACCAGGTAACCGTCTATTACAAAGATAACAAAGTAAGCCGCATTGTTTGCCTCGGCTTACCTGCCAGCTACCAGCAACAGGCCGCAACCGATGGCGGGCTGATTATTGCCAAGGCCGAAACCATTGTTTATCTGTTGGCCGAAGATGAAATCAATCTTAAATCCAATGCCGTACTTTCTCGCAATGGCACTCTAATTAAGGGTGACAGCATTAATTACGACCTTGAAAACGAAACCTGGAAAGCCAAAGGTAATCAGCGCGGCGAACAAAAGCGCATTCAACTGGTGATCCCCCCCTCAACCCAAGAGGCCACAGAGTAATGGCATTGTTGGAAGCGCGTAATCTTGCCAAAGCCTATGGCAAGCGGCCAGTGGTTAAAGATGTATCTATCTCGGTCAAACAGGGCGAGATCGTTGGTCTACTAGGGCCAAACGGTGCCGGTAAAACCACCTGTTTCTATATGATTATCGGTCTAGTTGCCCAAGATGGCGGCACCATTACCGTGGACGGTGAAGATATCACTGCCCTGCCGATGCATGGTCGCGCCCGGCGCGGCCTCGGTTATCTGCCTCAGGAACCCTCCATTTTCAGAAAGCTCAGCGTTGAAGATAATATTCTGGCTATTTTGGAGACCCGCAAAAATTTGAGCCGCCAGCAACGCAATCAAAAGCTGGAAGAATTACTCCACGAATTTCATATTTCTCATCTGGCTAAAAACACCGGCATGAGCCTGTCAGGTGGTGAGCGACGCCGGGTTGAAATCGCCCGCGCCCTAGCCGCAGATCCACAGTTTATTCTGCTCGACGAACCTTTTGCTGGTGTTGACCCCATCTCGGTTAACGACATCAAAAACATTATTCGTCACCTCCGAGATAAAGGTATTGGTGTGTTGATCACCGACCATAATGTCCGCGAAACACTGGATATTTGCGAGCATGCCTACATCATCGGCGAAGGCCATGTTATTGCCGAAGGATCCACGGATCACATCCTCAGCGACGAAAAAGTACGCAAAACCTACCTCGGAGAGCATTTTAAGCTGTAATAACGGCTTATTTGGGCAATCGGTGATTGCCAGTTCAGCATGTCGGCACTAAAATTGCATCTCAATAAGTGAATAACGACAACCATCTATGCGCCCAGGCTTACAGCTAAAGATCAGCCAACAGCTAACTATGACGCCGCAGTTGCAGCAAGCCATTCGGCTATTGCAATTATCGACGCTTGAGCTGCGCCAAGAGGTTATCGAACAGCTTTACAGCAACCCCCTATTAGAAATAGACGAGGGTGATCATGCCCCCTCCGAGAACAATCCACCCGAAAATAGCCCGCCTGAAAGCAGTTCCTCTGAAACGACCGAAATTGATGTCGACTTTAACTCTGATGACCCAAGCCTACACAGCACCGCCGCCAATGCCTCTGAAATGCCCATCAGCGAAGCGGAAGCCGAAAGCACCGGGGAAAACGACACCCCCCCGGAGCTCCCCGTAGATGCTAACTGGGATGAGGTCTACAGTTCCCCAGCGCCCACAGGTAGTGGTAGCGAAGTTAACCTAGAACAGATTTATCAGGTCACCGAATCGCTGCAGGACCATCTGCATTGGCAGCTTAACCTGACACCATTTTCAGACCGCGACCGAGAGATTGCCGAAGCCTTTATCGACTCCATCGACAACAGCGGCCTGATCAGTCAAAACCTAGAAGAAATTGTTGCCCATATAGAGTACGACGACCCAGAAGATGCCCTGCAAAGTGACGAGCTGGTTGCTGTGCTCCATCGACTTCAGCAGTTTGATCCACCGGGTATTTTCGGTCGCGACATTAAAGAATGCCTGCTTATTCAGCTCAATCAACTCAGCCTCGACACCCCTAATATTGCTGAAGCCAAACGACTAGTCGCTGATTTTCTACTAGACATTGCATCGATTGAACTGGCCCGCCTAACCAAGAAAACCGGTTACACCGCCGATCAGGTGCAAGATGCCCTGCTATTAATTCGTAGCCTTAACCCTAGACCCGGCGAATCTCTGGCGACGAATGACGCTGAGTATATAGTGCCAGATGTGTTTGTAGAGAAGGTGTCTGGCCGCTGGCGAGTGCAGCTCAATGATAGCAATATGCCGCGCCTGCGTATTAATGATACTTACAGCAGCATGATCAAACGCTCGGATAACAGCGATGAAAATCAATTTCTTAAAAACAATCTTGCAGAGGCACGCTGGTTTTTGCGCAGCCTTGAAAGCCGCAACGAAACCTTGATGCGTGTGGCCATGACCATTATTGATCTACAGCAGGGCTTTCTCGACCAGGGCCCAGTTGCCATGAAACCCATGGTGCTTTCAGATATTGCCAGCAAGCTAGATTTACACGAGTCGACCATATCCAGAGTGACAACCACCAAATACCTGGCCACGCCCCAGGGTATTTTTGAATTAAAATATTTCTTTTCCAGCCATGTTGGCACATCCGGTGGCGGAGAGTGTTCATCTACCGCCGTTTGCGCTATTCTTAAAACAATGATTAGCGCAGAACAGGCTGCAAAGCCATTAAGTGATAGCAAGCTAACCTCTCTCCTAGAGGAACAGGGAATTCAAGTTGCCCGACGAACTGTCGCAAAATATCGTGAAAGTATGGGAATTCCCTCGTCTAGCCAAAGAAAACGATTTGAAAACGCCAAGTAGAAGGAGCACTGCATGCAAATGACCATAAGTGGACACCATTTAGAAGTTACTGACCCAATTCGCGAGTACGTCACTACAAAACTTTCCAAGCTGGAAAGGCACTACGAACAAATCACCAGCACTTCCGTAATACTCACTGTCGATAAACTCCAACAGAAGGCTGAGGCCACCGTGCATGTTAGCGGCGGGGAACTCTTCGCCAACGCTGAACACACAGATCTGTATGCAGCCATCGACGCATTAACCGATAAGTTAGATCGCCAACTGATCAAACATAAAGAAAAACATCGAGGCCATTAACTTCTGCAATGAACATTACTGATGTACTTACCCCGGCAATGACCGAATGCAACTTGCCGGGGGGCAGTAAAAAACGCGTACTCGAAAACCTGTCCATCTTTATTACTGAGCAACTTGGTGGTGATGCAGAGCAAACTGATACTCTGTTTCACAGCCTTGTTGCCCGGGAACGGCTGGGCAGCACCGGCATAGGGGACGGCATTGCCATACCCCATTGCCGTGCACCCGGATTTAAGCGTATCCATGGCTGCTTAATAAAGCTCAGCAAGCCCGTTGATTTTGATGCCATTGATGATGAGCCCGTTGACCTTATTTTTGCCCTGGTGGTACCCGAAGAAAAGAATGACGAGCACCTAGCCACATTGGCCAGAGTCGCGGCGCTTCTGCAAAACGAATCATCCCGTCAGTCACTCCGCCAGTGCAGCAGCAACGAAGAGCTTTTTAATACCGCCATTCAACTGGAGCGATCAATCTAATTATGCGTCTTGTCGTGATCAGTGGCCGCTCAGGCTCAGGAAAAACCTCGGCCCTCAATATTCTTGAAGATGTAGGCTTTACCTGCATTGATAACCTTCCCGTCAGCCTGCTACCAGATCTGATAAACAAACTTAGATCGGAAAACCTCAGAGACGATCTTAAACTCGCCGTGGGCATTGATGCCCGTAATCTGGTGGGTGATCTGAGCTTAATACCAGAAGAACTCGAGCTTATTAAGGCCCGCGGTATCTCGGTCAATGTGTTGTTTTTACAGTCGCGACGCAGTGATTTGATACGTCGCTACAGTGAAACCAGACGCAAACACCCACTAAGTAGCAGCACGGTCAGCCTGAAAGAAGCCATCGATCTTGAAAAAGACATGCTGGCGCCGATTGCCGAGATTGCCGATCGCAATATCGACACCTCGGGACTGTCACTGCACCAGCTGCGCGATCTGATCAAAAGCACCGTGGTGCCCCATGACACCGAGCAGATGGCCATTCTATTTGAATCCTTTGGCTTTAAGCGGGGTGTGCCCTCTGATGCCGACTTTGTATTCGATGTACGCTGCCTTCCAAACCCTCACTGGAAACTGGAACTGCGTGCACTGACGGGCAATGATCCAGAGGTTATTGAATTCCTGGAAAGCCAGGTCGATGTCGCCTCAATGCTCGCCGATATCATCGGCTTTCTGACGCGCTGGATTCCCAAGCATCAGGATAATAACCGCAGTTACCTCACTGTCGCCATCGGCTGTACAGGTGGTCAACATCGCTCTGTGTATCTCGCCAATCGACTGGCTGAGCATTTCGGTGAAACCTACCCGCTGGTCCAGGTAGTGCATAAACAATATCCTTCCATTAATTCGGCGGAGTATTAAATAATGATTCGCTGCGAACTGAGCGTTATCAATAAACTTGGACTGCACGCTCGTGCGGCCACCAAGCTAGCCAGTGCCGCCGGACACCATCAGTGTCGCATCCGCACCGGTAAAGACGAGTCTCTGGTGGACGCGAAAAGCATTATGTCCCTGATGCTGTTGGCAGCCAATCAGGGCACCGTACTTATATTCGAATTTGACGGCCCAGACGAACAGGCCGCCTGCCAAGAAATCACCACATTGCTGGCCGACTATTTTGGTGAAGGCGAGTAATTTCGGTATCAGTCAGTAGCATAGCCCGCTAAAATGCAGCAGCGCTTCTCAGCGATTTAGTTAGGGAAAAGATTCATGACCACAAAAGCCAACCTGCTTGCACGATTAGGCACAGCGATAGATTCAGGCACTCTGAATCAGGTTCGGTATATTCTCAACAATCTCTCCCCACCCGATATTGCTCACCAGCTAGAAACCGCCCCACCAAAATTTCGCCATATACTCTGGGAACTGGTTGATCCAGATAATACCGGTGAGGTACTCCAAGAGTTATCTGATGAGATTCAATCCGAATTTCTCAACGAGATGGATGGCGCAGAAGTCGCCTCTCTCACCGAAGGCCTGGACGTCGATGACATTGTAGATATCCTTCAGCAACTGCCAAATCAGATGATTCCGGAAGTGCTAAAGGCTATGTCATGGCAGGACCGCCAGCGCGTAGAGTCAGTACTTACTTACGCTGAAGATACTGCCGGTGGTCTAATGGACACCGAAGTTATCACCATACGACCGGATATCAATGTCGATGTTGTGCTGCGTTATCTGCGCCGATTTGAAGAGCTTCCAGACATTACCGACAATCTGTTTGTGGTCAGCCGCAACGATATATTTCTCGGGATCATGCCTCTGGGCAAGCTGCTTACCTCTAGCCCGGACACTACCGTTAAAGAGGTGATGGATACCGAGGTTCAGGCAATTCATGTGAACCTCACCGATTCCGATGTCGCGCAAATTTTCCAACGCCATGATTTAGTATCTGCGCCAGTGATTGATGACAAGAACCATCTGCTCGGCCGCATTACGATTGATGACGTGGTGGACGTTATTGTCGAAGACGCAGACCATTCGCTATTGGCCATGGCCGGCTTGAGCGATACCGAGGATACCTTCTCCTCCATCGGCAGAACTGCACCTCGCCGTGCCGCCTGGTTAGGGGTCAACTTGGTCACCGCCATTATTGCCTCAACCGCTATTAGCCTATTTGCGGAAACCCTCGAAAAAGTCGTGGCACTGGCGATTTTAATGCCGATAGTAGCCAGCATGGGCGGCGTTGCCGGCAGCCAAACGCTCACCGTGGTTATTCGAGGCATGGCATTGGGGCAGATCGAACGCAGCAACCTAAGCTGGTTGCTAAGCAAAGAATTTGCCGTTGGCGCGCTAAATGGCCTACTCTACGCCCTAGTGGTTGGCGCCATCGTTTCTCTGTGGTTTGGAGACTGGATAATGGCCGTTATTATCGGCCTAGCGATGGCCATTAATTTAATGGCCGCCGCCCTGACCGGAACATTATTACCCATTCTGTTGCGCTCACTAAATATAGACCCTGCCCTCGCGGGCACGGTAATTCTGACCACGGTAACTGATATCGTGGGTTTTGTATCATTCCTAGGCCTAGCTGCGATATTCCTTATCTGATGACTGAAGAACTAGAACACCCCGACTACGACGGCCCCAGCAAATCCCAGCTGAAGCGGGACAGCCATAAACTGCAGGCCATGGGCCAACAGCTGGTTGAAATGCCTGAGGGCAAGCTGCAGAAATTTGACCTGCCGGAAAGTCTAAAAGAAGCTATCTACGAAGCCCGCCGCTTAAAGAGCCGCGAAGCCAAACGCCGCCACCTGCAATATATCGGAAAATTGATGCGCATCTCCAACACCGATGTTATCCAAGAAACCCTAGATATGATGGACCATCAGTCCCAGACCTATCGCCAGCATTTTAAACAGCTCGAAGATTGGCGAGATCGTATTATTAAAGAGGGTCATGACGGCATAGAAGCCTTTATGGAAGCTTACCCCGACGGTGACCGTCAGAAGCTGCGTAATCTCCAGCGTCAGGCCAACCGTGAAATAGAATTAAAGAAAGCGCCCACCGCTAGCCGAAAAATATTTAGCTACATAAGAGGCGTTTCAGAAAAGTAATTTTTACAATATAAAGGTAAGAATAA
>DDDD01000175.1:10600-12216 GCA_002335945.1 Porticoccaceae bacterium UBA1989
CACCAATAGGCATTTTCGCCCGCACATCAGCAATCATCCCTAAATCAATCTCAGCAGTAATAACCCCAGCTTCATCACCATCCAAGCTGGCCAACACCGTTCCCCAAGGATCGATAATAACGCTGCCACCCCAAAGCCCACGGCTCCTATGAGCGCGATCAACCAGATTGGCAGCAATCACAAACACCTGATTTTCAATGGCCCGAGCACGCAATAATACCTGCCAGTGATCCTTGCCAGTCGCAGCCGTAAAGGCCGCAGGCACGGTAATTACCTGAGCCCCTTCATCGGCAAGTTTTTGATAAAGCTCGGCAAACCTAAGGTCATAACAGACTGTCAGACCCAACTTGCACAGTGCTGTGGGTGCAACAACTACATCAGCACCCGGGGCAAAGTCATCTGACTCTTTATAGCGCCTAGCCTGCTCAGTACCGGCGCCTACATCTACATCGAATAGGTGGATCTTGTCGTACTGGCCGACAGCGTTACCTTCAGGGTCAAAGAGCAATGAGCGAGCAAAAGGCAACAACTCTGTATCTGCCACAGGCAGGCTTCCGCCCACCAACCACAGTCCATTAAGACGCGCCTGGTCCGCTAGAAACTGCCGTACTGGTCCTTCACACGTTGCCTCTTGAAGGCCGATAGCAGTGAAGTCCTTCTGACCATAATGGGCGAAATTTTCTGGTAATACAGCGAGCTGCACGCCAGAAGCAGCAGCTTCAGATAGCAGCGCCGCAGCATTGGTAAGATTAGCTTCAATGGATAAAGCTGGCTTGAGCTGAATAGCCGCCACATTGATAAGGTTACTCATTAGAGTCAGCCTCGGGCTGCGGTGGCTGGCCTTCTTGCAGCTCTGCTTTTTGTCCTGCTTTCTGCTCTATTTTTTGGTCGGTCTTTTTATCTGCCTTCGGGCGTTCAGTCTGATCCGTTGCCTTTAGTTCGGCAGCAAAAATTTTATCGACGGCCACTTCAACATCATCAAAGGGGCCAGACAGGGTATAGCTAATACTAGACAGCCGATCGACCTGCTTCTCTACCAGTTTGCTGGTCAGATAAACCCCAGCGGCAGCGGGCACACCACCCAGCAATGCAACTACCCAGGGTAGATTAGTCGCCACAGGCAGGGTGGCCACGAGTTCGGCATCTACCTGCTCATTCACTAAATCAAAATTACCGCCCATATTCATACGACCAGAGGGCATTTTCATTCTTAGAGGATCAATCAAACTGGCAACGCCATTATTAAAACGAATGGTGCCCACCAGATCGTTATAGGCGAGGTTCTGACTGGTCACATCAGAAAAATCGAGCTGCAAACGCTTTAACCAGTTAGCAAAGTTAAACAGACTCACCAATTTTAGTGCCGCACCGGCACCACCAGTCGACGTATAAAAACTGCCGTCTTGTAAATTAATTTGGAAGTCGCCAGTAATATTCTCTTTAGTGATTTTCCAGGGCTGGTCCTGCCATGACAGATCAAAAAGCATTTTTCCCGATTGGCTATCGGCAACTCTGGGAATATTTAGACCGGTAAACAGATCCCCAATATTGTCTACGCCAACAGGACCAATAAGCCGGCTGGAGTAGCTTTCACCGTCGTAGCGCCAGAAAAATTC
>DDDD01000129.1 GCA_002335945.1 Porticoccaceae bacterium UBA1989
CAGCAACAATGAAATGTTGCAGCGCATTTACGGCACGGCTTGGTCAAATAAGAAAGAACTCAAAGCCTATATTAATCGTTTGGCTGAAGCAGAGAAGCGTGATCACCGCAAGATTAACAAGAAACTCGATCTCTACCATATGCAAGAAGAGGCGCCGGGTTCGATCTTTTGGCACCCTAAGGGTTGGAGTGTATACAGCGCTATTGAAGAGTATATGCGTGGTAAGCAGCGGGCACAGGGTTATCAAGAAATTAAAACACCACAGATTGTTGATATGAGTCTGTGGAAGAAGTCGGGCCATGCGGATAAGTTTGGCGACGATATGTTTAGCCTGCAGACCGAAGATCGCACTTACGCGGTTAAGCCAATGAATTGCCCCTGCCATGTGCAGGTGTTTAATCAGGGCTTAAAAAGCTATCGCGATCTACCTCTGCGTCTGGCGGAGTTTGGTTCCTGTCACCGCAATGAGCCCTCGGGGTCATTGCACGGCATTATGCGTGTGCGCTCCTTTACGCAGGACGATGCGCATATCTTCTGTACTGAAGAGCAGATCCAGCCGGAAGTGTCGCAGTTTATTGATTTCCTTCACGAGGTTTATGCCGACTTTGGTTTCGATGAAATTATCTATCGCCTCTCAACTCGCCCTCCAGAGCGAGTGGGTTCTGATGAAGATTGGGATCGTGCTGAAGCGGCTCTTGGTCAAGCGCTGGATGCCAAAGAATTACCTTGGCAGGAACTGCCAGGAGAGGGCGCCTTTTATGGCCCCAAGATTGAGTTCTCATTAAAAGACTGTATTGGTCGAGTTTGGCAGTTGGGTACCATTCAAGTGGACTTTTCCATGCCGGGCCGTCTCGAGGCGCAATATGTTGCTGAAGATGGCAGTCGCCAAGTTCCGGTGATGTTGCATCGGGCAATTTTGGGGTCTTTTGAGCGTTTTATCGGTATTTTGATCGAGCAGTACGAGGGCGCGTTTCCGTTTTGGTTGGCACCCGAACAGGCCGTTGTGATGAATATTACCGACTCTCAGGCCGATTATGCGCAAGAAGTTGCTAAATCATTGCAAAATAACGGCTTTAGAGCGATTTGTGACTTGAGAAACGAGAAGATCGGCTTTAAAATCCGCGGTCATTCTATGCAACGAGTTCCTTATATACTTGTTGTTGGTGATAAAGAGAAAGAGTCGCGCACGGTAGCGGTCCGAACTCGGGATGGAAAAGACCTTGGCAGCTTGCCACTAGAACAGGTTTTGACCATGTTTTCCGAGGAAACGGAACAACGCGGGCGCATTTGTGTTGAAGAAACGGAGTAAAGCTTATTAAAAAAGACAGCAAGCGGGCGCGTCTCAATGACGATATAACGTCCCCCGAAGTACGATTGGTCGCATCTGATGGTTCTCAGGTAGGCGTAGTTAGCCTGACGGAAGCCTTGGAAGCAGCGCAAAAAGAGACCCTTGATCTGGTTGAAATTTCTCCAGACGCGGCGCCTCCAGTGTGCAAGATCATGGACTACGGTAAACATGTCTTTGATGCCAAGAAGAAAGTAGCTCTGCAAAAGAAGAAGCAGAAGCAGACTCAAGTTAAAGAAATGAAATTTCGCCCGGGCACGGATCAAGGTGATTATGAGATTAAGTTACGTAATCTGGTTCGTTTCTTGGAAAATGGTGATAAAGCTAAGGTTACGCTGCGTTTTCGCGGACGTGAAATGGCTCACCAGCAGCTCGGTATGGATATGATGAAACGTATCGAAGCCGATCTTGTTGAACTGGCTCAAGTAGAGCAGTTTCCCAAGATGGAAGGGCGCCAGATGATTATGGTCTTGGCACCGCGCAGCAAAAAGAGTTAGATCGCAGTAAGCAGTAAGCAGTACCTGTAACAAGATGTAGAAAGCGCGACCCGCGCTCAGCCAAATGTTTTTGGCAGGCTGTCCGGGCGTCTCTTGTTAATTTAATAAACCTCTCAATATCGGAGAACAGAAATGCCAAAAGCAAAAGTACATAGTGGAGCTGCAAAACGCTTCAAAAAGACGGCGACAGGCTATAAGCATAAGCACCAGCACAAAAGCCACATCCTTACCAAAATGACAACTAAGCGCAAGCGTCAACTTCGTGGCACCAGCATGTTAAATGCTGCTGATAAACCACGTGTCGATCGCATGTTGCGAAATGTTTAAGTCACTTAACTAAATTTTGGTAGGAGAATAGTATGCCTAGAGTAAAACGCGGTGTAGAAGCAAATCGCCGACACAAGAAAATTTTAAAGCAAGCCAAGGGTTATTACGGAGCGCGTAGCCGCGTTTATCGTGTAGCAGTTCAGGCCGTTACTAAAGCAGGTCAATATGCTTATCGTGACCGTCGTGTTAAGAAACGTACATTCCGTAGACTTTGGATTGCCCGAATCAATGCACAGTCCCGTGTAGAAGGTTTGAGCTACAGCCGTTTAATCAACGGTCTGATGAAAGCTGGAATTGCCCTGGACCGTCGTGTACTTGCCGATTTGGCTGTACATGATAAGGCAGCTTTTGGTGCGGTAGTAAATCACGCCAAAGCCGCCCTAGCTTAAGAAAGAAAATTTAGTTAAGGCTTAGACTCGCTGCATCTGTGTAGTTAGTGACAAAGCTAATCGAATAGGGAAGGGGCTAAGGCTCTTTCCCTATTTTTTTATCAGTAATAAGATAGCCAACACAGAATAATGTGGTGACCAATAATGATTGAACTGGAACAGATTGCCAGCGAAGCCCGAGCCTCTATCGCAGCCGTGACAGAGTTGTCGGTGTTGGACGATTTGCGTGTCGAGTACCTAGGCAAAAAAGGACGGCTTACTGGCCTTCTTAAAGGCTTAGGCGCGCTGTCTAATGAAGAGCGGCCCGCAGCCGGCGCCAAGATTAACGAGGTTAAGCAGGCATTGCAGGGGCAGATCAATCAGCACAAAGAACAGCTCGAAAGCGCTGCGCTTAATGCCAAGCTGGCCGGTGAGACCATTGACGTCACACTGCCGGGCCGTGGCGAAGAGGTGGGTGGACTGCATCCAGTGACTCGCACCATGGAACGCATTGAAGCATTTTTTACGCGTATTGGTTACGACGTAGAGACAGGCCCAGAGATCGAAGATGATTACCATAACTTCGAAGCGCTGAATATTCCCAGCCATCATCCGGCCCGTGCCATGCACGATACCTTTTATATCGATCCGACCACGGTGCTGCGTACTCACACCTCGCCAGTGCAGGTTCGCACCATGGAAAAGCAGGCGCCGCCGATTCGCATTATTTGCCCCGGCCGCGTCTATCGCTGCGACTCCGATATTACTCACACCCCAATGTTCCATCAGGTTGAGGGTTTGGTGGTGGATAAGAACATTAGCTTTGCCGACCTTAAGGGTGTGATCGATCAGTTTCTAAAAGCTTTTTTCGAAGCGGACTTACCGGTGCGCTTCAGACCTTCGTATTTCCCTTTCACTGAGCCCAGCGCAGAAGTTGATATTCAGTGCACTAACTGCGGTGGCGAAGGCTGTCGTGTTTGCAGCCACACTGGCTGGTTAGAAGTAATGGGCTGCGGCATGGTCCACCCAAATGTATTTGAGAGCTGTAATGTAGATGCAGACGAGTTCACCGGCTTTGCCTTTGGCATGGGTGTTGAGCGTTTGGCGATGCTGCGTTATGGCGTTAATGATTTGCGATTGTTTTTTGAAAACGATTTACGTTTTCTTAAACAATTTTAAACTGGGGTAACTTATGAAATTCAGTGAATCCTGGTTGCGACAATCAGTAAACCCGTCTATCTCAACCGCAGACCTAGTAGCGCAAGTGACTATGGCCGGCCTAGAGGTCGATGCGGTAGAGCCAGCGGCCCCAGCAATGTCTGGCGTGGTAGTAGGCGAGATAATGTCTGTAGAACAGCATCCAGACGCCGATAAATTGCGCGTCTGTCAGGTTGCAGGCGGCAAAGAGGGCGAGCAGGCTCAGATAGTCTGTGGCGCACCCAATGCCCGCGTGGGCATTAAGGTACCCTTTGCGGTAGTGGGCGCCAAGTTACCCGGTGACTTTAATATCAAGCAAGCCAAATTACGTGGCGTTGAATCCATGGGCATGCTCTGCGGTCAGACCGAACTAAAGTTGGGCGACGATGATACGGGTCTGTGGGAGCTTCCTGCAGATGCACCCGTCGGCACAGACCTGATTACCTATCTAGACCTTGATGACAATATTATTGAGGTTGATCTAACCCCTAACCGGGGCGATTGCCTCAGTATTCGTGGCCTGGCTCGCGAAGTGGGTGTACTCAACAGGGCGGCGGTGTCAGAGCAAGCCTGTGCCCCTGTACCCGCGACCATAGAAGACAGCGTTGCTGTTACCCTAGAAGCGCCAAATGCCTGTGCACGCTATGTAGGTCGTGTTATTCGCGGTCTTGATCTGACTCAGCCAACCCCTCAGTGGATGCAAGAAAAGCTCCGCCGCAGTGGTGTTCGCAGTCTGGGTCCAGCGGTCGACGTTACTAACTATGTGTTGTTGGAGTTGGGTCAGCCTATGCATGCCTTTGATCTGTCCAAGATTGATGGCGGTATTGTGGTAAGAATGGCTCGCGACGAAAAATTAAAGTTGCTGGATGATTCCGAAGTAACCGTCACAGCAGATACTCTGGTGATTGCCGATCAAAGCAAAGCATTGGCCATGGCCGGTATTATGGGGGGCGATGAGTCAGCCGTTGGCAACGATACCACTGATATTCTTTTTGAAAGTGCCTGGTTTAATCCTTTGGCGATTGCTGGCAAAGCACGTAACTATGGCAAGCACACAGATTCATCTCATCGTTTTGAGCGGGGCGTTGATGCCCAGTTACAGGTTGCCGCGATAGAGCGAGCAACGGCGTTGATGCTGGATATCTGTGGCGGTAATGCAGGCCCTGTGGTGGTTGAAGAGTCTGTTGAGCATCTGCCTCAGCCTGCCACTATTACCTTGCGAGATAACAGACTTGCCCAGCAGCTAGGGGTTTCTATCCCTGCCGCTGATGTTGACGACATGTTAGTCCGCCTAGGTCTGTCTCTGGTAGAGCGCAATAACAGCGGCTCCACCTGGGTTGCCCCGAGCTGGCGTTTTGATTTAACTCTTGAACAGGATTTGGTTGAAGAGGTTGCCCGTATCTATGGCTACAACAACCTGCCTACCTCGACACCTACCATGGCGTTGGAGTTACAAGCCAAGCCAGAACAGATTCAAGACCTAGGGGCCTTCAGAAACAATTTAGTCGCTCGTGGTTATCAGGAAGCAGTGACCTATAGCTTTGTTGATCCTGCGATGCAGAAGATGATCGACCCTGAGATAGCACCGGTCGCACTGGCTAATCCTATTTCTGCGGATATGGCCGTTATGCGCACCAGTCTATGGACTGGTTTGCTGCAGACCGCGATCTACAACCTTAATCGTCAGCAAAGTCGCGTGCGTATTTTTGAGGCAGGGCAGTGCTTTGTCCCAGCCAGCGACAAGCAGGCCGATTCGGTATTGGGTCTGGCACAGAATATGGCCATCGCAGGTTTGATCTGTGGCACAAGAACCCCAACCGGTTGGACTGCCAGTAAAGACCGCGTCGATTTCTATGATATTAAAGGTGATTTAGAGTCCCTTTTAGAGATCACCGGGCTTAACGCAGAGTTCACATTTGCCGCAACGCCACATCCAGCATTGCACCCTGGGCAGAGCGCTGCGCTGTCACGTAACGGCCAAAAAATTGGTTGGGTAGGGCAGTTGCATCCAAAACTTCAGGCAGATCTGGGGTTAAATACTGCGGTTTACCTGTTTCATGTGGATGTGGATCAAATTGCACCAAGCAGACTCCCGAAACATACAGAAGTCAGCAAATTTCCCGAAGTTAGCCGCGATTTAGCGTTTTTTGTCGACAATTCAGTGGCAGCAGCAGATTTGGTGGCCGCCGCGACAGCCGTGGCGGGTGAGCAGCTAGCTAATTTAAAGTTGTTTGACGTGTATCACAGCAAAGATGTTGAAAACAAAGGAAAAAGTGTTGCACTGGGCTTGACGTTCCAGCACAGTTCACGCACGCTTACTGACGAAGAGATTAACCAGTCAATCGATCGAGTGGTTGTTGAATTAGGTAATAAATTTGAGGCTGAACTCAGGGGCTGATTTTTAGAAGCGGGCTTTTTACAAGAGCGATACTTAAAAGAGCCATACTTTTTAAAGAGATGACCTTAGAGTCTGAATTTAGGTGTTAGGAAATGGGTGCTTTGACAAAAGCTGATCTGGCAGAAATGTTGTTCGAGGAACTTGGTCTCAATAAACGAGAAGCCAAGGAAATCGTCGAGATGTTTTACAGCGAAATCTGTGCCGCTTTAGAAAGCAATGATCAGGTCAAACTATCAGGGTTCGGCAACTTCGAACTTCGCGATAAGAAAAGCCGACCGGGTAGAAATCCCAAAACCGGTGAAGAGATCGATATTACTGCACGACGAGTCGTCACGTTTAAACCAGGTCAGAAATTAAAGGCACGAGTAGAGAGCTATGCTGGAACCAAGTAACAATAACCAACTTCCCACCATTCCGGGAAAACGCTATTTCACCATCGGTGAAGTGAGCGAGCTCTGTGGCGTAAAGCCCCATGTGCTGCGTTATTGGGAACAGGAATTTCCAAGCCTTAGCCCGGTTAAGCGCCGCGGCAATCGCCGTTACTACCAGCGCCAAGATGTCGTACTCATTCGCCAGATCCGTTCATTGCTGTACGAAGAAGGTTTCACCATTGGTGGCGCACGCCAGCGTCTCGAAGGTGAAGCAAAGCAGGAACAGACCCCCTACAAGCAACTTCTCGATCAAACCATCGTTGAACTCGAAGACGTGTTGGCCTCTTTAAGCAAAGACGATTAAAGATAGCCTATCTCCCCAGTGACTAGTTGTTGCAAAAAAAGGCCCGGTCTGTATGATTGCGCCAGTAAAATCGGGGCGTAGCGCAGCCTGGTAGCGCACTACACTGGGGTTGTAGTGGTCGCAGGTTCAAATCCTGCCGTCCCGACCAATTAAATAAAAAAGGCCACCTTTTAGGTGGCCTTTTTTATTTAACCGCCGGAACGGCGGATTTGAGCGTAAAGCGCCAGGCTCACAAATTACGCCTACGGCGGAATTTGGATAAGGAGCGCAGCGACGCAGCCCCGCAGGGGTGTTAATAGCCGAAAGGCTATTAAGATCAAATCCTACT
>DDDD01000096.1 GCA_002335945.1 Porticoccaceae bacterium UBA1989
CTTAAAACGCCAGTTAAAAAGATTGGTTGACCCAATGCAGAACTATTTAGCTCACTGTCTCTACGCTAAAGGTAGCGCCCTCTATAGTTTGAAATCAGCCCAAATAGGGCAGTGGTCAGACGGCTTTTCGAAAGCCCTAGCGTCAAAGTCGATGCCGGTGCCAACCAGATCAGACATAGCAGGATCGGAAGCCAGAATTAGATCGATACGCAGGCCGCTCTGAGGGTCCTGTTCAAAGCCCCGACTGCGGTAATCAAACCAGCTGTAAGAGCGGTCATCCTCAGGGTTCATTGATCTGTAGCTATCGGTGAGGCCCCAGTCTTGCAATGTTTGCAGCCATTCACGTTCTTCAGGCAAAAAGGCAGACTTGCCAGTCTTGAGCCAGCGCTTGGCGTTTTCTGGCTTAATACCCACATCTATATCCGCAGCAGCGACATTCATATCACCCATAACAATCACTCGATCTTTATCGGTAAAGGTGTTGCCGAGGTAGGCTGTTAGGTCTGCGTAAAACTTTTCTTTTGCAGGAAATTTAGTGGGGTGAGCACGACCTTCGCCCTGAGGAAAGTAACCATTTATTACATGGATAGTCTGGCCGTTAATTTTATATTCACCGTGGATCATGCGACGCTGGGCATCTTCGTCATCGGTAGGGTAGCCGCGGACAATCGCAGCTGCCGATATTTTGCTCATCATGGCAACGCCGTAATGACCTTTTTGACCATGGACATCTACCGTATAACCCATCTCGGTAATCGCCTCGAGAGGGAACTCTTCGTTGCTTACCTTTATTTCTTGCAGGCCAATTATATCCGGGGAATGCTGGTCAATAACCGACTGCAATTGATGCAGCCGAGCGCGCAGTCCATTGACATTAAATGAAATAATACGTGTTGATGTTGCTTCGGGTTTGGCAATGGCATTCACGGAAATCTTAACTCGCTTTTTTATTATTTAGTTGAACTAGCTGGTTTTTTTTAGAGTTTGGTGCTAGACCGATTTGGTCAATAAGAATATGGCCAGCCTCCTGTAACATTGGATCTGATTCGGCAATATTATCCTCATCGACTTCGGATTTTTCTTTCCAAATTGTAACGTCGGCATAGGGTTCTAAATCCTTGCCAACACGACGGATGTTTTCGAGAGAGAGTAGTTCTAGATCCCATTGCTTAGTGCGGGCGCGGCGCTTTTCAATGTTTAGAGAAAGGGAGTCATCTGCGGCCCAGTCGTCGTTAAGTTTTAGCTGACCGAGCATATGAGCATAGTCGGGATCAGTAACGCTACGCTCCTTGTGCCTAGAGATTAGCGGCGACACATATTGCTGAAGCTCGGTGGTTGCTTTATGGGGCACTGCGTGAATGCGATCCCAGGGTAGGGCATTGTCTTGGTGGCTCTCGCCTACCTCTTCGGCATCATAGGCTGAGGGGAATTCTATGTCTGGTAACACACCACGGTGTTGGGTGCTATCTCCGGATACCCGATAGAATTTTGAGACGGTTAGCTTCAGCTGACCACTGCTAAGACCGGTGACATCCTGAACTGTACCCTTACCAAAACTCTGACTACCAACGATTAAGGCTCGGCCATAGTCTTGCAATGCGCCGGCAAAAATCTCTGAGGCTGATGCACTCAAACGGTTGATCATAATTAGAAGAGGGCCCGTGTAAACTGCAGGCATAGTGGCGCGCTGATTACGGAAAACCCGCTGATTAGAATCTTTAATCTGTACAACGGGGCCGCTGTCAATAAACAGATCTGTTAATGAGGTTGCCTCATGTAAAGAACCACCACCATTGTTACGTAAGTCTAAAACAATACCGTCAACTTTTTGTTCTCTTAGCTCTTGGAGCAATTTAAATACATCTCTGGTGGTGCTTTTAAAGTCCGGATCTCTGGCACGGTACGCTTCGAAATCCATATAAAAGGCGGGGATATCTATCACACCAAGTTTGTAACTTTTACCCTCTTTTTGGATATCTAATATTTTACTCTGAGCAGATTTCTCTTCGAGTTTTACCTTATCTCTGGTGATAGCAATGATGGCAGTACTGTCTGCGGACTCACCTTTTCCTGGGATAATCTGCAGCCTAACAATGGAGTCTTTGGCGCCGCGAATCAGTGCCACGACTTCGTCAATTCTCCAGCCGACCACATCAACCATTTCGTCTTGGTCCTGGGCGACACCGATAATTTTATCCTCTGCCTGTAAAATACCCTGAAGGTCTGCAGGGCCACCTGGAATAACTCTGACGATTTTGGTGTACTCATCTTCAGTACGTAATTCGGCGCCAATGCCTTCTAGTGACAGAGACATATTAATTTGGAAATTCTCCGTGGTGCGTGGTGAGAAATACGAGGTATGGGGATCATAAAGTGAGGCGAGGGCGTTTACATAAAGTTGAAAAACGTCCTGACTATCCCGCTGGGTAAACTGTTTTATTTGATTCTGATAACGTTTTATGAGCAGTTCGCGCGCTTTGTCGGCTTCTTTATCGTTGAGCAACAAACGAATCATCGCGTCTTTAATACGCTTTTGCCAAAAGGTCTCTGCCTCTTCAGCTGAGCTAAACCATTCCCGTTTGTCCCCGTCGAGAATGATAGTTTCATCGGCGGTAAGATCAAACTCGTGGTCTTTATCTTGTAGCAGGGCAATGTTGGCATTCAGCTGATTGATGGCGCGGTCGCGCAAACGGTTAAACATAGTATAGCCAGGCTCTACATCGCCGCGTTTCGCCAGATCATCAAGTCTGGTGTCCCACTGCATAAACTCGTCAATATCGGTCTGTAAAAAATAACCCTTCACCGGATCTAGGTTATCTAGAAACTGGGCCAAATAGCGCTGGGATAGCTCATCATCAATCTTTTGCCCGCGATAGTGCCGCGTAGCCAGACGGTCGAAGATCTCTCTATAGAGTGCCGTGTACTCAGGTTTGCGCTCAATGGGGACTATCGGCGTTTCTGTTATCGATAGGGCTTCGGCCGATGATGAGGTTGAAGCAGTGGTTGCAGGTTCACTTGAGAAACCTGTAATAACAAAAAGACTGCTAACACTGATAATAGCAAATAAGATGACGGCAATAGCGCGCGGCATAATCATGTTCCTTGTATAGAATGCAGGGAGTTTACCAGAACCTGAATTGTTGAATAGTGGCTTTAAAGGTAGACCACGACTAATTACCTTAATTTCATTGTTTTGCTGGGCTGAGGCAATAAGAGGTGCTGAATTTACTCTCTAGTGGGTGACCTTCCTTTAATGTCCTCTAATCTCAATTAGTGGACATAGGTAGACAGTAGGAAAACAGCCTGATACAGTACTTCCCAGTGAACCAGCGGCCTTAACCGCTATTAGCTGATGGTAACGTTTCTCAACTGCCCTTAATAGATAGCACGCTCTTATGTCCAAAGCCTTTAACGCCACACCATTGTTCGACGCTCACAAAGCCTTTGTGCGCCTGCCTATGGGTTTGGCCATGCTCAATGAGTATCCAGACTCTAAACAGTTTATCGAAACGGTCTGTGAAACCATACCCGATGCCCGTGAAGATTTCTTACACACCCAAGCCTTCCTTAAAAGCTACAGCCGTAAGTCTGAAGCTACATATCGTGGTTACCGCAATGAGGTTGAACGTTTATTACTCTGGGCCTGGACTATGGCTAACAAGAGCGTTATCCAGCTTAAACGCCCAGATTTGGAGGCATACTTTGATTTCGTCCACGGCCCAAGTTCAGCCTGGGTGGGCGCTTCAGTCCAGGATCGCTTTAAAATAATCGGCGGAGAGTCCCGTCAAAATAAAAACTGGCGGCCATTTGCCGCGAAAATCGCCAAGGAAGACCGTAAAGAAGCCTTATCTGAGGGGCTCAGTGTAGAAACCAGTAGAGACGGGCACTTACTTTCTCACGAGGCCATGAAGATCTGTTACTCGGCGGTATCCTGTTATTACGACTATTTAACTGATGAAGGCTATGCCTTTGGCAACCCGATACCCGCCATTCGCAAGCAGTCGCCCTTTTTGATTAAAGGCGCCACCCAGAAAAACATTAAGCGCCTGTCAGATTTACAGTGGGACTATGTGCTCGAAAGTGCACAGACTGCAGCAGACAGTTCACCAGATCACGAGCGCACGCTATTTGTGATCGCCATGCTTAAAACCCTATATCTAAGGGTATCTGAGTTATCTGACCGAACTAATTGGCAGCCAGCCTGGAAACATTTCTGGCAAGACAGCGACGGCAATAACTGGCTCAAAGTACTGGGCAAAGGCAATAAGATACGGGATATTTCAGTGCCAAATGCCCTTTCTCCCTATATTGATCGCTATCAGAAATACCGTGGTTCGCTCAATACTACCTTTGGCGTTAACTCGACGCTGGTGTCTAAAAACCGCGGCACTGGAGGCATGACATCCCGCCAGCTGCGCAGAATCGTCCAGCAGGCCTTTGATTCGGCCTACGACAGAATGATGTCCGAAGGTTTTACCGAGGAAGCCAAGGCATTACGAGAGGCAACAACCCATTGGCTCAGGCATACTGGTGCCTCCCAGGATATCGCCACTAGGCCGCTCAAACATATGGCCGATGATTTGGGTCATGCCAGCATGGGCACCACAGATCAGGTGTACATTCAGTCCGATATGAAGGAACGTGCAAGGTCAGGAAAGACTAGAGAAGTATAATAAAAACAATGAGTTAAAATAATAATATAAAGTAATCTGTGAGATATTAGAGTAACTTATAACAAGAGCGCGAGCACAAGATTCGCGCCTAGGGGAATATACATGAGTATCGATTCACAGCTAGAGGGCCTTATACGACCACTGGCAAAGGCACTGTCGGATGTGGTGTTTTACCC
>DDDD01000082.1 GCA_002335945.1 Porticoccaceae bacterium UBA1989
CTGAGACCCTTCGCTAATGCTCAGGGTGACAAACTTTATATCGTTCTGAACCCGCAACAGGTTCTTACTGAGCCCCTTCGCTAATGCTCAGGGTGACTAACTTTATATCATCCCGAACCCCCAGCTGTCATCCTGAACGGAGTGAAGGATCTCAAACCACCAACTCCTCCCACCCTGGATTTGTAGTCTCAACCAGCTGGTTTTTTCTTGCCCTTACCCACCCCTTTAACTTTCGCTCCCTTGTAACCGCAGAATAGGGGTCATTGGTGACCTCGAAGTAAACGAGTTTATTGACGTTATATTTGGCTGTGAAGCCCGGAATTGATTTTTGTTTATGTTGGTACATACGGGCTGCTAAGTTACTGCTAGAGCCTATATACATCACCTTGTTAGATTGATTTGTCAGTATGTAGACGTAGTATTGTTTTTCCATGGTGGCAGCATAGAGAAACGGGCGTGTGAGTTAAGTGAGATCCTTCACAGATGTTCAGGATGACATACAGTTTGTCACCCTGAACGCACCCCCGTCATCCTGAACGTACCCCCGTCATCCGAACGTACCTCCGTCATCCTGAACGCAGTGAAGGATCTCATTCTCTGGCCATACCTCAGCCTAAGCCAGCGGCAACTGTATATGGAAAGTAGTACCCACATCCGGATCTGAAGTCACGGCAATCTGCCCCTGATGCTGCTCCACAATAATAAAGTGCGAGAACGACAGGCGCTTACCTGCATCATAAGAACCATCAGCATCCCCATCAGCAGCAAATGGCTCAAAAATAGTCTTCTGATCTTCCAGACTAATCCCGCGACCATTGTGCTGAATTCGCACCCACAAATTCTCGTAGAACTTAGTGACTTCAATATTGATTTCAGGGCTATGGTCTAGATCTTTAACCTTACCAAGGGCGTAGCAAGAATGGCGGAACAGGCTTAAAAACACCTGCTGCAACTCAGTTACATAACAGGCCAGGTCCGGCACATCATCGGCGTAATTAAAGTTCACCTTGATATCCCGAAACCTCAAACCCGCCATCACAGACAGCACATCATTGGCCAGCTCAACACTGTGGTTAACCACATCCTTCATATTGGCCATGACTTTTTCACCGCCGCCACTGCCAGAATAGTCCACCAGATTGCTGATAATCGAGGTAGCCTGCTGGCCGCGAATCACAGCGTCTTCAAGCAGTTCATTGAGACCCATGCCATCGATAGGCTCATCGGTTAGCCCCTGACGAACAGTCTTCACATCCTTCAGAATCGCGCGCAGTGGAATATTAATATCATGGGCCATAATCGAGGCCATCTCACCCATAGACGACATCTTGTCGCGCTGAATCAGTAGGGTTTCGTTGTGTACACGCTGGGTCACATCATCAATCAAAATAACCACGCCCGTCTCAAGCTGATCTTGAAGCGGGTAAATAGTGATATCAAAATGGTACTGGCCGCGCTGGCTGTATTTGATGGTCAGGGTTTCGTTATCGTCCTGAGCCTGCTGTATCTGGTCAGGGCTAATAGTAATGGTCGGGTAGGCTTCCCATAAATCCATGCCCATCACCGCACTGGAGGAAACGCCACTAATCTCTTCAGCGCGCTGGTTCCACTGGGTAATCTGATTGCTTTTGTTGAGGCCAATCAGCATAAGCGGCATAGAGCGCAAGATACTGGTGATATAAGACTCAGAGTGCCGCAGGCGGATAGTCGTTTCCCGGTGCTCCGTAATCTCGTCTTCAAGGGTAGCCGTGCGCTCTTTAACCCGCAGCTCAAGCTGGGTGCGAATCTCTTCAAGCTCATTGTTGTAAGTGCGAACCTGACGGCGACTAAGAAACAGACGCAGGGCAGTAAACGACAGAGCAATAATAAGGATGCCACTAGAGAAATTGGCCACATACTGCCAATTGGTCGCGCCGTCGCCAGTGCGGACAAACCAAAAAATATCCGCCGTAGCGAGACTGCTATACATCAAAGAGGCAAGAACAATAAGTTTTTTCATCATATCCATTGGGGTCGTTTAAACACTGCTATCGTTATAAGTATGAAGGAATCAACCCATATTATAACCATGAAAATTCTATTGCTAGGCATTCTTAATAGAGGAGCTATTAATCAATGAGCAACTGCTGCCCGCCCGAACCAGAAAAAACCATGCCCTCATGCTGTGAGCCCGAAAAAAAGACCAAACAGCGCCCGGATTTCCTACTTTGGATATCCGGCACCCTTGTACTCCTGAGTTATCTCGGTAATGTATTTTTAGCCGGTCAGCCCAATCTGCCAGACTGGTTGGTGATCATTACCTCGGGTATTTACGAGCTGATTAACACCATGTGGTGGGGCCTAGCGATGGCCGTGGTATTTGTAGGGCTTCTAGATCGCATACCCAGAGACCTAGTAATGTCAGCACTGGGGGAGGGGGGCACCGTAAAAGGCATTGTGCGCGCGACCTTTGCCGGCGTACTACTCGACCTCTGTAGCCACGGCATCTTGATGGTAGGCACCAAACTCTATGAGCGGGGTGCGAGTCTGGGTCAGTTGATGGCCTTTTTAATCGCCAGTCCCTGGAACTCCCTCTCCCTCACCATTATTTTAATCACCCTAATTGGTTGGGGCTGGACTCTCAGCTTTGTGGCGCTATCCATGGCCATCGGCATCGTTACCGGGGTTATTTTTGATGGTTTAGTTAAAGCCGAGGTGCTGCCCGCCAACCCCAATGCCGCCGTTGACCAAAATACGCCGCCCAACACTCAAAAAATTACCCCACAAATAGTGGCCTTAATAAAGCAGGCAGACTACTCGCCAAAAGCCATAGGCAACCTGCTGTGGGACGGCCTTAAAGATTCAAGAATGGTGTTTCGCTGGTTACTTTTTGGGCTGGTTTTGGCCACCGCCATACGCGCCTTTGTACCAATGGATACTTACCAGACCCTCTTCGGCCCCACCGTCGCCGGACTCTTTTTAACCCTAATTGCCGCTACTATTATCGAAGTCTGCTCCGAGGGCTCAACACCCATTGCCGCCGATATTCTCACCCGCGCCGCCGCACCGGGAAATGGATTTACCTTTTTGATGGCTGGCGTTGCCACAGATTACACAGAGGTAATGGTGATAAGAGATACCACCAAATCTTGGAAGATAGCGTTATTTTTGCCATTGTTAACATTGCCACAGGTGTTGCTGGTGGGGTATTTGTTGAATCAGGTTTGAGATCTCTCCCGCTGGTCAAGATGACAGAGATATCTCTCTACGCTCGATATGACAAAAAGATCGTCATCCCCACAGAGCCCGAAATT
>DDDD01000109.1 GCA_002335945.1 Porticoccaceae bacterium UBA1989
TACCGAATAGAAAGCAATTAGCTTGCCAGTAACCTGTAAGTCTACTATTCAAGTATTTAATTTTTCGATTAGGTGTACGGCTATACGTGACAGTATGGTTAAATTGGCGGCATATTTTTTACCTACAATGGAAACACACCAATGAACGCATTGCTCGATCGTCTATTTAAACTAAAGGCTCATGGCACAACAGTGAGCACTGAGGTGGTTGCCGGTATGACCACGTTCATCACCATGGTTTATATTATTTTTGTAAATCCGCAGATGATGGCCGCTAGTGGAATGGATCAGGGCGCTAGTTTTGTCGGTACCTGTTTAGCAGCGGCACTGGCCTGCTACGTTATGGGGCTCTATGCCAACTGGCCGGTCGGTATGGCACCGGGCATGGGACTCAACGCGTTCTTCACCTATACCGTGGTCGGCGAGATGGGCTATAGCTGGGAAATAGCGTTGGGCGCTGTATTTTTAGCGGGCATCCTGTTTGTGATTATGAGCGTTACCCGTATGCGACGTTGGATGTTGGATAGTATTCCATTCAATATGCGTATCGCGATGGGCGTGGGTGTCGGTTTGTTTGTTGGTTTTATTGGCCTTAAGACCGGCGGTATTATTGTCGCCAATAACGCTACCTATTTATCCCTGGGTGACCTCACCAAGCCAGAGACTTTTCTCGCGGCCCTTAGCTTTTTAACCATCGCCATTCTGTCGATGCGTAAGGTCCCAGGTGCGATTATTATCGGTATTTTAGGCACCACCATTATTGGGTTGGGGCTAGGTCTAGTGCAGTTCAATGGTCTGGTGTCAGCGCCTCCTAGTCTTGCGCCCACCTTTATGCAGTTAGATATTCTGGGCGCCCTTGATGTGGCGATGGCCAGTGTGATTATTGCGTTTCTGTTTGTTAACTTATTTGATACTGCAGGCACTCTTTTGGGGGTGGCTAGCCGTGCGGGCTTGATTGATGAAAAGGGCGATGCAGAGAATATGGATCGCGCACTTAAAGCGGACAGTAGCTCCAGTGTCATGGGCGCATTCTTTGGCTGTGCGCCGGTCACTAGCTATGTTGAAAGCTCAGCCGGTGTGGAAGCCGGTGGTCGTACCGGACTTACTGCAGTAGTTGTGGGAACATTATTTCTGCTGGCGATCTTCTTCTCACCACTGGCAGCTATGGTGCCTGCCTATGCCACCGCGGGGGCGCTTATCTATGTGGCTATTCTGATGTTGGGGGGCATGGAGGCACTTGATTGGTCAGATACCACTGAGGTACTGCCGGCGCTGGTCACCATTATTTTGATCCCCTTATCGTTCTCGATTGCCAATGGCATCGCCTTAGGGTTTATAACCTATGTGGCCGTTAAGCTGTGCACAGGCAAGCGCGCGGAGATCACCATGGGCGCTTGGTTTTTGGCGGCAATCTTTCTGGCTAAGTTTACCTTTATCTAAATATTCTATTTTCTTCGCGCAATAAGAGTGTAATCAGAGGGCAGTTGAGAGGCTGCTTTCAATTGCCTCAGCCTGCTTGCGGCGCCAAAATATAAACACGACGCCCATCACCAGCTGCCAAGAGCCATAGAGCAACAGCGACAACAGCACCATGTCTGCCACAGGGTTAATCTCTCCAGCCACTAATGGAAATAGAGAGGCCTTGAGCAGAAAACCAAGATTGATATTGCGCACGGTCACTTCCATTTCAATCGCCGTATTGTCTTCCTGGGCCAACCCAAACATTTTAGTCAGCCACAGGCCCACAATCGTGAGGCCGATAATAAAGCCAAACAGCAAGGCAAGATCAGCCACTGGCGTATCCGCCATATTCAGTCGGCCAGCCCCGAGGGAGCCAAGGGCAATCGTTGCTATACCCAGCAGTGAGCCTCTCACGCAAAGTGTCGAAAACTGTTTGGCATAGGCGGGCAGGACACGCAAAAATAACATGCCCAGCAATAGCGGCAGTAACAGGCAGAGACCAATTTCAGTGGCAATACGCACCACCGGCATGGCAAAGCTATCAGTCATATAGTCCGAAATTAAAACATCCAAAATAAGCGGTGTGGTGACCAAACAGGCTACAGATGTGAGCCCTGTGATACTGATGGACAGAGGCACATTACCCCGCGCCATGAGGGTAAATACATTGGATATAGTGCCACCGGGAATCGCCACAATAATCGCGATGCCGATAATCATGCCGGGGGGTAGCTCGGTATAGAGAATAAACAGCAGTCCAATCAACGGCACTGTCACTAGCTGCATAACCAAGCCAACGGTAACCGCCTTAGGCTGCGCTACTACCTTCTGGAAATCAGCTAACTGGAGCCCAGCACCCATGCCTAACATCGCCAGTATCAACTGCACTGCGGCAACCCAATATTCATACTCGATATACAGCCCAACCATGCTTCCCCCTGATTGCTGGTTTATTCATACCCAGTCTTTGTCTACTTCGTTTTTAATTCAAATTTGGTTTTTTGTTGCTGCCAGAGTGCAATTTGGCGTGATTATTGGCTAATAAGCAACTAGTTTGGCTGAGAGCAAGTACGTTACTGCCCATCCAAATAAACCACGCAAAAACACAACGTGTTGATATAATAGAATTATATCGACATATAATCTTGACCTGTCGATAGTATCGACATATTATCTCAACATGTCGATAAAATTGTGTTATGTATACATATGAACTGGAAGCCAGATAAACCCTACAATCACTTGCCTCCTATGCCCCCGATTAAGGTACTGGAGACCCGAAAGGTACTTAAGCGATGCATAGAAGCTCGAGCAGCATTGGCTGGGCTCAAGCAGGCCGCCGAGTTGATTCCTAATCAGGCAATGCTAATTAATACCCTGCCTCTATTAGAGGCCAGAGACAGTTCTGAAATCGAGAATATCGTCACCACCACCGATAAACTATTCCAGTATTCGGGCAATGATTCCAAGGCGGACCCTGCCACTCGAGAGGCGCTAAGATACCGTCAGGCACTCTATGAAGGCTGGCAACGACTTACTCTGCGTCCAATTAATACTGCTATGGCCGAAGTCATTTGCAGTCGAATCAAGGGCGCAGATATGACTGTGCGAAAGGTGCCAGGTATTCGATTAGCGAACGAAACAACCGGTGAGGTGATTTACACGCCACCAGAGGGCGAAAAGGCGCTTCGCGACCTACTGAGTCACTGGGAAAAACTATTACATGAGCAACCAGATTTGGATCCACTGATCAGAATGGCGGCAATGCATTATCAGTTTGAGGCGATTCACCCCTTTACCGACGGTAATGGTCGAACAGGCAGAATTCTTAACATCCTGTATCTAGTTCAAGAGGACCTATTGACCCTACCAATCTTATATTTAAGCCGTTACATCATTGCCAATAAAGCAGAATACTATAGCGGCTTATTGGCAGTGACCCGGGAACAGGCTTGGGAGTCATGGCTGTTATTTATGCTAGATGCGATAACTAGTACTGCCCAATGGACCACATTGAAAATAATTGGCATCCGCGACCTTGCCGAACATACGGTTGATTATGTCCGTGAGCAGTTGCCAAAAGTCTATACTCGAGAGCTTATTGATGTCATTTTTGAACAACCCTACTGCCGAATCGATGACCTGGTAAGAGCGGACATTGCTAAGCGACAAACCGCCTCTGAGTATCTAAAAAAATTGGTGAGTATAGGCGTGCTAGAAGAGCAACAGGTGGGTAGAGAAAAAATTTTTGTGCATCCCAAGGTAATTAAGTTAGTTACACAGGACAGTAACAAATTGGATAAGTACACAGAAAAATAGCCATGAATTTAAGGGAATTCTGAGCATCATTGATTTATTGCTAAATAGCGTTGCTATCATTCTACTGAACTTCAATCTACACTCAGGAAGGTAATATTAACTGTGTATTCGAACCCGCTGTCTATGTAACAGCAAGTCAAACCGCCGATTATATGAGTATAAAAAATGACTCAGCATGCCATAAAACCCGTAGATCACAGCGTCCTATCAGCCTGGCTGCAAGGTCGAACCTTTGCTGATCTTAAAAGCCAATATGACCGCGAGGGTTATTTGGTGTTTGAGAAAGTGATGGACGCCGCCGAGATTGAGCGAGTTCGCGATGCGCTACAGCCCTATTTAAATAAACCGGGTCGCAATAATTTTGAAGGGTATAAATCTCATCGTGTCTATTCACTACTGGCGAAATCGCCAGAGGTTTTTTCCGATATGGTTAGCCATCCACTGGCGCTAGCTTTTGCCGAAGCCGACCTCGGGGATAGCTGTTTACTAACGTCATTGTTGGCGATTAATTTACAGCCCGGCGAAACCGTACAGCCTTGGCATCATGACGATTTTGATATTTTTGTGCCTCGACCTCGCCCGGCCTATGGCTTGAGTTCTTTCTGGGCGATTGATGAGACAACTGCAGAAAATGGTGCCACGGAAATTATTCCCGGTAGCCATTTGTGGGGCGCTGAAGATCAGCCGGGAGGGCTATTAAGTAATTTTGAAACGGTTTCACAAGATGTCACTGTTGCAGCGGGGGAAGACCCTCAACCTCATCCGGATGCTATAAAAGTAATGCTGCCAGCGGGATCATTAATGATTGCTAAGGGCACATTGATTCATCGTGGTGGCGCGAACCAATCAGCTGATAATAGATTGATTGTTACACCTCAGTACTGTGTAGGGTGGGCGCGGCAGTTGGAGAATATGATGGCGGCTGTGCCTCGCTCCATTGCAGCAACCTTGCCGAAACGCACCCGTGAACTCATGGGCTACAATATTCATTCTGGGTTTATGGGCTATGTGGATGGGGTGCATTCAGATCGGTTGCTTAAATTTTCTAAAGAGTAAAAGGCCCTATGCGAAAAATTAAAAG
>DDDD01000019.1 GCA_002335945.1 Porticoccaceae bacterium UBA1989
CTTTGTGCAAAAGCGAAAGCCTAATTGGGTGAACGGATAAACGAGATTGGCATTTTCGGGGTAAGATCGGTGGGCTATTAAATAAACAGGCTACTCGATAGATCATGTGCGCTTAGATCAATTTTTTAGAAACGTTATTTTTACCTTTATAACTAAAATACAAACAGGGGAATAAAACAATGGAACTCAACGCTAACATCAGTGCGGTTGTTACGGGCGGGGCTTCTGGCCTTGGCGAAGCAACGGCGCGTAAGCTTGCGGCTCTCGGCGTCAAAGTCGGCATTATTGATATGAACGAGGAAAAGGGCCAGGCTCTGGCCAAAGAACTTGGCGGTGCCTTTGCTAAGGTGAATGTGACCTCTGATGAAGAGGTTGCTCGAGGCTTTGCTGAGTTACGTGCGGCCATTGGTCAGGAGCGTCTGTTAATTAACTGTGCGGGTATCGGTGATGCGTTGAAAACGGCGTCGCGGGATCGCGAAACAGGTGCGATTAACCCCCATTCTATGAAGCGTTTTCAGCGCGTATTGGACATTAATTTGTCGGGTACTTTTCGCTGTATCGCGGAATCGGCGGCGGGGATGATGACCCTGGATCCGGTTGATGGTGAACGCGGTGCTATGGTAAATACGGCCTCTGCGGCGGCGGAAGATGGTCAGGTAGGGCAGGCGGCTTATGCGGCGTCTAAGGCCGGTATTGTGGGTATGACGTTGCCCATAGCGCGGGATCTGTCACGTGAACTTATTCGTGTGAATACTATTTTGCCGGGTATTTTTGATACGCCGTTGCTGGCGTCTGCTCCTGAGCCTGTTAGGCAGGCTCTCGGCGCGATGGTGCCGCACCCTGCGCGTTTGGGTATGCCGGAAGAGTTTGCGTCGCTAGCGATTGAGATGTGCCGCAATAGCTACTTTAACGGTGAAGATGTGCGTCTCGATGGTGCTATTCGTATGGCCCCAAAGTGATCGGTTAATATTGGCCTTATGGCGTCAGGATGCAATGTCTTGGCGCCTTGTGGTACTTTTGTCGTGCTCTTACCTAGCTTTATGGTGCTTTTACCTTGCTCGATTCGCGCTTTAGCCCCTCTCTAGCCCCTCCTAGTCTCGATAGTCNNACCTCCTGAGTAATGTTAACCCTGTGACATTAGTCCTCAATAAGTCTTCATATGTCTCGTTTAGGCGCTATAACTTACTCATAGAGCTTGGCTTGTTGTTAAATTATTGCTCGTTGAAGAGGAGAATAACATATACGATAATACATAATTGGTGGTTGGGTAGCGGTTGGGTAGTGGTTGGAATGTAGTCTTAGATATTTTATGTGTCCTATTAATAAGGGGTGTTAGACCATGAAAGGTATGCTGTTCACGGCGTTGTTAGAGCTTATTGAGGCGGAGTTTGGCTCTGATGTTCTCGATGACGTGCTCGACGACGTTAAGCCTGCCAGTGGCGGTATTTATACCTCTGTGGGTACTTACGACCATACTGAGCTTGTCGCTATGTTGGTGTCGCTGAGTAAGCAAACCAATGTGTCGCTAACCAATCTTACTAAAACCTTTGGTATGTACCACTTCGCTGAATTTACGGCGGCCTATCCCTATTTGTTTGAGGGCCTTAACTCTTCGTTCGAGTTGCTGGAGAAGATTGATTGGTTTATTCATGCGGAAGTGAGAAAGCTGTATCCGGGTGCGACACCGCCGAAGTTTGAATGCACAAGATTGAGCTCTACCAGTATCGAGTTAATCTACAAGTCTCCGCGCTGTTTGGGTGATGTGGCTGAGGGACTTATTTATGGCTGCGCGTCGCACTACGGTGAGAAGATACTGGTTCGCCGGGAGAGGCTGGGTGATATGACCGGTTCTACCGAACGATTTCTGCTGACGCTGCTGGGAAAATAAGCATAGTCGCTACTTTGACAAGCTCTTTACAACAGCGTCTTACAGCCTTTCCTTACAGCCGCTTATTAGAGCACGGCTTTGGAGGCGCTTCTTAGAAGTGCGCCTGCAACCATTTTAAAATATCTTGATAGACCTCTTCTCTGTTGGTCTCGTTGATCATTTCGTGACGACCCTGTGGGTATAGCATTAAATCTACCTGCTTGACGCCGGCTTTGAGCAACATCTGCTGAAGTTTTAAAACGCCTTTTCCCTGCTTGCCGACCGGATCCAGTTCACCGGCAAATAGATAGATTGGCAGTTCGGCATTGATACGCGCCATGCCTTTGGGTGCTGACAGGTCTGCGAGACCGGTTAAAAAGTCGACCCAAGATTGGGTGGTAATTGCGCCGCCACACAGGGGGTCGGCTATGTAGCTGTCGACTATCGAATGATCTCTTGATAGCCAGTCTTTTTCGGTGCGGTTGGGTGTGAAGGCACGGTTAAACGCGCCAAAAGAAAGTGCTTCTAATAGGTTGCTAACCTTGCGGCCACCCACTCTTAGGCGCTCGATTTTGGCCAAACCTGCGACGACTTTAAAGGCGGTTGGGGCATCGTAGTTGGAGCCGGAGAGTATGAGTCCTTTGAATCGCGTGCTGAGTGTTTCGTCTAGTTCGGCGGCATAACGCTGGCACAGATGATTGGCCATAAAGGAGCCCATGCTGTGGCCCAAAATAATTAGGGGTAGGTCGTTTTCGGCGGCGATGTGATTAATGAGCTGCCACTGGTCGTCAACCATCTGATTCCAGCCGTTGTTGTCGGCGACATGGTAGAGGCTGNNCGACTGCGCGGCCGGTAAGGCCATGTCCGCGATGATCTCCCGCGGTGACCATTATTCCCTGCTGATTAAGAAATTCGGCTAGGTCGCCATAACGGGCGCCATGTTCTGCCATGCCATGCATGATGTGCAGCCAGCCTGTTGGTTTTTTGGGGGCCCACTCATGGTAGTAATGTTCGCTCGCTTCGCCACTGCTAAACGCCAGTGTTTTTCTTTCGCCCTTACTCATTCTGCTGTGCCCCTTAACGTTTGCGATCTCTTTGCCGCAATAATGTTACCTGTTGGTTTGATACGTTTCTCTGGGTGAAATACTACCATGTTAAAGGGGGTTGCCTTAGGGCTGTTTTGAAGGGGGTCTTATTGTTGGGAGTTGGCCTGTCTATGCTATGCTGCTAACCCCTATTATCATCTCGAGATTACCTGTGAATACTGTTGTTGCCGGGGCCTTTCTGCTTGTCGCGCTGTTACTGCCGATTAAACCACTGTTTTCTAAATGTACTGCCTGGCTAATGTCGCTGCAAAGCTGGAGCAGGTTTGCAGTGGTTGATTTTATGATTGCGGTGCCGCTTATTCTTTGGGTTGTTAGTACGGATAGCTGGTATTACTACACAGTTTGGATTGCATTATTTACCCTTGGATTGCTTCTGGTCTGTGAGGCTATTTATCTGTTGGCGGTTGATATTGATCTGTGTAAAAAGCACCTGCAGTTAGTACTTAAACATTATTATGCCATTGCGCTTCCTCTGGCGCTGCTGTGCTTAGTGCTGTCGCTGTTTATTCTGGGTCGCGCCTATATTGGCCCTGTTGTCGCGGTTTCTGACTGTGAGTCTGGTGCGCAATTATCGGTGGCTTGCAGGGTGACTAATCCGGAAGATCTGGCGATTACGCCAGATGGGCAGTTTATTATTGTCTCTGAATTTGGCGGTATAGCACCCATAGCAGAGGTTGGATCTGGGCGTTTGGCGCTGCTGAATGCGCAGACTAAGCGCCGTGTGCCCTTGCCGATTATTTATTCGGAGAATAGCTGGGGCGATGCCAGTTGCGAGAAGACTGCCGAGAGTCCCTTTGGTCCCCATGGTATCGATTTGGTGACGCGGGAGGATGGCCGTTATCAGCTTGCGGTGGTGAATCATATGGCCCATGAATCCGTAGAGATGTTTGAATTGGTAGCCCTAGAGCGAGAACAGGAAGCACAGCAGGAGCGCGAGCTAGTAGAGGCTACTCTGCCTGATGAACCGCGCAATCAATGGGGGCTGGTCTGGCGAGGCTGTGTGGTAGCGCCTGCGGAGAACTATCTCAATGATGTTAGCCTGCTCGCCGATGGCAGCTTTTTTGTGTCTCATATGTTTGGCCATGACTTCTCGGTGAATGACTTTTTAACCGTTGCTATTACTAAGCAAAACACAGGTTATGTACTGCACTGGGATAAGACTCATCGTTTTAGTCAGGTGCCGAATACTGATGGCGCGCAGCCTAATGGTGTTGCCTATGATGAACAGAATGGCCTACTTTATATGGCGTTTAATTTGTCGGACAGGGTTGCTGTGATTGATCTGGACCTTGGGCTAGAAACGGGGTCTTTTTCTGTTAATGCGCCAGATAATCTTATACTCAAGGCGGGTTCTCTTTGGGTAACCAGTTTGGATCATGAGATTCTGGATGTGTTTAGCTGTGAGGAGGCGGGTGTCTGTGCTCTGCCGTTTACAGTAACGGAGCTTGATGCACTGAGCTTGGATAAGCGTAATAGCTGGTCTTTTAAACGTGAGCCCTTTGGATTACCTACGGTGGCATTGCCGCTGGGTGATGAGGTTTTGATCGGTAGTTTTCGGTCTGACCGGTTGGCTTTCTTTTCTCTGGGGGCCGATAACGTAGTAGCGACTAACCCCGGCGTTATTAATTTAGAACCGACTAATCTGGGCGCTATCAACCCCGAAGCTACTACTCTAAAAGCTACTGACTAGTGACTACCAAGTAGGCAACCAGTTCGCAGTCCCCGCAGTTTTCAATACTGTGGGTTAGGTCGCCACGGTAATGGGCGGAGTCGCCTTCGCTGAGTTTGCAGTTATTGTCTCCGGAAATAATCTGAGCAGTACCGCTGGTGATGGTGAGCAGTTCTTTGGTGCCATCAAAATGGGGGGCGCTGGTTAAGCTTGTGCCGGGCTGAATGCGCAGTTCATAAAACTCAATATTCTTTTCGATATGCAGCGGTGACAATGTGCGTATCTGTATCTTTTTGTCTGACCGAAACAGGTTGCTCTTATCTTCGCCGTGGACCACTTCAATGGTGGAGGATGCCCAGGGCTGGTCGACCAGTTCACCGATACTCATACCAAAGGCCTGCGCGATTCTAAAGGTAACCGTTAATGTGGGGTTGGCTTGCCCGCGCTCAATTTGACTGAGCATGGAGCGGCTGACGCCGGAGCTGGTGGCGAGCTGATCTAGGGTTAGCTTGTGTTTTTTACGCAGCTCGGTCACTCGGTTGCTGAGTGTATGGCTAGCGGGGTCATGGTCGGTTGGCTTCATTGTTTTNNAGAATAAAATCTTGCATAAAGGAATTCTAGCTTCTACGATACAGGAATAATTTCCCGTATAGTAAACAATTAATAGGAAAATAGCACCATGAAAGCACTGGTAAAACGGAATTCGACGCAGGGGCTGTGGTTAGAGGATGTGCCCGAACCAGAAATAGGCATTAATGATGTTCTTATCAAAATCGACCGCACCGCTATCTGCGGCACGGACATGCATATCTATAATTGGGATAGCTGGGCTCAGGCGACGATTCCAGTGCCTATGGTGGTTGGCCATGAATTTGTTGGCGAGATTGTGGATGTTGGCGCTAATGTGAATGACTT
>DDDD01000001.1:0-147 GCA_002335945.1 Porticoccaceae bacterium UBA1989
GGGCAAAGATGTGGAATAAGCCCGTTATAACAAGCCAGAACACAGTGGTCTGCGCTGACGCTAAAGGGCTGGCCTTGCTGAACATAATCGACCTTTACATGGTTTACATCTGTCTCTTTTACCCCTACCACTGTGCTATTGAGTCTC
>DDDD01000001.1:191-4054 GCA_002335945.1 Porticoccaceae bacterium UBA1989
GAATTAACTTATGGACCAATAATCGGGCAACCGACGCATCGCCATCAGGAAACATATAGGCCACGGGAGCGTCCCCTAAAACAAAAGCGCCGGCGAGATCGCTGAGTCGATTGGTCAACCAGCCCATAGCTTTTAGACCGGGGCAACCAGTACTCAGGGCTTCCAGGACTGTAAGGCTCCACCCCGCCGGGCCTAATAAAACACTGGTAAAAGCCCCCAGTATGGGCAAGGTTTCTTCAGCTAAACCAACGCGCTCGGTCAAAAATTGGTTGTAACTGACGGACTTCACGTATCTGTATTGCTCCAAGAGAGACAAATCATCGAGGAAGTCTCGATCACCACCGAAAAAGGCAATCAACTTAGTCTGCTCTTCCTCAGGTATGGGCAACTCTTTAACCGCCGCCTCATATCCTTGACCCCCATGGATAAACCCTAACCAGTTGCCACTTAGGGTTTTATGGCCATCCGTAGTAGGAATCGTCATACCATTATTGGCGCTAATTTTGCCACCGAGCATATAATCATCAGGCGTATTGGCTGTCATTGCAGCTAGAGCCTGATCGTCAATACCTATATCTTTTAATAATTCAACCGCCATTGCGCTATATGACGACATAGGCTCGATATTTTGAGCCCCACCCAAACCAAGTACCATATTCCCATCTTGATGAAATTCATTGCGCTTTGCATGCCCTCCAAAGTCATCGTGGTTGTCCAACAATAGTATCTTTGCGGTAGGGCCCATTTTCTTTCGGTAATACCAGGCAGCGGCCAGACCGCTCTGTCCTGCGCCTACAACTATTAGGTCATAGTGCTCATCTAATTCTTCATAACTGGACGGTTTTTGTCCATTCCAAGCTAGTGCATGAGCAACCTCATAGGATCCCTCATGACTTCCGCGCATACCGGTCAGAGTCGGCGGATAATAATCACCGGGAGATTTTTTAGCGGCTATCGATCCAGCAGGTTGCGCGATAAGTTGTCCCGGCATCAAAAGGCTTGCACCGGCACCAATAGCGACACCATTAAGAAAATCCCTTCGCGTTATTTTAGAAGTCATCTTTTACCAGCCCTTATTGTTGGTTTATTAGTGCTCTGCATTTATTTTGCCTTTTTTGCATTACATGTCGCATGACATGTGTTACGTTAACACAGTAGAGAACCACAAGTCGAGAACAGTTAAAGTCAGCTCCAAGGGATCAATATGATTAGCTTTGAATTAAACGGTAAAACAACAGAGGTGAGCGCAGCACCCGACACTCCCCTTTTATGGGTGATTAGAGATCACCTCAAACTTAAGGGCTCTAAGTTTGGCTGTGGCATGGGCCTATGCGGGGCCTGTAGTATGTTGGTTGATGGCGAATCTACCCGCACATGTTTACTACCACTAGCCGCCATTCAAGGACGAAAAGTCACCACTATTGAAGGCATTGGTAACCCTGACATGTTATCGACACTTCAATCGGCATGGGTTGAAGCCAGCGTAGCGCAATGTGGCTATTGCCAAAGCGGCCAGTTAGTAAGTGCCACCGCTTTATTGAGTAAAAATAGCAACCCTAGCGACAATGATATCGACCAGGCTATGAGTGGAAATATTTGCCGCTGCGGTACTTATCCCAATATCAAGAAAGCCATTAAACAGGCTGCAAAAAACTTGAGGAAGGAGAACGGCCAGTTACAGATCGTCGCTTATTTTGACCCTAATTCGATACAGCAAGAGGCTTAATGATGGCAACTTCCCGCTCTACAGATATCGCTTTAAAAACTGAAGGTGTCAATACCTCACGCCGTAGCTTTCTTAAAAACATGTCATTGGCCGGAGGCGGTTTGGTGGTTGGACTGCCATTAACCGCCTGTGCCAACATTTCACTGCCCAATGCAAGCGAATCAGCGTTACAGCCTAATGCTCTACTGCAGATTACCAGCGACAACGTAGTTAACTTCTACCTCCCTCGATCTGAAATGGGGCAGGGCATCTATACGGGCCTAACTACCATTGTGGCAGAGGAATTGGACATCCACCCCGAGCGCATTAACGTCATTAATGCTGGACTACACGAGGACTATAAAAATCTTGAATTCGAACTCCAGGTCACTGGTGGTAGCAATAGCATACGCACGCATTTTTTGCCCCTACGTCACCTCGCGGCCAATGCTCGCTTAGCTATTCGACAAGCGGCTGGGCAACAGCTAAATCGTAATCTAGCTGATATACAGACCGATAACGGCAAAATCATAATTGATGGCAAAGCGGTTGATTATGGCGAATTCGCAGATTATGCCAATACACTGCCTTTTCCTGAAGACGCACCACTTAAAGATAAGCTCCAATTTAAATATATCGGCAAAGATAATCCAAGGCTCGATGGAGTAGCCAAGGCGACAGGTACAGCACAATTTGGTATTGATGTTGACTTTGAAGGATTGTTTAGGGCGGCATTAAAACGATGCCCTGTTATGGGTGGCACGGTAAAATCATTTGATGATACAGATGCCAAAGGAATGCCGGGCGTGAAGTCTATTGTTAAAATTCATAATGGCGTAGCAGTGATCGCAGATCATTATTACCAAGCAAAAAATGCCCTTCCTAAGCTTAAGATACAATGGAATCTACCAGAGACTCTTTCAAAATTCAGTTCTGATTCAACAGCACCTGATAACGGCAAGGGCTTATTTAAAACAGCCTTAGATAGCGATAATGCTACCAATGTATTTGAAAAAGGTGAGGGGCTAAGTGCATTACAAAATGCACATGCAGTCATTTCAGCTGAATACTGGGCACCCTACTTGGCGCACGCCACCATGGAACCCATGAACTGTACGGCTAAATTAACCGACAACAGATTAGAATTGTGGGTCGGCTGCCAATCACCCGAGCTTGCCAAGAATTTAGCAGCTTACTATGCCGATGTACCGGCAGACAATATCATTATTCGCAGTACCTTTTTAGGGGGTGGTTTCGGCCGACGTAGCGAATCTGATTTTGTGGCGGAAGCTGCAGCAATTGCAAAGGTATCTAACCTGCCGATTCAATTATGCTGGAGTCGAGAAGATGATATGCAAAACGATAATTATCGTCCAGCGTCAATGGCAAGGTTTACAGTAGGTCTAAACAAAGCAGGCCTAATTGACAGCTGGACAGTGAAGCGTGCTGGGCCCCAACTGATGCCCTATGTTATAGATAATTTAGTGGACGGTATCATGCCCAGCATACTACCCAACGCCTTTGTGGATTGGATGAGTAAAGTCGGCTACAGTCTTTATGACAGTCTGCTTGTGGATCATACAAGCGTTGAAGGGCTATATGAAGACTATGACGCGCCCAATAAATCCTCTGATCATATCACCGCAGATCCTGGCCTGCCTGTTGGCGCTTGGCGCAGTGTTGGCCATTCTTATAGTGGGTTCTTTAAAGAAAGCATGATGGACGAAATCGCGGCCATTCAAAATCAAGATAGTGTTGAGTTTCGCCTTAAGCATTTAAAAAACAACCCTAAATTGGCTAACGTATTAAGCGTAGTTGCTGAAAAGTCAGGCTGGAATAAACCCTTACCCAAAGGCCATTATCAGGGCGTGGCAGTCCACGCGTCCTTCAGTTCATTTGTCGCACAGGTTGCCGAAGTATCAGTTGTCGACAATCAGCTTTTTGTCCATAAAGTTGTATGTGCAATTGACTGTGGCCTAGCTATTAATCCAGACATTGTAAAAGCGCAAATGGAAAGTGGCATTATTGATGGATTAAGTGCCGCGTTGTATGGCGAAATTACATTGAAAAATGGCGTCATCCAGCAAAGTAACTTCCATGATTATCCGGCCCTGCGCATCAATGAATGCCCTGAAATAGACGTAGTTATCATCGACAG
>DDDD01000004.1:0-747 GCA_002335945.1 Porticoccaceae bacterium UBA1989
GCTTTTTTGTCGCAACTGCGTCAGTAAGTCTCTGGTTTTTGCCGCATCTTCAAACTCTAGATCACGGGCATGCTGGTGCATTTTTTCTTCAAGGCGCTTGAGTTCCTTGGCGATATCTTTAATCGGCTCTGGGCTATTGATCTGGTAGGCAGCCGCTGACTCTGCCGCTTCTCTATCGCGCCTGTTCTGCCCTGTAGCCGCATAGGCGCCCTCCATGATGTCCTTAACGCCTTTGGTAATACTGGTGGGAACAATGCCATGCTTTTCGTTGTGAGCCACCTGCAACGCACGACGGCGGTCGGTTTCATCAATAGCCCGCTGCATGGAACCGGTTATCTTGTCGGCATAGAGAATCGCCTTACCATTAAGATGACGTGCTGCGCGGCCAATGGTCTGAATCAGTGACTGTTCTGAGCGTAGAAATCCCTCTTTGTCGGCATCAAAGATAGTGACCAGCGAAACCTCTGGCATATCCAGGCCCTCTCGCAACAGATTGATGCCCACCAGCACATCAAACTCGCCCAGACGCAGATCGCGAATAATCTCAACCCGCTCAACGGTATCTACATCCGAGTGGAGGTAACGCACGCGTATACCATGTTCATCGAGATACTCGGTTAAATCCTCAGCCATACGTTTGGTTAAAACGGTAATGAGAATACGTTCATTTTTGGCTGTTCGAGCGTGGATTTCCGACAGCACATCGTCAACCTGAGTGAGTGCCGGGCGAATTTCAATTTCTGGATC
>DDDD01000004.1:837-3812 GCA_002335945.1 Porticoccaceae bacterium UBA1989
CGGACGATTATCCAGCGCTGAGGGCAGTCGAAAGCCATACTCCACAAGCGTTTCTTTACGAGAGCGATCGCCCTTGTACATGGCACCGAGCTGGGGCACAGATACATGGGATTCATCAATAATCATCAGTGCATTATCAGGCAGGTAATCAAATAATGTCGGTGGGGGATCGCCCGGATTGCGGCCTGATAGATAGCGAGAATAGTTCTCAATGCCATTACAGTAACCCAGCTCGCGCATCATCTCGGTGTCGTAACGCACTCGCTCGCCGAGACGCTGAGCTTCAACCAACTTATCAACCGAGCGCAGTTGCTCAAGGCGAACCACCAACTCTTCCTGAATTTTATCCGCCGCATCCACCACCTTTTCACGGGGCGTTACATAGTGAGATTTAGGGTAGATTGTCATCCGCGGGATCTTGCGCAGCACTTCCCCTGTTAAAGGATCAAACAATGTCAGATTTTCGATCTCATCATCAAACAGCTCAATACGCACGGCTTCATAATCTGAGTCTGCTGGGTAAACATCAATAACATCACCGCGCACACGATATGAAGAGCGATCAAAATCCACATCGTTACGCTTGTATTGCAGCTCCGCCAGGCGACGTAAAATGTCCCGTTGACCAATCTGCTCGCCGCGAGATAGATGCAAAACCATCTTTAAATAGGATTTTGGGTCGCCCAAACCGTAGATAGCCGATACTGTGGCTACAACAATCACGTCTTTGCGCTCAATTAGAGACTTGGTGGCCGACAGACGCATCTGTTCGATATGGGCATTTACCGAGGCATCTTTCTCAATAAAGGTGTCAGAGGAAGGCACATAGGCCTCGGGCTGAAAATAATCGTAGTAAGACACAAAATATTCGACGGCATTATTCGGGAAAAAGCTCTTAAATTCGCCATATAGCTGAGCAGCCAGGGTTTTATTATGGGCTAACACGATCGTTGGACGCTGCACTTCCTCGATGACCTTGGCCACAGTGAAAGTCTTTCCAGATCCGGTCACCCCCAACAGAGTCTGACCAGACAGGCCGTTTTCCAGCCCAGCGACCAGCTCTTTAATGGCCGTCGGTTGGTCGCCCGCTGGCGAGTAATTGCTAACAACCTTAAAAGGCCGAATAGAACTTATATCAGTGGGACTCAACAAGGAGCGTTGCCTTTTAGGGTTGCAGGTGCCTTGGCACAAATATCGCGAAAATAATCACGATTTTTACTGTTCAGACTATCAATTAATGCGGTAACGCCCTGCTCTTCAATTATTTCACGGAATTCATGCTTCTTGATCGAGACATAGGTAATACCTTTAAAGCGCACATCTACCGCACTCCAATTACCCTCAGAGGTACGTTTAATCAGCAGATCTAGATGTAAGTCAGGAATGATTGGCGATTCCATTAACACCTGAACCCAACCCATAGTCCCGCCTTTATTGACCGCAACATCCACTACCTCAAATACCTGGCCACCATAGTTTTCGAGGCCTTCAAAGGCATAGCGTAATAATGTGTTATCTACCGCTGCCACTAGGGCCTGTTTGTCTTCTGCAGTGAGTCCCTTAAAGCGCACCTTGCCAATAAGGGCACTGGTCGTCGATGAAGTGTCCCAAAGTGACTTCACATTGGTATCAATAAAACGATTGTAGGCAGAGGGGTCCAGCAGATAATCTGCTTGGCGGGTAGATAACTCTTCAGTAACGACTGAAAACAGGGGAACGAATCGACTTTCAACCAACTGTTCCTCAGCGTTTAGGATCGGTGGCTCTGCTGATGCAACCACCACTGAACTGGTTAACAGAATGGTTATCGCCCATAGAAAGCGTATTGTGAGATTTGCACGAGTCATCATGGAGTGTTTTAGTCCTGAAATTAGCCCATTGAATTGCTGCACAGAGAGCATATTAAACCAATAATGCATAAGACCAGAATCGTAATTCTGGAGTCCGCCAGTTTAGACTGTTTAACTTTGTCTGCAAGCCAGATGGCAATAAATGATACTAGAGCAAAAAACCTTGGTAGATCGTGCTCAGAAGCTATTGACTCCTTACCGCAGGCCCCATAAAATGCGCGCCATCAGGACGTTACATAATTCCGACTTAGCTCAGCTGGTAGAGCAAATGACTGTTAATCATTGGGTCGCTGGTTCGAGCCCAGCAGTCGGAGCCATATCAAATAAAGGGTCGCATAGCTGCGACCCTTTCTTGTTTCTGCCCTGTTCTTTTTTACTAGCTCAGTATCAGTGGCTCAACTCGGCATGAACCAAGATTTCCTTTTTAGTTAGCCTCCCATACTTCGAATGCCTCATTAAAAGAGCATCTCACCAACTATTACGCCAGTATTCTCAGTATTTGTGATCAATTGCACGTTACATCTAAAACCCGCAGCTCAGAGAAAAAACATATATTTTGCGCCCATAGCGCCCATATCAACACTGTAAGTTGCCAACATAGATAGATTGGACTAGTCTTCACATCAACTAAGTGCCAGTCGGTTCGTTCCGGCATGAAGTATGGACCTCCAGGCCTTTGCTTTTACTAGCAGAGCCAGTGAAAGACCATTGCTTGTACAGGGAGTACAGCGCCATGATGCAATACATACCACCGATCGCCGGAGTTGCGGTTCTCAGTATTTTAATTATCAGAATGCTGATTCCCTTATCCCATGTCTTTGGTCTTCTTGATCGACCCGACCGCCGCAAAATCCATACAGGGACCATTCCACTTATCGGCGGTATATCCATCTATTTTTCGGTGGTCATTAGTGCGGTAGTATTTCTTGATCTGAATGAGACTTTTATTGGCATCGGCCTTATCTGTGGTCTGGTAACCCTAATGGGCGCCATGGATGACCGCTACCCATTACACCCCTTTTATCGCCTGCTGGTGCAGCTTATCGCGGGCACAGCCATTGCTAGCATCGGCGTTAAGGTCAGTAGCCTCGGCAACCTGTTCGGGCTGGGTGATCTCCGTTTAGC
>DDDD01000056.1 GCA_002335945.1 Porticoccaceae bacterium UBA1989
ATCTTTTTAACTGGCGTTTTAAGCTTTGAGCCACACAAAGGAGACTGTGATGAAAAGGATACTAATAGCAACTGTTGCGGGACTGAGCCTTTTAGCCTTCCCCATAAACGCAATGGCGGACAGGGATAACAAAGCTTTCAAGCGCTTTGACCGACAGGCTAATCATCAGTATGTTCAGAAGCGCCACTCAGATAAAGTAATCTATCGGTCTGAAGCTCGCAATGAACGACGCAGCGGCACTCAGGCGAGACAAGATCAGCAGCGATATAAGCGTCATAAAACCGATCATAAGGCGGTTAAACGTAGAGTCGACAAGCATCATATTGCCAGGGACATCAGGAAGAAAAATCTGCGTAATGACTATCAGCGAGATCGCCGGTGGGTTATCAATCACAGCAACAACCGCAGGTTTTTGACACGCCGAGCTTTTTACAATCATTACTATGGCTACGATGATGTTTATTTTTATGATCAGCACAGAAGCCATTACGAAAAACATCACAGCCGTCATCATAAGCCCAGGGCTCATAGACAACATGGCCATCATGAGCATGACAGCGACTATTTGGAATGGGTCACTATTATGTACCTGCTGAATGATATTTATGGCGACGACTATTATGACTAGTGCCCCTACTACTAGAATGTCTGGCGTATAGCCTATGACGTTATCGATCGTGGAGAAATCACAGGCAAAGGAACTGCCCAACGAGGAAGCGCAAAAGGTACTGGGCTATAGCTCGATGGAGGAGTTTCTTAAAGTAATCGAGCGCCGTGCTTTTCATATGGCTCGAATGGCCACGGGTAATAACGACACCGCCATGGATATTGTGCAAGACAGTATGTATAAGTTAGTTGAAAAGTATGCCGATAGAACAGCGCAGGAATGGAAGCCATTGTTTTATCGTATTTTAAACAGTAAGACCATCGATTATTATCGGCGAAAAGCCGTTCGCGACAGGGTGTTTCCCTGGAGCAGATATACGTCTAATGGTGACAGCGATCAGAATGTCGATATCGTTGATTTAACCCCTGGACGTATTTCAGATACTCCCGACGAAATGTTAATGCGAACCCAGCGCATCGATAAATTAACCCAGTCGGTCAATGCCCTGCCCCGACGTCAGCGTGAGGCTTTGATGCTGAGATGCTGGGAAGGTATGAGTACCATTGAAACTGCCGAAGCTATGAAATGCTCACAGGGCAGCGTTAAAACACATTACTCTCGAGCAATGCATACATTGCGGGATTTGTTGGAGGATTATAATTATGACTAATCAGATTGAGCATCAGTTAGAAACCGCCCTGCAGCAAGATCTGCATCACTTGGAAAATGAAACCGAGGCGCGGGATGTTTTTCGTCTCGCGCAGGCTCGCAATAGAGCTTTGTCGCAAAACGGATCAAGCCGTAAGAAAGGGTTTATACCGACGCTAGGTGCCTCACTGGCATCTATACTATTGGTGGCATTCTTCTTTTTTCAAGAAGCCCCAGTTTCTTTAAACAATGAGACTGTCTCTGAGTTAAACCGCGCAGACTCTGCCTTTGAATTCGACGATGAGAATGTTGAACTCTATGAAGATCTAGACTTTTATTATTGGCTCGCGGATAACGAACAGGGCGCTACAGGTTAACTGATGAAACCACGATTACTATTAGCCGGTTTGGCTGCGGGAATGCTAATGCTGTCTCCTGCTCTACTTGCAGGGGATCATGATGGTGCCCAGATACCTTTCCATGAACTTCCCCAAGAGACACGTGAGATGCTGGCGCCCTTCGAAAAGCACTGGGACAGGTTTAAACCTTCAAGACAGAAGCGTCTCTTAGATCGGGCACAGGACTCTGATCCAGAAAGAAGAGCACAGTTTAAGAAGCGTCACGAGCATCTTAAGAACCTTTCACCAGAAGAGCGCAAGAGACTACACAGAGCTAAAAAACACTTTGATAAGATGCCAGCCCATGAGCGCAAAGAACTGCGCAAGCGCTTTGAAAATATGAGCCCTGAAGAGCGCAGGCGCTTTAACAAGAAGCATGAGAAATTTCAGGGGATGCCAAAAAATAAGCAGAAAGAAATTCGCGATAAGGTGCGAAAAATGACCGCCGAGGAACGGCGTCAGTTTCTGGATGAATTAAACGCCCAGAAAGACAAATAAACATACCCAATAAAAAAGGCTCCTTTCGGAGCCTTTTTCGGTTTAGCTTGGAGGCTATTTAAAGCGCAGCATCCAACTCAGGTAGAGCAACAAACAAATCGGCAACTAGCCCATAATCTGCAACCGAGAATATCGGTGCTTCTTCATCTTTGTTAATCGCAACAATAACCTTGCTGTCTTTCATGCCCGCCAAATGCTGAATAGCACCAGAGATACCCACTGCAACATAGAGGTCTGGAGCAACAATTTTACCGGTTTGACCCACCTGCATATCGTTGGGTACAAAGCCCGCATCAACAGCAGCGCGTGAAGCACCTACTGCAGCACCGAGTTTGTCGGCAAGGCTGTAAAGCATGTCGAAGTTTTCGCCATTGCCCATGCCGCGACCACCAGAGATAACAATATCCGCTGCCGTCAATTCAGGACGGTCTGACACAGCCACTTCTTCACCGACAAAGGTAGACTTACCTGAGTCATGTGCCGATGCAACTGCTTCAATAGTGGCAGAACCACCCTCTGCAGGTGCGCCGTCGAAGGCTGTACCACGAATGGTCAATACCTTAATGGCGTCGCTGCTCTTAACGGTGGCAATAAGATTGCCCGCATAGATTGGGCGCTTAAATGTATCTTCGCTAACCACACCGCTGACGTCAGAAATAGCCTGAACATCCAATAAGGCGGCAACACGAGGAATAATATTTTTAGCCGTAGTAGTTGCTGTCGCCATAACGTGGCCGTATCCAGCCGCGACTTCAGCGATCATAGGTGCAACGTTCTCAGCCAATGAGTGGGCATAAGCCCCATTGTCTGCAACGATAACTTTGCCGATACCTGGAACTTGGGCTGCCTGTGCTGCAGCGGCCTGACAGGCTGTGCCAACGACCAAAATGTCGATATCGCCGCCCATAGCCTGGGCCGCAGCCACAGAGTTAAGTGTTGCAATATTCATGCTGTCGTTGTCATGTTCAGCGATAACTAATGTACTCATGAGATCACCTTCGCTTCGTTTTTCAATTTATCAACCAGCTGAGCGATATCCTCAACCTTAATGCCAGCCGAACGCTCGGCGGGAAGCTCTACACCCATCAACGTGACGCGGGGCGCTACATCGACACCGAGATCTGCTGGTGTGGTGGTATCAAGCTGCTTTTTCTTGGCTTTCATAATATTTGGCAGTGAGGCATAACGAGGTTCGTTAAGACGCAAATCTGCAGTTACGATAGCGGGTAAAGATAATGTCAGAGTCTGCAAACCACCGTCTACTTCACGGATAATCATTGCATTGCCGCCATCGATACTAAGCTCAGAGGCAAATGTCGCCTGACCATAACCGGTCAGTGCACCCAGCATCTGGCCTGTTTGATTGTTGTCGCCATCGATCGCCTGCTTACCCAGCAGAATAATATCGGGAGACTCAGTCTCACATACTGCTTTTAAGCACTTGGCAATGGCCAATGGCTCTAGTGTTTCGTCTGAGCTAACTAAAATAGCGCGGTCTGCGCCCAATGCGAGTGCAGTACGTAACTGCTCCTGACATTGCTGCGGGCCTACAGAGATTGCGATAATTTCAGTGGCGATGCCCTTCTCTTTTAAGCGCACAGCTTCTTCTACTGCAATCTCGCAAAATGGGTTAATGGACATTTTGACGTTAGCCAAGTCAACATCTGTCATGTCTGACTTAGGTCTAACCTTGACGTTGTAATCAACAACGCGCTTCACGGCTACCAGTACTTTCATGGTTTTCCTTTTAGCTTAAGCTTAGTAATTAAAATTTGGGACTACGGGCACCGTCTTAAACGAATAATCAGTGCATATTTTTGAGGGCGTTATATTGCCTAGATAAGCCAAATAAATCAAGGGTCTAGCAGCCAAAATACGACCCATGAGTTCGCTTCCATGCCACGTAATCATTATAAATTATGGATATTTATAATGACTATAGCTGTGCCTATAGCTATGCCCATATGAAGTTAGTAAAATGCACACTCAAAATTCAAATATACACTGGAGAATGAGTTTGGAACGCGAATTTATGGATTACGATGTCGTCATCGTTGGTGCAGGCCCATCAGGTCTGGCCGCTGCATGCCGTCTCAAGCAGGTCAATGCCGACATTTCTGTCTGTGTGGTCGAAAAAGGCTCTGAAGTAGGTGCTCATATTCTCTCTGGTGCTGTGTTCGAGCCAACGCCATTGAATGAGCTGTTTCCCGATTGGAAAGAGATGGGTGCGCCCCTGCTGACCCCAGTAACTGACGATAAGATTTTCGTCTTTACCGGTGCGACCAAACGCATCAAGGTGCCAAATCTGTTTGCCCCGAAAACCATGCACAACCATGGCAACTATATTATCAGCCTGGGCAAGCTATGCCGATGGCTCGCTGAGCAAGCTGAAAATCTCGGGGTTGATATATTCCCAGGCTTTGCCGCTGCAGAAGTACTCTATGGCGACAACAATGAAGTGCTGGGTATCGCTACAGGCGATATGGGTGTTGGCCACAACGGCGAGCAGAAAGGCTCTTACCAGCCAGGCATGGAACTGCGTGGCAAGTACACCTTATTCTCTGAAGGCTGTCGCGGTAACCTGGGTAAAGAAATTATTGCCAAATACGCTCTCGATGCCGGCAAGGACCCGCAGCATTATGGTCTTGGTATCAAAGAGCTGTGGAAAATACCCGCAGAACAGCATCAGCCGGGCTTAGTCGTCCACAGCGCTGGCTGGCCGCTAGATGAAAGCAAGTCACTCGGTGGCGGCTTTCTCTATCACCTCGAAGACAATACCGTAGCTGTTGGCCTTATTACCAACCTCTCCTACACAAATCCACATCTAAGCCCTTTTGATGAGTTTCAACGCTATAAGCACCACCCAGAAATCGCCAAATATTTGCAGGGGGGCGAGCGCCTAACGTACGGTGCCCGTGCTCTACTGAAAGGTGGCTTACAATCACAGCCTAAGATGTCATTCCCCGGCGGCATTCTGGTCGGTGATGATGCCGGTACCTTGAACTTTGCCAAGATTAAAGGCAGTCACACCGCCATGAAATCGGGCATGGTTGCTGCAGAAACTGTGGCTGAGGCCTTGGCGGCAGACAAGAGCAATGATGATCTTGAGAGCTATGCCGCGGCCTATAAGGCGTCTTGGGCCTACAAAGAACTCCACATGCAGCGCAACTTTGGCCCAGCCCAGCATAAGTTCGGTAATATTATCGGCTCGGCGTATGCCTTTATTGATATCAATATCTTTAACGGTATGTTGCCTTGGACCCTAAGCGATAAGATTGCAGACCATGAGACATTGTTGCCCGCTAGCGAGTGCAAGAAGATTGACTATCCCAAGCATGATGGCAAGTTAAGCTTTGATAAGTCTTCTTCGGTGTTTATG
>DDDD01000040.1:0-2672 GCA_002335945.1 Porticoccaceae bacterium UBA1989
ATCGACAATGGCAAAATTCTTTTCACCATTACTTTTCAAATATTCGACTTTCGTTAGCAGTATGCCAGCATTGGCCGTAATGGAACGGCCTGGTTCCAGCACTAGTGTTTCGTGACGCCCTTCAAGTTGCGGTAATAGAGCGGACAGATACTCTGCGGCTGAGGGGGCAACCTCATCTTGATAACGCACACCCAGGCCACCGCCAATATCGATATGCTGCAGACGAATACCCAGCTCCGCTAACTGATCAACCAAGACGAGTAATCGCTTCATTGCATCAATAAAAGGCTGGATCTCGGTGAGCTGTGAACCAATATGGCAGTCGACACCCACCACGGAGATATTTTCCATGGCCGCTGCACGCTGATACACCGCCGCCGCTAAATTAATATCAACACCGAACTTATTTTCTTTTAAGCCCGTCGAGATATAGGGATGGGTTTTAGCGTCCACATCAGGATTGACCCGCAAAGAGACAGCCGCGGAGACACCCAGCTCGGCCGCTGTATTGTTGAGTACTTCCAGCTCTGCTTCAGACTCAACATTAAAACAGTGGATACCGACTTCTAAGGCGCGACGCATATCAGTGGCCGTTTTGGCGACACCAGAGTAGACGACTTTGGCTGGATCACCACCTGCCATCAGCACGCGCTCAAGTTCACCGAGAGAGACAATATCAAAACCCGCACCTAGATTAGCCAGGGTTTGCAGCACCGCAATATTGGAGTTAGATTTGACCGCATAGCAAATTAGATGGTCACGCTCACTAAGCGCCGACTGATAGGCGTTAAAGTTTTTGGTGATCGCCTCTTTGCTATAGACATAGCAAGGGGTGCCAAATTGATGGGCTATATCGGCGAGCGCAATGTCTTCGATAAACAGGCTCTGCTGTCGAGTGGTAATAGTACTGTGCATGTTAGGATTCTGTAATCTCAGTATTGTTGCCCTGAGTCACTGGGGCATCTTCAGGCAAATATAGGTCGCCAGTGTTGCCGCAACCGCTAAGTCCAGCAAAGGCGCTGGCTAGGAATAGGGCAATAAGCAGGGCTTTAGGGATAAAAATTTGAGGTAGCATAATAACCCACTGTAAAGGCGTGTAAGTAAAGCCTATAAGTATAGCGGCACTGGTAGATTACGCCCAAACAATTATACTGCTGGGCATAAACTTATCGCTATTCCTTTGACTGTTGGACTCGATTCAGCCGCCATTGGCTTTTTGGCTAATAACCCACAGGGTGCAACATGAACGAAGCAGAATTTAATCAGATTGTCGACGAGCTAATGTTTTCGATTGAAGAGAGTATTGATAACAGCGGTACAGAGATTGATTATGAAAACAGTGCTGGGATGCTAACCCTGACCTGCGACGTTAACGGCACGCAGATTATCCTGTCCCGCCAGCCCTCAATGGGTGAAATCTGGCTGGCAGCGCGTTCGGGCGGGTTTCATTTTAAGTTGGATGGTCAATGGAAAAACACGGTTAGCGGAGAGCTGCTGTCGACCATGTTGGCAGATGCCTGCCTGGCACAGTCGACAGAGATAGTAACCTTCGATTTCTAGCGAGTCGCCAAAAGCGCCGTGGCTCTCAGGGCGGCGGCTCGAACCTGCACTGGTGCTGTGCCGCCGATATGATTGCGCGCAGCAACAGAACCCTCAAGGGTTAGCACGTCAAATACATCCGCAGTAATCTGATCTGAGAACTGCTGTAACTCCTCAAGGCTCATTTCCGACAGATCCTTATTTTCGGCAATGCCATAGGCAACTGACTTGCCAACAATCTCATGGGAGTCGCGAAAAGCAATACCTTTGCCGACCAGGTAATCCGCTAGGTCAGTGGCTGTGGAAAAACCTCTGCGGGCTGCTTCATACATCGATGGCTTATTAGATTCGATGGCCGGAATCATATCGCCAAAGGCGCGGAGGCAGTCACGGACGGTATCCACGGTATCAAATAAGGGCTCTTTGTCTTCCTGATTATCTTTGTTGTAGGCGAGGGGCTGAGACTTCATGAGGGTCAGTAGGGCAATTAAATGTCCTGTGACTCGGCCAGTTTTACCGCGCACCAGCTCTGGCACATCTGGGTTTTTCTTCTGGGGCATAATTGAAGAACCAGTACAGAAACGGTCGGGCAGATTGATAAATTGGAACTGGGCCGAAGTCCAGAGCACTAGTTCTTCAGACATGCGCGACATATGCGTCATCAGCATGCTGGCAAAGGCGCAGAATTCGATGGCGAAATCACGATCACTCACGGAATCTAGGCTATTTTCGGTGGGCTTGTCGAAGCCCATTTCAGCCGCGGTAAACTCACGGTTAATGGGATAGGTAGTGCCTGCCAGTGCCGCTGCGCCCAGCGGGCTTTGATTGAGGCGTGCGCGACAGTCACAGAGGCGACCATAGTCGCGCTCAAGCATTTCATTCCAGGCCAGCAGATGATGGCCAAACGTCACCGGCTGAGCAGTCTGTAAATGAGTAAAGCCGGGCATAATAGTTTCCGATTCGGCGGCGGCAAGTTCGATCATTCCCTGCTGTAATCGTGTAAATAACGGCTTTATCTCATCGATTTGATCCCGTAGCCAAAGGCGAATATCGGTGGCTACCTGATCATTCCTCGAGCGACCGGTATGCAGTTTTTTGCCCACATGGCCGATGCGCGCGGTCAGGGCAGCTTC
>DDDD01000040.1:2844-8604 GCA_002335945.1 Porticoccaceae bacterium UBA1989
CGCGCAACGAATTCATCCACAGGTTCATTAAAACGACCGCCCCAAGCTTGGTTGGTCTGTGGGGTTTTTACGTGGGGTGCTTTGTTCTTGTCCGAATTACTCATCGACGTCAGTGTCCAGTTGTTAAATTGCAGAGCTGATTATAGCCAATCATTGCCCCTAGCAGGGAAAAGTTACAGTAATTTGGGTATGATGAGGCCGCTCGGAGTGAACCAATGGAGGGTTGCTAATGATCAAAGTATTGATCGTCGATAACGAGTTGTTGGCGGGAGTTCGAATAGAGCGTCTGCTAACGGCTATGCAAAATATTATTTTTGTTGGTCAGGCGACCAATAGACGTTCAACTATGGCTATGGTTGAAGCACAGGCACCAGATATTGTGTTAATGAAAACGCCTATGCCTGAAATGGGCACCGTCTCATTTCCGAAAGTGTTTAATCAAGCTGCTCTTACCCCTATCCTTGTATTCTGCCCTAGCCTGGATCAGTTTGAATGCGGACTGCACAGAGATAACTTGATTGGTGCCCTGTTGAGCGCCAGCAAAGAGGTGCATAACAAACGCAGGCAGTTATATGCCGGTGCGCGTTCATGCCTCTATGCCTATTCCTATCAGGGAATCGATGTTATTCCCATTGAGGACGTTCGCTTACTCAAGGCAGATCAAAAGTATGTTAGGGCCTATACGGCCAACACCGATTTCACCATCAATGAATCACTCAAAGGTCTTGAGCAGGAATTTCCCAATCTATTTATTAGAATCCATCGCAACGCGCTGGTAAGCAAAGAGGCTATTCAGGGTATCAGGCGCAGTGGAGGGCGCAGCCTAGCCATACTTGATGATATTGATATACAGCCGGAGATTAGCCGTCGCCTAGAACCAAAATTACGTAAATTAACCGCGCAACTCTGACAACGGCCTTTAAATCGTCGATAATACCGTCCTAAAAATTAACACAGGTTATTTTAGTGTCCCGTACTCTCCGAATTGCTACCCGTAAAAGCCCCCTGGCCCTTTGGCAGGCAGAGTTTGTTAAAGCAGAACTGCTCAAATATCATCCTGACCTTGAGGTTGAGTTGGTTGCTATGACCACCAAGGGCGACATCCTTCTAGATACGCCGCTGGCCAAAATTGGTGGCAAGGGTTTGTTTGTTAAAGAGCTTGAGGTGGCCATGCTAGATGGTAGGGCTGATATTGCTGTGCACTCCATGAAAGATGTGCCCATGGAATTTCCTCCTGGTCTTGATTTGGCGGTGATCTGCGAGCGAGAAAATCCTCTGGATGCCTTTGTCTCCAATCAGTATAAAAGCCTCGATCAATTGCCTGATGGCGCCATTGTTGGCACCTCAAGTCTGCGCCGCCAATGTCAGGTGCGCGCCCATTTTCCCAAACTGCAGATTAAAGAACTGCGCGGCAATGTTAATACCAGACTCGCCAAGCTCGACAGCGGTGACTATCAGGCTATTATTTTGGCCAGTGCTGGGCTAATAAGGCTGGGCATGGAAGACCGGATTGCCAGTGCATTAGAGTCTGAGCTCTCGTTGCCCGCAGGTGGGCAGGGTGCTGTGGGTATTGAATGTAGAGCGGAAGACACAGCAACCCTCGAACTGCTGGCACCTCTCCATCATGAGGACACCGCTAGCTGTGTCGTGGCAGAGCGTGCCGTAAACCGCCATTTACAGGGTGGCTGTCAGGTACCTATTGCCTGTTTTGCAGAGCTTGATGCCTCTGGAAAGACCATTGGTCTGCGGGGCCTAGTCGGCAGTATTGATGGTGCAACCCTGCTGCGTGCAGAACTGCAGGGCCCGCGTGAAAATGCGCAGGCGCTGGGTATTGAATTAGCAGAGCAGCTGTTGGCCCAGGGTGCTGGAGAGATACTGGCTGAGGTCTATGGCAGCCAGTAGCCTTAAAAATAGGTCTGTTCTCGTGGTGCGGCCACTGCGGGGGCAGGATGCTTTTTTGGCATTGCTTGAGCAGTCGGGGGCCGATGTTACCTATACGCCAATAATGCGCATTGAGCCGATTGATGAAACCCAGTCCATTGAAAACCTTATTCTGATCTTGGATCAATTTGATAAGGCAATTTTTATCAGCGCTAATGCCGCTGAATTAGGCTTGGAATGGATAGACGAGTACTGGCCAATGCTGCCGGTGGGACTCGAGCTATTAGCCGTGGGTCAGCAGACAGCGCAGATTTTTAGTCAATATGGATACTCGGTTGTCTGCCCCCAAGATCTGCAGAACACAGAGGGGCTTTTGGAACTTGAGTCGCTACAGGCGCTGGACAGTAAATCCGTGGTTATTTTCCGCGGTGGGGGTGGACGTCAGACTCTGGGTGAAACTTTGGAGCAACGCGGCGCCAAGGTTAGCTACTGTGAATTATATAATCGCGTGATCGAATCAAGCAGTTTAGAGCGGGCTCGGCATCAGGCTAAGACGACAGACTGTTTAATAGTCCATAGCGGCGAGTTGCTTCAGGCCATGGCCGATCCAGAAAATGTAGCAGTGCCTCTGGTCGTCCCCAGTGATCGGGTTGCGGCTATGGCTCAGGAAATGGGATATCAGAGTATAGTCATTGCCGACAATGCCTTGCCGGAATCAATGCATCGGGCGGTTGAGGGATATTTTAAGACTGCAGAAAACGTCTAAAATAGACTAAGCTTTTAATGAGTAGCAGAGGGCGAAAAGTGACTAAAGATACCAAAAACATAAAGGCTGAAAAAGTGGTTGATAAAAAAGCTGTGGAGAAACAATCGGCTGAACAAAAGACTTCGGCTAAGCAGGCCCTTGATAAAGAAGCCCTCGACAAAAAGCTCCTTGATAAACAGACTTCTGAAAAAAAGAGTCGTAATAATGAAACTTCTGAAAAAAAGCCCAGCCCCTCACCTAAAACGCCTAATGCTAGAGGGTCCCTCTGGCTGAAATTATGGCTAACGCTAATTGTGGTTGCCGGTTTGGCCGCTGCAGGTTGGTTTGGTTGGACTCAGTGGCAGCAGCGTGTCACTGCGACGGAAGATTTTAGTGCAAGACTCGATAGCCTTGATAGGTCGTACATGACCATTGCGCAACAGTCTCAAGAAGCCGAAAAGCGTCAATCTAAAGATATCGAACAGGTGCAGCGAGGACTTTCTACTATTCAGCTGCGTCTTAATAATCAGGGGAAACGACTCGCGGAACTTGGCACTACTACCCGCAGCGACTGGCTGCTCGCAGAAGCGGCCTACCTGGCACGTCTCGCTAATCAGCGACTGCAAACCGAGCGCAGTACCAAAAACCCCCTAGCACTGTTAGAAAATGTTGACGTTATTCTTAAGCAGTTGGATGACCCTGAGTTGTTGCCACTGCGCGGTGCTGTGGCAATTGATATTGCTGCCTTGCGACTGGCCGGTGAGGTTGATGCCTCGGGGCTCTATCTTGAACTCAACGCGCTGGCGGAAAGCATTGATCAGTTAGTTATTTTAAAGCCGACAGCCGAAGCTGCAGTGGTTACCAATCAACCACAGGCAGCATTAGAACAGCCAAAACTGCAGGGTCTGATCACAGGTTTTGTTGATGGGGTTAGTCAGCTAATAAGGGTAACTCAGCGAGATCAGCCTATCGAGCCATTATTGCAGGCCAATGAAGAGGGGATAGTGCGACACAACTTACGCCTTATGTTAGAGCAGGCTCAGAGTGCGGTAATGCGCGAAGAGCAGGCCATTTATAGTCAAAGCCTGGTCAAAGCCCAGCGCTGGCTGGCACAGTATTTCCAACTTAATCCCAATGCAGTGATTATTCAGCAGCGACTGGCTAGCCTAAGTGAGCAAGAAATTATTCAGCAACTGCCTGATATCAATGGTTCACTCCAGGCCATAGAGACATTGATTGCACTGCGTAATAGCCGCTTAACTGCCACCGATAGTGAAAAGTCGGTGACCCAATAATGCGCAAAATTTTACTGATCTTTATGCTGGCGCTGTTATTAGGTGCTGCAGGTATCTGGTTATTACAGCAGGGCAGTGGCTATATTCTGATCAGTATTGGCAGTACCAATATAGAGATGAGCGTCTGGGTTGGCGTGCTGCTGTATATCGCCCTCAGTGCCATTTTGGTATGGCTGTTATTACTGGTGCGCTGGTTGACGGGTGCCGGAGGCCTGCGCCATTGGTGGAACTCTTTTAGCAGTGCACGGCAGGTAAGTAAAACCGCTCAGGGATTACTGTTATATGCCGAGCACGACTGGCAAAAATCGGGTCAACTGCTGTCTCAGTCTGCAGACAAATCTTCAATGCCAGTGATCAACTTGCTGTTTGCAGCCCGAGCGGCCGCAGAGAACAATGAAGTTGAAAAGGCACGGCAACTTTTAGAGCGACTAAAAATCACCCACCCCAATGCGAGTTTTGCGGCGGACAAGCTATTGGCCGAATTATTAATTATCGACGAACAGTTTGTGGATGCATTGTCATTGCTGGCAGGTTTGCACAAAGATAAACCCAATGACAGAGCCGTTTTACGTCTGTTGGCCGATGCCTATTGCCTGACCGAAGACTGGTCTTCTCTGCAAAAGATTCTCCGCGACATTAGCCATTACGGTGCCCTCAACAAACAGGCTGCTGCCAATCTAGAAATGGATACTTATTGCAGTTTGTTACTAGAATTTACCCCCGACTCAGAGCTTACTGACTCGGAACAGCAGAGCCAGCTAGCAGATCTTTGGACATTAGTGCCCAAACCTCTACGCAAGCTACCAGAGCTTATCTGTGCCTATGGGGATGCATTGCAGGCGGTTAACGCAGGCAATAAATTACAGCCGCTATTGACCAAAGCGCTAAATAATAGCTGGCATGCTGATCTGGTTGAACGATTCGGCGAGTTGCAGGGGGAGTCGCCCCAAAAACAGCTGGCAGTGGCCGAGAAGTGGTTGCTGAGTCATTCAGAAGATGCAGATTTACTGCTGGCTCTGGGGCGTATTTGTCGGCGATCAGAATTATTGGGTAAGTCCCGTGACTACCTGTCGGCCGCGGTTAAGTTAAATCCCTGTCCGCAAACCTATCTGGAATTGGCTGAGCTGTTAGGCACAATGAATGATCAGGCAGGCAGTGCCGAGATGTATCGCAAGGGGCTGTTGATTGGTCTCGCGTTAGAACAGTAGCGCGTTAGAGGTTCAGGCGCTAAATACGTTTCTTTTTTAAATCTCTGATCAAAAACCGTGCTGGATGCATCGCCAGCCGCAGCTCCCGCTCTAGGGGTGGAACTTCACCCGCAATCTCAGCCGCGAGTATCTCTGCGGTTAAGGGGGCATAACAGAGTCCTCTAGAGCCCATGCCGCAGTGCACATAGAGATTGGGCTGATAGCTGCCTAATGTGGGCACCAATTTGCGCGCATCGCGCCTTAAGACGTCGTAGTCCTCCAATAAAGAGGGCAGATACGGCACCGGCCCAACGATCGGAAGATAGTCTTTGGTGGTGCAGCGATAGTTGGCTCTGCCGTCCATATCACCAGTATCTTGCGCTCCTAAGGCAACACCCAGACCGCTGTCTGTGGCACTCATCTGCTCGACATTGGCGCGATGATCTTCCTCGCGCAGGCTGGTGGTAAATACCGCTTTATTGTAGGTAGCACCGCAGTTATGGGTGCCATTTTGTGTCGGTGTAATATAGCCCTCACCGCAGATCACGGTTTTTAATCCCTCGCTGGCCTCTGACGCTGAGAGCAGACTAATCTGTCCCCGAAGCTGGGTGACTGGGAGAAAGTTGGTCTGCTCAAACTGCTCGCAGCCATA
>DDDD01000069.1:0-1337 GCA_002335945.1 Porticoccaceae bacterium UBA1989
GGGATACCCAGCGCTTGCCGATCAATACCGCCCAAGCCAGCGAGCACGCAGTCGTTATCGAGACGCAACTGCATGCATTGATAAGCGAGGTCCGCGTAGGGGTGACCCAGGGTCGACAGCTCCCAATCAAGCAGCGCAAGTGGCCGCGGCTCAGTCGGGTGAAACATAATGTTATCGAGACGAAAATCACCATGGGCTAACACGAGCTTACCGTCATCCGCCGGCATGTTTTTTGGCAGCCAGTCGATCAGTGCATCCATCTCGGCAATAGTTTCGGTTTCGGACGCGCGATACTGTTTTGACCAACGGTCAGCCTGACGAACAAAATAGTTACTGGGTCTACCGTAGTCGCTTAGACCCACAGCATCCACGTCGACCCTGTGCAGCGCCACCATCACCTGATTCATTTGATCAAAGACTTCAGTGCGTTCAGCATTAGTGGCCTCGGGCAACGCCGGATTCCAAAACACCCTGCCCTGCTTAAATTCCATCAGGTAAAACATACTGCCAATAACAGAGTCGTCTTCGCACAGATGATAGACCTCGACAACCGGTACCTCGGTGTTGGCCAGTGCCGACAAAACCCGAAACTCACGATCCACAGCATGGGCAGACTTTAGTAGTTCCCCTGGCGGCTTACGGCGCAACACATACTCGCCACTGACCGCTGTAATTTTGAATGTCGGGTTAGACTGGCCACCGGCAAATTTTTCAGCCTTAAGTGGTCCTTTAAAACCGGTCACGTTATTTTCTAAATAGCCCGCCAGTTTGTCGGTATCAAAATCAAAATGTGACTGCATTATAAAAGCCTCACTTGGGCGTATGTATGGGGGTTAAAAAACCTCAACATCTTAGGCTTTAGCACCTGAATAACGCTCAATAATCTGCTTACCCAGTGCCATCTGATGCACTTCGTCGGGGCCATCGGCCTGACGACACCAGCGTGCATAGTTAAACGCTTCGGCCATACAGTAGTCTTCGGTGAGTCCACCCGCGCCGTGCATCTGTATGGCTTTATCCAATACATTTTGAATCAGCAGGGGAATAGTGGTCTTGGTAGCAGCGATCATATCGACTGAAGCAGGCACCCCCTCCTGATCAATTTTATGACAGGTTTTTAACACTAATAAACGTGCCATTTCGATCTCGGAAAACATCTGCGATATATTCTCGCGCACCGACTGGTGCTTGCTCAATTGGCGACCAAAGGTCGAGCGCGTGACGGCGCGTTTACAGGCTAACTCTAAAGCGCGCTGGCCAGCACCGATTAGACGCATACAATGGTGCATGCGACCCGGCCCCAATCTACCCTGAGCAATTTCAAAACCGCGGCCTGC
>DDDD01000069.1:1353-2978 GCA_002335945.1 Porticoccaceae bacterium UBA1989
GCATGGCCGATGGGTGCATCGTCGTAGCCAAAAGTCGACAGTGGTCGAACTAATGTCAGACCCGGTGTGTCTTTTGGTACCAATACCTGAGTTTGCTGTAGATGGCGGTTAGCATTATCAGGGTCAGATTTGCCCATCACAATTAGAATCTTAGTGCGCTCATTCATGGCGCCAGTGATAAACCACTTGCGACCGTTAAGTACCCACTCGTCGCCGTCTTTAACAATGCTCATCTCTACATTGGTGGCATCGCTAGAAGCAACCTGAGGCTCTGTCATGGCATAGGAAGAACGGATGTCACCAGATAGCAGTGGCTGCAGCCATTTATCCTGCTGCGCCTTGGTCGCGTAATTCATGAACACTTCCATATTGCCTGTATCTGGTGCGTTGCAATTAAACACCTCAGGGGACCAGATAACGCGACCCATCAATTCACAGAGTGGCGCGTACTCAGCAAAACTGAGGCCACCATGATCGCAGTATTCTTCGTGAGACGGCGGTACAAACAGATTCCATAGTCCCGCAGCCTTGGCTTTTGATTTCAGCTCATCCATCAGGGGCAGAGGTGCAAAACGATTTTCTGCGCTGTGCAACTGACGCGCATAATTCTCTTCGTTGGGGTAAATATGTTCATCGAAAAAGCTATTTAGCCTGTCGAGCATCTGCTGAGATTTTTCACTGTGTTGGTACATGGTACGACTCCGTTACAAGGCTAAATTGATCAAATAAATTAGAAATTAAAAGCGCACTGCCTAACTCGCATCGCAGGATCTCACCACCAGGGGTAAAACGACGGCATATCGGTTGAGGGGACAGACGTAAAGTTGGCCTTGCGCTTATCCAAAAATGCCGCAACCCCCTCCTGACCGTCAACCTGACTGGTGTAAAAAACCGCTAGAGACTCTACCCTGTGAGCCTCAATCGGGTGAGCAGCCGCAGAATTTCGGTAAAGCATCTGTCGGGTTAACGCACAGGAAATCGCCGCAGTGTTATCCGCCATCTGACGCGCCATTTCATAGGCTCTGGGCAGCAAATTATCTGGGGCACAAACTTCCAATACCAAGCCGCCACTCTTGGCCTCCGCGGCATCAAATATTTCTGCAGACAGCATCCATTTTAGCGACTGCTGCAACCCCACTATTCGGGGTAAAAACCAAGTAGAGCAACCTTCAGGCGCAATACCAATCTTGCCAAATACAAAACCAATTCGGGCCTTTTCTGAGGCCAGACGAATATCCATAGCGCAGACCATCGTCGCGCCCACACCCACAGCAGCACCGTTAATAGCAGCGATAACTGGTTTTTTACAATCATAAATCGCCAGTGTCACTCGACCCGCACTATCTCGAACACCGTCCATTTTTTCTGGCTCTTGCATCTCGGCGAGGGTCGGCTGCTTAGCGTTATCAAGGCCAAATACATTGCCCTCGGAGCTTAGATCCATACCCGCACAAAACGCCTTACCAGAGCCGGTCACTACAATGACGCGCACATCATCGTCATCGCTGGCACGCATAAATGCATGCTCAAGCTCATTACACATGTCCATCGTAAAGGCGTTCATTGCCTCAGGCCGATTAAGCAGTAGCGTTAAGATTCCGTTATCAACCTGATATTCAATACTG
>DDDD01000107.1 GCA_002335945.1 Porticoccaceae bacterium UBA1989
TCCCAGACCTTGCCAGCCTTCTAAGTCAAGGTCAGAAGCCAGTACTTCGAAAATACTGAGAGAAATATCTAAGCGATAAGATTCTTCTGCATCAATGGACAGCCCGATATTGTGTTTTTTAGCTTGCAAGCAGAGCGCCTTGATACGAGGTAATAACTCTTCCATTACTCTTTGATATTGCGCAAAATAATAACGCGAATGTAACGCTGATAATTTTACGGAAATGCCATCAGCATCGTTTACACTGTCTGGGCTCCCTGCGTTAGAGATTCCAATTTGCTCAATAGCGGTGCTGTAGGCCTGAAAGTAAGCCTCAGCATCAGCTTCAGTTCTGGCACCCTCACCAAGCATATCAAACGAAAACTTAGCCTTTGGTCCATTATGTTTAATGCCTTGTTTGATTCCTTCTTGAATTGATCGCCCAAGCACATACTGCCCCCCCATAATGCGCATGGCCTGCATAACGGCCGAACGAATAACTGGCTCTCCCATGCGAGCTGTTAGGCGCTTTAACCAGGTGTCTGTTTGGGTGGTAATATTTGAATCCAAACTAACCATGTGTCCGGTTAACATTAATCCCCACGTAGAGGCATTAACAAATAAGGATTCGGATTGGCCGCGGTGGTCGGACCATTTACCCCCTTGAATTTTTTCGGCAATCAACCTGTCGGCGGTGAGATCATCGGGAACGCGCAGTAATGCTTCCGCTAGACACATCAGTGCTACGCCTTCATCATTGGCTAATCCAAACTCGAGCAAGAATGCATCAAGAGTTCCACCACTATTTTTTTCATTTCGACATTCAGTCACTAACTGCTGCGACGCTTTCAAAACTCTTTCTCTGGCTTCAGTAGACAAAGGATTCCCGTGCAATAACTGAGCAACAGACTCATGTTCGCCTTGATGCTCTTTTTGTCTAATTTGTTGGCGGAGCTCGCTAAGCTTCATTTAAATACCTTATATTCATGTGAACGAATATGCTATAGTTTGTCCTAAATAGCTTAGTATAACTCTCCAATTTTGGTATTTCTGCAGGGTTTAATATTACTAAATACAGATTTATGAGATATTATGCTGATTAAAATTCTGGGATTTTGTGGCATAGAGCTTGATATTCTCTCAGCCGAGGGTTCAGAGTGAATAAACCGAAAGGGTAGCCAATGAAAACTATTACTGAACTTGATCGAATTGATAGGCGTATTTTGAATGTACTGCAGAAAGATGGTCGGATCGCTAATGTTGAATTAGCTCGTCGAGTTAATCTGACCCCTACACCCTGCTTGGAGAGAGTAAAGCGTTTGGAAAAAGATGGCTTTATCACCGAGTATGTGGCCCTTATTGACCCAGTAAAAGCCAATGCCGCTCTTTGTGCTTACATTGAGATTCAATTGACAAACTCAACCACTGAGGCATTTAAACGTTTTAACCAACAGATGTTGGATTTACCTGAGGTGCAAGAGTGCCAGATGGTAGCGGGTGGTTTTGATTACCTGATCAAGATAAGAGTCACGGACATGCAGCATTATCAGCGTTTTTTGGGTGAGAAACTTGCTTCAATCAGCGATATCAGTCAGACCCACACCTATGTTGTTATTCAGGACGTTAAGTCCGAGACAGCGATTGAGATAAACGTTTAATTGATATAAAGCCTCGGGACTCGAGCTGGCATACGCGTTAGTAACTCATAACCAATAGTGTCGCAGAAAGCGGCAACTTCGTTGACTGGTAGTTGTGGCCCCCAAAGTGTGGCTTTGTCACCAATATTGACGTTATCTAGGTCTGTAACATCCACAGTAATCATATCCATAGATACTCGACCGACAAGTGGACAGCGAACACCGTTAATCAGGACTGGAGTGCCATTAGGTGCCTGCCGAGGATAGCCATCACCGTAGCCTACGGTGATCGTTGCGATGGAAGATACTCTCTGAGCTGTCCAGTTAGCTGTATAGCCAACGGACTCTCCTGCGGCAATCTGACGCACTGAAATAATAGCTGACTCAAAGGTCATTACAGGCTTGAGTTGATCAGCGTTCTCTTGATTGACTGAGAAGGGGGAGTTGCCATAGAGCATGTAGCCTGGCCGTTGCCAGTTTCTGTAACTTTTTGGCCAGGCTAGAATCCCAGCGGAGTTGGCAAGAGAAAAAGCATGTCCGGAGCTGATGTCGAGTGAGCTGACAGATTGATCAAAACACTCTAGCTGCTCGTCAGTTGCTTTGCTCTCTAGATCATCGGCACAGGCAAAGTGCGATGCTATTACCATCGTTTCTGCGACATTGTTGCTTGTTTTAAGTTCGTTGAAGTGAGTGTTAATTTCACCAGGTTGAAAACCTAGGCGGTGCATGCCGGTATCGACACCAAGCCACACAATGACTGGTCGATCTATGGAGGCAGTTAACACGGCTTCTTTTTGGTCGGTGTTTTCAACCATTAGCCAACAATCATTTTGTGCGGCAATAGCGACTTCATCTTTGGAAAAGATGCCTTCTAATAACAAAATCGGCTGTTTT
>DDDD01000112.1:0-4599 GCA_002335945.1 Porticoccaceae bacterium UBA1989
TGATTGCGCTCGTCAAAATTTTTGTACTGACCGACACGCTGAGGGTCGCGGTCAACATTGTAATAGATGTCGTAGCGCTGCTTATAACTGGGGCTCGTAAAAAAACGCTTTAGGTAACGAGCCAGCTGGTAGCGGTGGCTGAGTATGGCTTCATTAAAACGCTGCCAGGCTAGATTCTCACTAATATGGCCACCCTTAATCAAGATGCCAAATAGCTTGTTGCAGGTTTTCGGCTGTGACTTACCCTGGGCCCAGAGTTGCAGGCCACCCTGCAGGGCTTCGGGTTTATTGCCAAGGCGATACTGGGCGAGATGAAAATTACACTGTCGGCTACTGTTAGCCACATAGTCGTGCATGCCATAGGTATTTATGTAGGCTTGCCAATGACCGCGGCGGGCTAAATAGTCTAGCCACTTGCCCTGCAAAAATCGAGCTTTAACGGTGCCTGAATAGGTGTCTAAATACGCTGCAATGTCGGTGCGTTTTGAATAACGTAGGTCGGCTAGGAGTTCGGCATAGACGAGGTAAGGGTAGAGCGGGTAATCCACAAGTTGCTGGCGCTGTTTGCGAACAGCCCGCCAGTCACCTTTGCCAATCAGTTTGATTGATTGGCGGTAGAGGCCCCGTTGCTGGTTTAAATGTTCGCTGTCTGAAGCCGATTTGCTCTGGGCATAGGCGCTGGGGCTAAATGTTGCCAAGACTAATATTACTGGCGTAATGCTTAATATGGCTTTTAACCCAGAGCTTAGACTGATCAGCATCGGTGACTGTGACGTCAGGGCGCGGTAGAGACTGATAATGGGATTCCTTACTGATGGTTCTGCTATTGCTTCCAAACTTACCAGTTAAGGAATCAAATTACGAGCATAGGCGGGGCTTTACTCGGTAATTCTCACTGCCAGAACATCACAGGTAGCGCCATGCAGGACCGAATTACTTGTAGACCCAAAAATAAGCGCCAATCCATGACGGCCATGGCTGCCGACAACAATAAGGTCGATGTCATTTTCTTTGGCCATATTGTGCATTTCCTGTGCCGGGTGGCCAAGAATAATATGTTGGTCTTCTTGGGTGACATTGATTTGCGCGGCTAGGGCTTCAAGTCGTCCGGTTGCCTGTTGCTGGAGCTGGGCCTGGACATCGGATAGATCGACGGGGATATCGCCGCCATAGGTAAACGCCAGTGGCTCGAGAACATGACAAATGGATATTTTTGCATCGCTGTCGGCAAAAAGAAACTTGACGCGGTCTATCACTTGCTGTGATTCTGGCGAAAGATCCAAACCAATTAAGATATGTTTATAAACAGACATGATGTTAAGCCTCGCAATTTGAGAAGTTATTTGCTGTGTTGCTATTTATTGTGTCCCTATACAGGGGTAAGAGTAGTCCGAAATGAGCTGGTTGTTAATACTATTTATAATCGCTGTGGTGATATCACCCTTGATGTGGCTCAAACAGTCGCCACATTCCAAGCGCATGACCGAACTGCGGGGTCTGGCGAACACATTGTCGATTCAGGTGAGCCTGCATCGTCGCCCGGATGCTCGAGAAGATGAAAAAGCCTTGGAGGCCGTCTGTTATAGGATGCCCTGGCTGCAGAGAGACTGTCATCAGAACTGGGTTTTACAGCGGTTTAGTCAGCGCGGCTGGGATTCTCATTGTGAGGGATGGCGCTGGACTCATCATCAGGCGGATCCGGCATGGGATTCTTTACTTGGGGAAATTATTCCGCAAATGCCCTCGGGCGTGACTGGGGTAATTGCCAACAGAGCAGGCATAGGCTTGATCTGGGACGAACGGGGCGATGCCCAAGACCTACAAAAAATGAGCGAAAATTTACAGGCGCTCAGAAAAAAAGCTGAAGAAATGTGTCATTGAAGCTTGACCTATGGGTAATCAAGCAAGTATATATGCGCACCTTGCACTGATCAATTGAGTCAGATTAGCTAATTATCGTATCGTTTTTAAATGAAAGCGGTGCCGAATTTAAGGAATTGAGTCCTATATGGGTAAGTCTTTAGTTATTGTAGAGTCACCAGCCAAAGCCAAAACCATCAACCGGTATCTGGGCGATGACTTTATTGTCAAATCCAGTGTTGGCCATATTCGCGATTTGCCAACCGGCGCTAATCGCACGACTACAGATCCTAAAGAGCGTGCCCGACAGGCGGCGATCACTCGCAAGCTGTCTCCTGAAGATAAGATTGTCCACCGGGCCAAAAAAGCCAAGTCCCAGCTCATTAATAGTATGGGTATAGATCCAGACAATGACTGGAAAGCCGAATATGCAACCCTTCCCGGTAAAGAGAAGGTGGTCGCAGAACTCAAAAAGCTGGCTAAGAATGCCGACACAGTGTACCTCGCGACGGATATGGATCGCGAGGGGGAAGCCATTGCCTGGCACCTGACACAGGTAATAGGTGGTGATGACAGTCGTTATAAGCGTGTTGTATTTAATGAAATTACCAAGAAGGCTATTCGTAAAGCCTTTGAAGATCCGGGCACGTTAAACACGGCTCGAGTGGATGCCCAGCAGGCCAGACGTTTTCTCGATCGCGTAGTGGGCTTTATGGTGTCACCCCTGCTTTGGGAAAAAGTAGGTCGCGGGCTGTCTGCGGGTAGAGTGCAGTCGGTCGCCCTAAAAATGATTGTTGAGCGGGAGCGTGAGATTCGTGCCTTTATTCCCGAGGAATACTGGACCGTTCAGGCAGACCTAGAAGAGCGTGAACAGAAAGACAACGACGAGTTAAAGGTTCGCTTTGATGTAAGACGCCATCTGGGTAAGGCCTTTCGTCCGGTCAATCAAGAGCAGGCGGATACAGCGCTGGCTTCATTGCGGGAAGCAGATTACGCGGTGAGTAAGCGTGAAGACAAGCCAACCAAGTCGAAGCCCTCTGCACCCTTTATCACTTCAACGTTACAGCAGGCAGCTAGCACCAGGCTTGGTTTTGGCGTTAAGAAAACCATGATGATGGCCCAGCGTCTCTATGAAGCCGGCTACATTACCTATATGCGAACTGACTCGACCCATTTGGGTGGCGATGCAGTGACCAGCTGTCGTGAATATATTCAGCAGCATCATGGCGCCAAGTATCTGCCGGATGAGGCTATTGTCTACAGCAGTAAATCTGGGGCCCAGGAGGCTCACGAAGCGATTCGTCCCTCCAATGTTGATATTCGTCCTGGCAGTCTCGACGATATGGAAGTGGATGCGCGCCGGCTTTATCAACTGATTTGGCAGCAGTTTGTCGCCTGTCAGATGACCAATGCCGAGTTTACAGCTACCACGATTACGGTTGCCGCTGGGGACTATGAGTTAGCGGCGAAAGGTCGAGTGACCCGCTTTGATGGTTATCTTGCGGTTATGCCACCTAAAAGCACCAAAGAAGAAGATGGCGAACTGCCCGATCTACAGCAGGGCGATCTCATGAGCATGCTACTGCTAATTCCTCAGCAGCACTTTACCAAACCCACCGCCCGTTTCTCTGAAGCGGCGCTGGTTAAAGAATTAGAAAAACGCGGCATTGGTCGTCCTTCAACATACGCCAGTATTATTTCCACGATTCAAGATCGCGGCTATGTGCGTATTGAGAACAAGCGAATTTTTGCTGAAAAGATCGGCGACATTGTGACTGACCGCCTGTCGGAGAGCTTTACTGATCTGATGGATTACAGCTTTACCGCTACCATGGAAGAGCGTCTGGATGAAGTTGCCGATGGCAAACTCAACTGGAAGCAGCTGCTTAACACCTTTTATAAAGGGTTTAGCAAGCAAGTTGGTAATGCTAAAGATGAAGATAACGGCATGCGCCCTAACATGCCCTCTGAGACCGGCATCGCCTGCGCCAAGTGCGAACGTCCAATGATGATTAGAACGGCTGGCACAGGGGTTTTCCTTGGCTGCTCGGGCTATGCATTGCCACCTAAGGAGCGCTGCAAGCACACGGTGAACCTAACAGCGGGTGATGAAGCGGTCAATATCGATGAAGATGATGAGGCAGAATCCAAACTGCTGATGCACAAGCATCGCTGCAAGCTTTGTAATACCTCCATGGACAGCTACCTGCTCGATGAAACCCGCAAGCTTCACGTCTGTGGTAATAACCCAGACTGTATTGGCCATGAAATCGAAATGGGCCAGTATGTGATCAAGGGCTATGAAGGCCCGATCATCGAATGTGACAAATGTACCAATGAGATGCAGCTTAAGACTGGCCGCTTTGGTAAGTACTTTGGCTGCACCGGCGAAAATGCCGAAGGCGAGCCTTGCAAAAATACCCGCAAGTTACTGCGCAATGGCGAAGCTGCACCACCCAAGGTTGACCCCATTGCCATGCCAGAACTGCGCTGTGTAAAGGTTGAAGATCATTATGTGTTGCGGGATGGTGCCTCTGGTATCTTCCTTGCGGCTAGTCAGTTCCCCCGTCATCGCGAGACCCGCGCACCGACCGTTGAAGAACTGATGCCCTATAAAGATCAGATCGATGAAAAGTATCAGTTTCTGCTGACTGCGCCGGTAAAGGATCCCGAGGGTAAAACCACGGTAATCCGCTACAGTCGCAAAACCAAAGAGCAGTACGTCCGCAGTGAAGACGA
>DDDD01000112.1:4746-24471 GCA_002335945.1 Porticoccaceae bacterium UBA1989
CAGTCAGTTGCCCTGCATTTACAGCGCGCCTGGTACTGGCACTTGCAAGATGTGGCCTCTAACTACAAGATGCAAGACCCTGAGGCGGTGGTCAGTGCGGCTTCGCTACTGGCGCTGCTTGGTGCTGAGGGTAAAACCCCGGGGGAAGCCATTGAATTGGAGTATCTCGAGTCCGATAAAACATCCTGGGTGGCCGATTTATTAAATGCCCATCGTCATCTCTACCTTTTACCTGTGGCCCGCAGAGCGCAGATGGACGCAGATCGACTGCCGATGATTGCGGTGGATATCACAGAGGATGTCATCGACTGGGACCTACAGAGGGCCCATCGCTGGTTCACTAAGATGGAAGAGCTGGTGGAGCGTCAACGGGATATGATGATTGAATTTTAATCGCCCGCCTCGTTATTCCAAGGTTAACAGTCAGCACCGTAGCTGCTAGACTTACTGCAAGATGTAATTATTATTGGAAATTAAGTATGGCCCTGACCGAATTTGAACTAATTATGCTGGATGACGGAGAAGTTGCACTGCAACGCTCTGGCACCGACGAGCCATTAGTGCGCATCACGTTCTCACCCGAAGTTCTCGAGTATCTTGATGGCAAGCATGTAGAAGTGGCCAAGAGCATGTTGGATGCAGGTATTCAAACGGTCTTCGATATCAATGAAGAGCGTGCGCCCGCAGGAACAGATGTGGATGAGAAACGCCATACTGTCCACTAGATACGTTGCATTCGATCCGCCTCAATAGACACACCAATAGACACNNCCAATAGACACTCCAATAGAAACCCAACTCGACACCTCATTAGAAACCCCACTAGAAACAGGCCATTAGATAAGATGTCACTTACTCCTGTTGAAGAAAGCGTTCTTAAAAAAGTCGCTGAACAACGAAAAGTCTCAACTTTCAGACAGCATTTAATGCTCTGTGCCTCGGGTAAATGTGCCCCTCAGGCCCAGACTAATGAATCCTGGGAATATTTAAAGCGACGTATTCGTGAATTGGGTTTACTGGATGTGGATTCCGGCGTGTACCGGTCTAAGGTGGACTGCTTGAGGATCTGTCGGCAGGGGCCGATTATGCTCAGCTACCCAGATGGCACCTGGTATCACAGCTGCACTCCAGAGGTTATTGAGCGCATTCTGCAAGAGCATGTTCTGAATGGTAACCCAGTGGATGATTACCGCTTTGCAACTAACGAACTCTAGAGACTTTCGCTTAATGGCTCGGTAAGTTTAACCTCTGGCCATGTGAGTCAGGCCAACCGCCCCTCATGCTGACCCTCTGAATACCGTCATTTTAGCGAAGGCTGGAATCTTTATGGAAGACCCCAGCCTACGCTGGGGTGACGCGGTTAGGCTGTGGTGACGCGGTGCTGATTGGGATGATGGGCCTTCGTTGGGAGTATGAACACCGTCATTCCAGCGAAGGCTGGAATCTTCTAGAGTCATACACTCATCAATGTCAGTACATCCATTGTTCAATCAGGCTAAATCGCAACCCTAACAACACCCACCGCAAGACCTTCAATGGCAAATTCCTGCGCGCGTAAATCCACGATAATCGGGCTGTAGTCGCGGTTTTCAGGCAGTAGCTGAATCTCGTATTTGCTGCGTGTACGCTTGAGGCGTTTAACCGTTACCTCACCATCAACACGAGCGACCACGATCTGCTGGTTCTCCGCGGTGGGTTGCTGGTGAACTGCCAGCAGGTCGCCATCCATAATGCCGACATCAACCATACTCTGGCCCTGTACACGCAAAAAGTAGTCCGCGTGAGGGTGAAAGCTGCTTGAGGGCATTTCTTGATAGTCTTCAATATTCTGTTCAGCAAGGATTGGTTCGCCCGCTGCGACGCGGCCGACAATGGGAATACCATTAAATTGCTGTACCACTCTGATGCCTCTTGAGGCACCTGGAATCATTTCGATTACACCTTTTCGTGCCAGAGCGCGAAGGTGATCTTCTGCGGCATTAGCGGAGCGAAACCCTAGAGTCTGGGCTATCTCGGCTCTTGTGGGTGGGTATCCGGTTTCTTCCAGATTGTCTTTAATTAGGTCAAAGATCTGCTGCTGTCGAGCGGTAAGAAGTTCCATAAGAGTATCCTTGTTTCGAATGCCTGTAATTATATACAGTATCCATTGTTTGGCAAGCTCTACTATATTTAAACAAAACAGAGGTTAAAAAATATGCTCGAAGCAAAGGTGCAGGAAGCGTGGCGGGTGCTACGTATTCAGTCAGAATTAGTGGATGGAACCGATAGATTATTGAAAATAGGAGCGGCAGTAACCGTGTTTGGTGGTGCGCGCTTTAAGCCGGGTTCGGAACCCTGCCGACAGGCACAGATACTGGGCGAACTGTTGGGCACGGAGGGAGTGCCGGTAATTACGGGCGGTGGCCCGGGCATAATGGAGGCGGCTAATAGAGGCTGTTTTTCGACAACAGCAGCCTCAGTAGGGCTCAATATTGAATTGCCGTTTGAGCAGACCAGTAATCCTTACCAGAATTTATCGTTGGATTTTCGCTATTTTTTTGTGCGCAAGTACCTGTTTGTAAAACATGCGGTGGGCTTTGTAATTTTCCCCGGTGGCTACGGTACCTTGGATGAGCTATTTGAAGCATTGACCCTGGTGCAAACCGGAAAAGTAGACCCCTTTCCCATTGTGCTGGTTGGCGTGGCCTACTGGCAGGGACTGGTTGATTGGATTAAGCAGCGTATGCTCGAGGAGCACTGCATCTCTGAGCAAGAATTGAGCCTGTTTCAGCTGGTCGATACCAGCCAGGAAGCTGCCCAGGTGATACTCCGGCATATTCGTATGGGAAATTCTAATCTTGCCGCAGAACTTTAAAACTCGTCCCAGCCAAAATGACTGTCTAATGCTAGCCCGGACATTGGCTCAGCTAAGGGATCAGATAAAGCGTCACTGAAGGGCATAAAACTATGATGGGCATAAAAACGCTGGTCTTCACTCAGATTCTTTGCGCTGCGCCAGTCTTCGGGTGGGCCTGTCTCAACTAATGCCATCTCTGACCAGCTGTCGAAGGCGATGTCATCATATTCACCGTCTTCGTATCTGATATCAATGCTAGCGCTATAGTCATCGATACTGACAATTTCAAACAACCGGTTCACGGCTATATCCTGATACCAGTTGCCAATAGAGGGAATGTGTGTGGCCATCATCTTTCTCCGGCTAGTCTCGAGAGCGGTAAAAATATCACTAACCATGGGCGCTTGCACCCGCCGGATTCTTGGCTTGAAAACCCCAGTTGGCGCCTTTATGTTACCTAGATTTTTACATAGATTGCCTAACTGCTCATAAAACATAGAGTTATTTTTTTGATGCTGAAATTAAATAAATGGGTAAAATACCCTAATGGAATAGCAGGCTTGGGTTTAACGCTAAATCCGTCTAAAAAAGCGTAAAATTTTCTATGGGCCTAAAAAGCAACTTGAGCAGTAACGTAAAACCACTAGATATGGAACAGTATGACGACTAAACAGCATGCACAGTACGGGCGTCTGATGCTCGACTTGGCGGGCACCAGGCTGGCCGACCATGAGCGAGAGCAGTTACAAAACCCCCATATCGGCGGGGTTATTTTATTTGCACGCAATGTTGAAAGTCGTGAGCAGATCAGTGCCCTAGTAAAGCAAATCAGGGCGGCTTCGTCGCAGGTGTTGATCGCGGTAGATCAAGAGGGCGGTAGGGTGCAGCGTTTTCGTGATGGCTTTACCCGCTTTCCCCCCATGCAGAAACTCGGTGATCTCGTTGCCCAGGATTCCTCGGCGGGTCTGGCACTCACCAAAGATGCTGGCTGGTTGATGGCCGCAGAGGTTATTGCCTGCGGTCTGGATATTAGCTTTGCCCCAGTGCTGGATGTCGATCGAGACACTAGCAGTATTATTGGTGATCGTTCTTTTTCTGATCAGCCCCAGTCAGTTATTGAGATTGCTCAGGCGTTTATTGATGGTATGCATGAGGCGGGCATGGCTGCCACGGGAAAACATTTTCCCGGTCATGGGGGCATTGTTGCAGACAGCCATCTGGAAGCGCCGGTGGATACGCGCAGCTGGGATGAACTCGAAGCCCACGATTTAAAACCCTTTGATGCACTGAGTGAATCTCTGGATGGAATCATGCCTGCGCATATTACCTTTCCCGCGGTCGATCCCGATTCCGTTGGTTTTTCCGCTTTTTGGTTACAGACAATACTGCGCAAAAGGCTGGGCTTTGAAGGGGTTATCTTTAGCGATGATCTAACCATGAAGGGTGCGGATATTGTTGGCGGCTATGTGGACAAGGCCAAGCTGGCACTGGATGCGGGCTGCGATATGATTCTGGTGTGCAATTGTCCTGAAGGTGCCATTGAGGTGTTAGACTTTATGGCCAGTGCCGCGGTGGATGGCAGCGATAAAATTGCCCGGATGCGCGCCAGTCAATCTATAAGCTGGGACGAACTTGAAAATCATCCGCGGCGACTCGATATCATTAAAAAGCTACAAGAACTGGACGCAAAATAGGGATCATGATGAATCAGATTGAAAGTTGGTTGGTGAATTTAACCGGTGAGCAATACCTCTGGGCCTTTGAGTTATTCCTGATTGTGCTGATTGCTCTGAGCCTCGGGTTTGTGCTCAACCGCATGATTGATAAGCTGGAAGTGCAGGCTGCTAAGACTAAAACCGTCTGGGACGATGCCCTTATCGAGGCCTGTCGCCGACCGGCTATCTGGCTGATTTGGATTCTGGGTGTCAATTTTGCAGCGGGTATTGCGGCGCAAAAAATGGACTCGCCGTTACAGGCATTAATCGATCCAATTAACCGCCTGGCACTAATTTTTCTCGGTACGATCTTTCTCACGAACTTCATTAAACGCGCTGAGCGCAATCTGATCCATCCGGATTATATTGCCAAGCCACTGGATGCCACCACCGTGCGTGCGGTGGGTAAATTACTGCGAGCCTCGGTAATTATTACCGGTGTGCTGATTGCGATGCAGCTGTTTGGCTACAGTATTTCAGGCTTGCTCGCATTTGGTGGTATCGGTGGAATTGCTGTGGGTTTTGCGGCAAAAGATTTATTGGCGAATTTTTTCGGTGGCCTGATGATTTATCTGGATCGGCCCTTTTCAGTGGGTGAGTGGATACGTTCACCGGATAAAGAAATTGAGGGTGTGGTGGAGGATATTGGCTGGCGGTTAACTAGAATTAGAACCTTTGATAAGCGTCCGCTGTATATTCCCAACGCTGTATTTGCCAATATTTCCGTTGAGAATCCCTCGCGAATGAGTAATCGCCGGATCTATGAAACCGTGGGTATTCGCTACGAGGATATTAATAGTATGGATGCCATTGTGGAGCAGGTAACCGCAATGCTGATGGAGCATCCAGAAATTGATACGACACAAACCATGATTGTGAACTTTGATGCGTTCTCGGCAAGCTCGGTAGATTTCTTTGTGTATACCTTTACCAAAACCACCAACTGGATTGATTTCCATAAGATCAAGCAGGATATTTTGCTCAGGATCGCCGGCATTGTCGAGGCTAATAGTGCTGAGATAGCCTTTCCCACATCAACATTACATATTGCCAGCGGGGAGCTAATAGGTCAGAGCACCTGATGTATTAACCACGACGGGGCAGCGCTTATTAAACTGTATGCAAGAATAGATTGGAATTATGCCCAAACAGGGACTACATTAACCTGAATAACCGGAGTTGAAGCTAGACTTCGAAGTAGAACGGCCCTTTTAGTAACACGGATGTTATCAGGGAGAGACGGTGCCAGTGCCCGGTATGGGTGCTATTTATGGCAATTGGATAAGGAAGTCAGGTCATGGAATTGACGATTTTTTTCCCACGAGTTTTTTTTACATCAACGCTCTGTACTCCAAACTTTACATCAGGTGATTGGGTGCCAGCGTGTTAGCAACCATTGGGCGGTTGGTTCTATTGTTATTCATGCTTCTTGGTTGGGCTTTACTAGCGTCAGCCAGTTTCGACTATCTGCTGGGCACTCTGTTGGGCCTGTTTGCCACGTCCAAAAATAGCCAGATCTGGGCGGTACTTCTTGGGCTAACACTCTCTATCTATCAAACCTTTTATTGGCGGAAAAACCCCCTTAGACGCGGTTGGCTCAGGCTAACCAAGCTCAGTAGCCCTTTGGCGCTGGTGGGGCGGGGTTGCAATCGGTTGGGTAGGCTATTACAGACTGTTTACAGCCACCTATACCAAACTACGGATGTTCTATTTTGTATCGGCTTGCCGATGTTAGTGATCACAGCGCTGGTAGGCTGGTGGTTGATTGATGAGGTCGTTCTGAGCTCGATGGTTCTGTACCTCTGCCTGCTGTTGGCGATTAGCATTACCGGTATTTACAGCAATACTGTGCGCATGCTGTCGGTGGGCTATTTTAATGGCTATTGGATTCTTAGCTCAGACTGGCTGTCTTATCCCTTTATTGCGCCAATGCGGGTGCAGCAGAATGTTGATCTTATGGTGGCCGAAGTAGGCATGGCGGTATTGTCGGTACTGGGCGTGATTTGCCTACTACTCTACCTGGCTAGTTCTGCGGCCACTAGCGTTCGGGAACTGGGTGTGAGGCAGGATCATTTTCTTCGGCGCAGTCTCAATGTTATCGAGACCAAGCTTGATCGTCAGGTGTTTAGTAATATGCTTTTTCTCGGGGGCGTGCTGCTCTGTATTCCCCTGGCTTTTCTCTGTCTGAATAGCCTGATTGATCTATTGAATATCCATCTTTTTTTTGTCGGCACGGCGATCGGGCTGATGGATTTTTGCTGGAAGGCGGTGTTGGATGATGAGCCCGCCCTGAGTGGTGATGTGCAGTATCTGCTGTCTGGCCTGTGGCGTAATCAATAGGGATTTTCCTCTATAATGGCAGCCTTATTCTTCTGCTAAAGGTTTATGTTGTGCGTATTTCTCTGTTTTTTCTAATGTGCTTTGGCCTGCTGGGCTGCCTTGGTGCCCCTGAGGGGGTTACGCCGGTTAAAGATTTTGATCTGGATCGGTATCTGGGCAAGTGGTATGAGGTTGCTCGTCTCGATCATTCTTTTGAGCGAGGGCTCAGTGGGGTCACCGCTGAATACTCGATGCGTGAGGATGGCGGCGTGCGTGTGATGAACTCAGGTGTTCGCCAAGACGCTAACGGCGATGAGGAACGCAGTGAAGCAGAGGGCAGGGCTTACTTTGTTGAAAGTTCTGATCTAGGGTATTTGAAGGTGTCTTTCTTCGGCCCGTTTTTTGGGTCTTATAATGTTTTTGAACTGGATGCTGAGGACTATCAATACGCGTTCGTGGCGGGTAACAACACCAATTACCTCTGGCTGTTGGCCCGAACACCTGAGGTCAGTGATGAGGTAATGAAGCGATTTATTGCGAGGTCCTCGGCGCTGGGATTTGCAACGGACAAGCTAATTTTTGTGCAGCATGGTACCGAGTCAAACAGTGATTAGTCTTGAGGACTCGTCTTATTGGACACAGAACTTTGGGGTAAAGGAATAATACCCTGGGGGAATACTTCCTCAGGTGGGTTGAGTAGATCTGGGGTAAAAGGTTTGATTGTGAGCATAATACCCATCTCTGGGTGATCGATGTAATAGATTGTCTGCTCTTCGATACGCTTAGACTTTTTCAGTACCCAAACGCTTTCAACGGGGTATTTTTTTGCCTGGCTCTGGTCGTGCGCGGCAGCCTCACTATCTTCTAACAGAGCAGACTGAGCCCTAGTGTCTAGAGCGGCGGTGGAATCTAAGAAATACTCTTCCAGCGCAGCCTCATCTCCAACCTTAATCTCATCGCCAATCGCCTCTGGTACAGCCATTACCTCGGGAGCAACGGGAAACGCGGGTAGCTCAATTAATCGGCTAGGCTCACCTGTCTTGGTATTGGCAAATTGCAGCAGCCATAGATCCGATTGAAAATGTAAGAAGCGCGATTTATAAAAACGCAGTGAACCTTCTAGCTGGAAGCGCCCCTCAAAGCTCTGTCCGGTTTTAATTAACACCCAGGGGTCAGCGCCATTTTCATCGGCGGCAAAGCGCCAGGCTTCATGAAAGACCACATTGTATTGGCGGCGATCTAGTGCGGCTGCGCTGTCATTAAGGTCGCGAAATTCTTTATCTAGCAGCACAAAGGGCGCCTGGTATTGAGGTGTATATTGTTCTTCGGTATCTGCTGTTTGCCCAGTGCTGAGACCATTATTGGCTAGGGGGTCGGTCACGACCGCCATGGGGATTGTGCGCAATGAAGTGCCGGGGGCGGATTCATAAAGCAACGAACCCTGGGCGAGGGGGAAGCCATCCTCTTCCAAGGGCATATTGGGATCGATTAGTTCCAGCCAGTTCTCGGGAAAGCTAAGGTCGTAGTCTTGGGGGGGTGTTTCACCGCCGGTGTTGCCATTCTGAGTAAAGAGTATGACTTCAACCTGATACCAGTTATTCGGGGCTTCTATTTCCTGGGGAGGCTCCTCGGCATATGCATTAATCGCCGGAACTATAGATATCAACACAGCTGTCAAAATAGATATCGCCATAGATATCATTAGGCTACAGAACCCTATTGTTGCTCCGCGATTGCGTTCTCTGTGGTGCCTGTTAGTCGCCATCCCTGTTAAGCCTCTGTCAGCAGTTTCTGTAAAATTTCATTCACCAAACCAAAGCGTTGTTCGGCGGTATCCATGGCCATAGTGAAACTCAGTTGGTCATTGTTTTGCAAGCGGAATGTCTTGGGGTCGTTTTGCACCATTTTCACAATGTTGATGGGTTCGACAATGGTATTGGAGGTGAATTGCAGTCGCCCACCATTGGGGCCAGCTTCGATCTTTTTCAGACCAATCTGTTCGCCGAGCTGACGCAGTTCTGCCAGCTGGAACAGAGTTTTCACAGGTTCCGGTAGCAGTCCAAAGCGGTCAATCATCTCTACCTGTAACTCATGAAGGTGCTGCTTGGTTTCGCAGTTAGATAGGCGCTTGTAGAGAGTCAGGCGCATATTGACATCGGGCAGGTAATCATCGGGAATTAGTGCTGGGAGATGCAGGTTTACATCAATGCCGGTATTCAGGGCTACGTCGAGATCAGGTTTACCGCCTTTGCGAATGGCGTTAACCGCCCGGTCGAGCATTTCCAAATACAGGGTAAAGCCAATGGCTTGAATATGGCCGCTCTGCTCCTCACCGAGCAACTCTCCAGCGCCACGAATTTCGAGATCATTGGTGGCCAGGGTAAAGCCGGAGCCAAGATGGTCTGCTGCGGCAATCGCTTCTAGACGCTTGGTGGCGTCGGCGGTAACTTTTTTGTCTTGGGGCAGCATTAAATAGGCATAGGCCTGATGGTGGGAACGTCCGACGCGGCCTCGGAGCTGATGCAGTTGGGCCAGACCAAATTTATCGGCACGGTCGATAAGAATAGTGTTAGCGCTTGGGATATCAATGCCGGTTTCAATAATGGTGGTGCACACCAGCACATTAAATCGCTGATGGTAAAAATCTGACATGACCTGTTCTAGGCCGCGCTCACGCATCTGGCCATGGGCTATATTAATACGGGCCTCTGGCACCAGTTCAGCCAGTTCGTCTGCTACTCGCTGGATGCTTTTGACATCATTGTGTAAATAATACACCTGCCCACCACGGAGTATTTCACGCAGTATGGCTTCGCGAGTCACTCGAGATTCCTGCTCGCGAACAAAGGTTTTTACCGACAGACGCTTGGCTGGGGGTGTGGCGATAATAGAGAGATCGCGAATACTGTGCATCGACATATTTAAGGTGCGAGGAATCGGCGTCGCGGTCATGGTAAGTATGTCTACTTCACTGCGCAGAGACTTAATTTTCTCTTTTTGACGCACACCAAAGCGATGCTCTTCATCAATAATCATCAGCCCAAGGCCGCTAAAGTCGATCTTGGCGTGGAGTAATTTATGAGTGCTGATAAGGATGTCCACTTTGCCGGCTTCGGTGGCGGCAATAACATCTTCCTGCTCTTTATTGGTTCTAAAGCGCGAGAGTTCTTCTACCCGCACCGCCCAGTTGGCGAAGCGATCACGGAAGTTTTGTAGATGCTGGTGAGCCAGCAATGTGGTGGGCACGAGAATAACCACCTGTTTACCACTGGAGACAACGGTAAAGGCGGCGCGCATGGCGACCTCTGTTTTGCCGAAACCAACGTCGCCACAGACCAAACGATCCATGGGCTGAGTGCTCAATAGATCGCGGCGAACGGCGTCGATAGCCTCCTGCTGATCGGCGGTTTCTTCGAAGGCAAAGTCGCTGCTAAATTTACGGTAGTCTTCTGCATTGTCGTCGCAGGCAAAACCTTTGCGGGCGGCTCGGCGTGAATAAATGTCCAGCAACTCAACGGCAGTGTCACGAACCTGCTTGGCGGCTTTTTCTTTGGCCTTGTCCCACTTGTCGGTGCCCAGTCTATTGAGTGGCGCAGCGACCTGATCGCCGCCGCCAAAACGACTAATTAGATGCAGAGACGACACGGGCACATAGAGCTTGGCATCGTCGGCATAGGTGAGCATTAAAAATTCTTGTTTGGATTTATCTACATCCAGCAAGACGAGGCCCTGATAGCGGCCAACGCCATGCTCTATATGCACAACCGGTGCGCCTACTTTGAGTTCAGCCAGATTCTTAAAGATGTAGTCCGGGGATTCTGAGGCCTTGGAGCGACGGCGGCGCTGCATAACTTGCTGACCAAAGAGCTCGCCTTCGGTGATCAGGCAGATATTCTGGCTCGGAACATAGAGTCCCTGATCAATGGGGTAGGTGGTAATGCAGTGCACATGGCTGGAGTCGTTAAACTGCTGCCAATTATCGACTTCCTCGGGAAAAATATGGATGGTCTTGAGCAGGTCAGTGAGCACTTCTCTGCGGCCTGCAGATTCGGCACAAAACAATACCCGGCAATCTCCAGAGATGGAGGTCCCGGAGGATAAAAACTCATCCAGCTGAGACAGTGGATTGGTCAGTTTGGCATTGACGGCAATGTCCGGCACTCCATGGATGCCGTGGTTGCTATATCCCGCAGACTCATCCAGAAAATCTCCAGTCAGTACCGTGCGTGGAAGCTTTTTGAGCTGGTGGAATATTTGATCGAAGGGCACAAAGACTTCGGTCGGCGGCAGAAGAGGGCGCTCGGGATCCACGCCATACTCTTCATAGCGGCTGGTGATATCCTGCCAGAAATGTTGCGCGGCCCCTTCGATGGCGCTGTGAGTAAAGAGCTGGACCTCGGCGGGAAGGTAGTCAAATAGCGTGGCGGTCTCGGCATAAAACAGGGTTAGATAGTATTCGATTCCCTGTGGCGCAATACCGGCTTTAACATCTCGATACACCGGGCACTTAGAGGGATCATGATCGAAATGGTCGTGCCAATTATTTAAGAATTGATTGGTGGCTTCTTTATCAATCGGAAATTCCCGGGCAGGCAATAACTGAACCTGATCAACCGCCTTGAGGGTGCGCTGGGATTCTGCATCGAACAGACGCAGGGTTTCAATTTCATCGTCGAGCAGATCGATACGGAATGGGTTTTTGGCACCCATGGGAAAGATGTCAATCAGTGAGCCGCGAAAGGCAAACTCACCATGTTCAAAGACGGTCTCTACACGCAGATAACCTGCCAAGCTAAGTTGATCCTGAAGCTGAACTCTATCTAGGTCTTCACCGACTTTATAACTAAAGGTGCGTGAGGCGACGAAATCTATGGGTGCAATACGATGCATCAGCGTCGGCATGGGCACTATTAATACCGCATGTTTGCTGTTCGGCAAGCTGGCTAATGTCTGTAGGCGCGCGGAGACAATGTCTTGGTGGGGCGAAAAAATATCGTAGGGTAATGTTTCCCAGTCTGGAAAGGTAAATATAGGCAGATTGTGGCCAGCGGTGAAGAATTCCAGTGCACGGCTCTGTGCTGCGGCTTCCCGAGCAGTCTCGGTGATCAGGAGGGTCAGGCCCTCGTAACTAAGGGCAGCTTCTGCCACAGCCAGCGCTTGGCCGGCCCCCCGTAACTCACCCCAGGTTTTCTTGTCACCAGATACAGATGCCGGTAGTTGGTTAAAAATGCTCATTGTTGCGTAAATGCCTATCGCTGACGAAATTTTAGGGTGGCTATTCTACTGATCTCGGGCTATTGATTATAGGAATATTCTCTATCTTTGAATTTAGGCTTTTTACACCTATTGTTTAGTTGTTTGGGCTCGACGACTGCCCCATAATAGTGCGCCAAATCAGTAACTCTAAAAGGATTGTTACATGGACCAACAGCAACGCCCCCTACCAGATGATTTTTTCAAGGATTGGAAACAACGTGAAGCATTAGCCGAGGGCATGATCCCTCTGATTGGCCGGCTCTATCGTGAGCATAACGTCAATACCTACATGTACGGCAACAGCATGGTCAACAAGTCAGTCACTGACTTGATGAAGGCGCATCGCCGTGTCCGCCAGGTTGAGCAAAACGAGCTTTCTGAATTTGATTCGGCGCCGATGTTGGATGCCATCGCCAAATTACAGCTGGGACCTGCCCATCTGGATATTGGTAAAATGGTAGTTAAGTATCAGGGGCAGGGCAACGGTCGTTCTATCGACGAATTTCTCAATGATGAACTAGCGGGTATTATTGGTTCCCATACCAAACCATTGCCGCAGCCTCAGGATGTCGTGCTCTATGGCTTTGGCCGTATAGGCCGTTTAGTCGCGCGAATTTTGATTGATAAGGCCGGTGGCGGTGATGTACTGCGTCTGCGCGCGATTGTTATTCGTAAGGGCAAGATTGAAAACGACCTAGAAAAGCGTGCTGCGCTGTTGCGTCGCGATTCTGTCCATGGATCCTTTAAAGGCACTATCCGTGTGCTGCACGAAGAGAATACGCTGGTGGTTAACGGAAACCCGATCAAGGTGATTTACGCCAACGCTCCCGAAGAAATTGATTACACCGAGTACGGTATCAACAACGCACTGATTGTTGATAACACCGGTGTGTGGAAAGACAATGCGGGTCTCGGTGGCCATCTGCGTCCCGGTGCGTCTAAGGTTTTGTTAACCGCGCCAGCGGGCGATGATATTCCCAACATTGTGTACGGTGTTAATCACAACGAGATTACCCCAGAGCGTAAAATTATTTCTGCGGCCTCCTGTACCACCAATGCCATTGTGCCTGTACTCAAGTGCCTGCTCGATGAGTATGGAGTGAATAGCGGCCATGTTGAAACTGTGCACGCTTATACCAATGACCAGAACTTGATTGATAACTATCACAAAGGTGATCGTCGTGGTCGCAGTGCGGCACTTAATATGGTGTTGACCTCCACGGGCGCGGCTAAGGCCGTGGCCAAAGCGATTCCTGAGTTGAAGGGCAAGCTTACAGGTAATGCGATTCGTGTGCCGACCCCTAATGTGTCTATGGCGATACTTAACTTGCAGCTGGGTCGCGAGACCTCGGTGGAAGAGATCAATGAGTTCTTGCGTCAGCAGGCATTGCATAGCCCCTTGCAGCAGCAAATTGGTTATACAGTGTCCACTGAAGCGGTATCGACTGACTTTGTTGGCTCTCGCCAGGCCTGTGTGCTTGATTCTCAGGCGACCATTGTCGATGGCAAAAGCTGTGTGCTGTATTGCTGGTATGACAATGAGTTTGGTTATAGCTGTCAGGTAGTTCGTTGTTTGGAGAAGTTTGCTGGGGTTGTTTGGCCTAGCTATCCGCAAGAGGTTTAAAGCACTCTGTGCGTTTCAATCAGAGTGATCTTTAGGCCGGCTTAGATCTGACCTAAACCACCTTCTAAAAGCCCCATTTTGGGGGCTTTTTTTGCCCCTCTTATCGACGGTTTTCATCCGGGCGCAATTCTGTTCGAAGCAATCATGTCATTGATCAAAGAAAATCACTCAGTTTAGGTTTTATAAGCCATTACAGGCTGGCATCAAAACCCCTAGACCTTTATAATCCCGCGCAAATCTATCTCGCTTGGTCCTGATTGTGTCCGATCGGCGAAATTACAGCTTAAAACACCCAATTTTCTGAACTTTGCATCTGGTTCAGGGCGGCCTTTTGACTGGCCCAACGACCGTAATTTAAATTTGAGTAGTGGTATTTCTATGATTAAAGTTCGTCGCGGATTAGACCTGCCGATTTCTGGTGCGCCAGAGCAGGTTATTCACGATGGTCCAGCTATATGCCAGGTGGCAATAATCGGGTCAGATTACCCGGGTATGAAACCCACTATGGCTGTGCGCGAAGGTGATCGCGTTAAACTGGGTCAGGTATTATTTACCGATAAGAAAAACGCGGGGGTGCAATTTACAGCCCCAGCAGCTGGTACTGTGGTTGCTATCAACCGCGGTGAGCGCCGTGTTTTTCAATCTCTGGTAATTGACATCGATGGTACCAAGGCAGAAAAATTTGCCTCTCACAAGGCGGATAAGCTCGGTTCATTAGAGCGTGCTGCCGTGGTTGAGAATCTGGTTAGCTCCGGACAGTGGGTTGCGTTGCGCACCCGTCCTTACTCCCAGGTTCCCGCGATTGATACAGTTCCCTCGTCAATTTTTGTTACTGCCATGGATACTAATCCTCTGGCAGCTGATCCCGCGTTGATTATTGCTCAGCGCAGCGAAGATTTTGTCAACGGTCTCAAGGTGTTGACCCGTTTGACAGAGGGCCCGGTTAATCTCTGTGTTGCGCCTCAGTCTGGCGTTGCCGGCAACGAAGTAGATGGCGTTCGCGAAGTTGCCTTTAGCGGACCCCATCCTGCGGGCCTAGCGGGCACGCATATTCATCATCTCGATCCGGTTAGCGCCAATAAAACAGTTTGGACTATCGGCTATCAGGACGTTATTGCTTTTGGTGCGCTATTCACCACTGGTGCCATTGATACCAGCCGTGTTGTTGCGCTGGCTGGCCCTCAGGTTAATCAGCCCCGTTTGTTGAAGACCCGTTTGGGTGCCAACTTAAACCAGCTAGTTATTGGCGAGCTGGCTAACGATGAAAATCGTGTGATCTCTGGTTCGGTTCTGGCAGGTCGCAAGGCTGCTGGGGCTTACGCCTTTTTAGGCCGTTACCACGCACAGGTTTCAGTGATTCAAGAAGGGCGTGAACGTCAGTTCCTGCACTATTTGCGCGCTGGCTTCGACAAGCATTCTGCAATACCTATCTTTATCTCTTCCCTGACTAAGAAGTTGTTCAATATGACTTCTAGCACTAATGGTAGCGAACGCGCCATGGTGCCAGTGGGCGGTTATGAAGATGTGACTGCGCTGGATTTACTGCCGGTACAGCTACTTCGCTCACTGATTGTTGGCGACACCGAAATGGCTCAGAAGCTGGGTTGTTTGGAGTTGGACGAGGAAGATGTGGGTCTCTATACCTATGTCTGTGTGGGCAAGTATGAGTACGGCCCGATTCTTCGTGACAACCTCACTAAAATTGAAAAGGAGGGTTAAGCCCATGATGCGTAATCTTCTCGATAAATTAGAACCAAACTTTCACAAAGGCGGTAAGTGGGAGAGCTGGTACGCACTTTTTGAAGCTGTGGACACTGCTCTTTACAAGCCTTCAGATATAACTAAGAACAGCTCTCATGTTCGCGATGGTATTGATCTTAAGCGGGTCATGATCACCGTTTGGTTGGCAACATTCCCAACGATGTTTTTCGGTATGTGGAATATTGGTTTTCAGGCCAATACCATTATGGCTGATATGGGCATGGTCTCCCAAGAGGGACTGCGTGGCGTATTTATTGGTCTGCTAGCAGGCTACGATGCCACAAGCATTTGGGACAATATGATTCATGGTGCAGCGTACTTTTTGCCCATCTACATGACTACCTTTATTGTTGGTGGTATGTGGGAAGTGCTGTTTGCCTCGGTGCGCGGCCATGAAGTTAACGAAGGTTTCTTTGTTACCTCTATTTTGTTTGCCCTCTGTTGCCCACCAGACCTTCCGCTTTGGATGGTCGCTGTGGGTATTAGCTTTGGTATTGTGATTGGTAAAGAAGTCTTTGGCGGTACGGGCAAAAACTTCCTTAACCCAGCGCTGACCGGTCGAGCATTTCTGTACTTTGCCTATCCAGCCTATATGTCTGGCGATGCGGTATGGTCTGCGGTTGATGGTTATACGGGTGCGACTATGTTGTCCGTTGCCGCTACAGATGGTATGGCTGCTCTACAACAGAGCGTAACCTGGGGGCAGGCCTTTATCGGTACTATTCAGGGTTCTATTGGTGAGACGTCCACTCTGGCTATTTTGCTCGGTGCAGTCTTGCTACTGGTGATGCGCATTGCGTCATGGCGCATTATCTCTGGCGTGCTGATTGGCTCTGCTGCGCTGGCCATGTTGTTCAATGCCATTGATTCAACCAATCCTATGTTTGCCATGCCATTTTACTGGCACTGGGTAATCGGTGGTTTCGCCTTTGGTGCAATCTTTATGGCCACTGACCCTGTGTCTGCGGCCATGACTAACACCGGTAAATTCTGGTACGGCATCTTGATCGGTGTGATGGTTATTCTGATTCGTGTGGTTAACCCCGCATTCCCAGAAGGCATGATGCTGGCGATTCTGTTTGCCAATCTATTTGCGCCACTGTTCGACCACTGGGTGGTTCAGGGCAATATTAAAAGGAGACTGGCTCGTGGGTAATGACAGTATTTCTAAAACATTCGGCGTAGCACTGGCGCTCTGTATTATTTGCGCTGTAGTGGTATCCAGCGCCGCAGTGATCTTGCGGCCGACGCAGGAAATCAACAAGCTGATTGATTTGAAGACCAATATTCTGGCCTCTGCAGGACTGCTGCAAGAGGGCGTTTCTATTGAGACTCAGTTTGAACAGATCACACCTCGTGTTGTTGATCTTTCCACTGGCCGTTTTACGGATGCGATTGACGCAGCCACCTATGACCAGCGCAAGGCGTCGAAAGATCCGGCTTTATCTATGGCGCTTGATCCCAAGCAGGATCCTGCCAAGATTAAGCGCCGCGTCAATTACGCCACGGTGTATATGGTTGAAGGTGAGCAGGGTATTGAGAAGATTATCCTGCCGATCAAAGGTTATGGCCTGTGGTCCACTCTGTATGGTTTTATTGCACTGGAATCTGACCTTGAGACCGTTGCAGGTATTGGTTTTTACGAGCATACCGAGACGCCGGGTCTGGGTGGCGAAGTGGACAACCCCAAATGGAAATCCAGCTGGATTGGTAAGCAAGCTTACAATCAAGGCGAGTTGGCTATTACTGTACTTAAAGGTAAGGCTGATATGAGCCGTGCTGGATCTGAGTCACAGATCGATGGACTGGCCGGCGCCACATTGACCACCAGAGGCGTTGATAATCTTGTGCGCTACTGGCTGGGTGATCAGGGTTTTAGACCACTGATCAATTCTTTGAAAACAGGGGAGGCGTAAACCATGTCAAAAATTAAAGACACCTTATTGGAGCCGATTATCGCCAATAACCCCGTCGCATTGCAGATTCTGGGAATCTGTTCGGCGCTGGCGGTTACCTCTAGCATGAAGGTTGCGTTTGTGATGTGCTTGGCACTGACCACAGTGGCCGCATTCTCCAACTTATTTGTTTCGATTATTCGCAACCATATCCCCAACAGCATCCGTATTATTGTGCAGATGACTATTATTGCATCACTGGTAATTGTGGTGGATCAGGTTCTTAAAGCTGTGGCTTACGATATCAGTAAGCAGCTCTCAGTATTTGTTGGCCTGATTATCACCAACTGTATTGTGATGGGTCGCGCTGAAGCCTTTGCGATGAAAAATCCGCCGATGGCGAGTTTTTATGATGGCATAGGCAATGGGCTGGGTTACAGCATGATACTTATGGTAGTCGCAGTTTTCCGCGAGTTATTTGGCGCCGGTAAGCTATGGGGTTATGAAATTCTAAGCCTGACTACCGATGGTGGCTGGTATGTCGCTAACGGCATGATGCTAATGGCACCCAGTGCGTTCTTCCTGATCGGCCTGTTGATCTGGGTAATCCGTATCCGCGATAAGAAGCAGGTGGAACAGCCTGACTTTAAAATCACTGCTAATAGTCGTCCGAGCGAGGTGGCCTAATGGAACATTATCTGAGTATTTTAGTCCGCTCGATCTTTATCGATAATATTGCCCTGAGCATGTTCCTGGGTATGTGTACCTTTATTGCGCTGTCGAAAAAAATTAATGCTGCTTTTGGTCTGGGTGTTGCGGTTATTGTTGTACAGACTATTACTGTTCCGGTTAACAACTTGCTGCTGAGCTATCTGTTGGCTGATGGCGCATTGGCTTGGGCCGGGCTGCCTGATGTGAACCTGAGTTTTCTTATGTATCTATGTTTTATTGGCGTTATTGCTGCCATGGTACAGATACTGGAGATGGTACTGGATAAGTATGTGCCGGCGCTATACAACGCTCTTGGTGTGTTTCTGCCACTGATTACAGTCAACTGCGCGATTCTGGGTGGCTCTCTGTTGATGGCGGAGCGCGGCTTTAATTTTACTGAATCTGTGGTTTATGGCTTTGGTTCCGGTACCTCTTGGGCTCTGGCGATTGTAGTTCTGGCAGGCATTCGAGAAAAATTAAAATATAGTGATATTCCAGAAGGCCTACAGGGCTTGGGTATCGTATTTATTACCGTGGGTCTTATTTCCCTTGGGTTTATGTCCTTTGGTGGCATAGATATTTAATAAAAAGTACCTAACAGTACATATTTAAAAACAGAACAACTAATTACTACCCTGTAATAACGGAGAAGTAACAAAGTATGAATACTGAAATTATTCTTGGCGTAGGTATGTTTACTACCGTGATACTGGCGCTGGTCGCTTTTATCTTGGCTGCGCGCAGTAAGCTGGTCTCTTCTGGTGACGTTAATATTTTGATTAACGGCGAGAAAACAATCACCGTACCTGCGGGCGACAAACTGCTGCAGACATTATCCAATGCGGGGCTATTCCTGCCCTCTGCCTGTGGCGGCGGCGGAAGCTGTGCCCAGTGCAAATGTGTAATCACCGAAGGTGGTGGCTCTATGCTACCCACTGAAGAAGGTCACTTTAACCGTCGCGAAGCTGCGGAAGGTTGGAGGCTGTCTTGCCAGACACCGGTTAAGCAGGACATGAAAGTAGAGGTCCCTGAAGAAGTATTTGGTGTCAAGCGTTGGGAATGTACGGTTGAGTCAAACCCCAATGTGGCGACCTTTATTAAAGAGCTGACACTAACGCTGCCCGAGGGAGAAGATGTTGCTTTCCGCGCGGGTGGTTATGTGCAGTTGGAATGTCCGCCTCACCATATTAAGTATGCTGACTTCGATATCGACGCAGAGTACCGCGGTGATTGGGAGCGCTTTGATTTCTTTAAGCATGAGTCGATTGTTGATGAAACAGTGATTCGTGCTTACTCCATGGCCAACTATCCCGACGAAAAGGGCGTGGTTAAGTTTAATATTCGTATTGCCACACCACCTCCAGGGTCGACTGGTATTGTGCCGGGGCAGATGTCTTCCTATGTGTTTAGCCTGAAGCCAGGTGACAAGATTTCTGTGTACGGCCCCTTTGGTGAGTTCTTTGCCAAAGACACCGATGCAGAGATGGTATTTGTGGGTGGTGGTGCTGGTATGGCGCCAATGCGCTCGCATATCTTTGATCAGCTCAAGCGTGTTAAATCCGATCGTAAAATTAGCTTTTGGTACGGCGCCCGTTCATTGCGCGAATG
>DDDD01000112.1:24545-25452 GCA_002335945.1 Porticoccaceae bacterium UBA1989
GAAGCACCAGAGGACTGCGAGTTCTATATGTGTGGGCCACCAATGATGAATGCTGCGGTGGTTAAGCTGCTCGTCGACCTAGGTGTTGAGCAGGAGAATATCTTCCTCGATGACTTTGGTGGGTAAGCTAGTGCAGAGTAAAACGATAACGGGGCTTCTTAACAAAGCCTCGTTTTTGGTTTATATCGCCACTGTTTTATTGCTGGTGGGCTGTGATTCGGGCCCTGAAATTATCAAGATTTCTGGCACCAAGATGGGTACCACTTACCATGTAACGGTCGTGGCGGATCAACCCGCGCCAGCCGATTTGGCGGCCAGAATTGATGCGCTGTTAGATACTGTTGACCAGTCCATGTCGACTTACAAGGCAGCGTCTGAACTGAGTCGGTTTAATGACCAAGCCGTTGGTACCAGCCAGAGTATTTCGCCAGACTTTGCTCAGGTTCTGGCTGTGAGTAACAGGGTTTGGCAAGACAGCGATGGTGCCTTTGACCCTACCGTAGGACCCTTGGTCGATCTATGGGGCTTTGGTCCAGTAGCGACAGCAGACGTGGTGCCAGAGCAGGCGCAAATCGATGCAGCCAAAGCTAATGTTGGTTATCAATACCTGACTCTTCTCAACAGTGGCAGCGACAATAAATTATCTAAAACCAAGCCGGTACGGTTGGATCTTTCAGCCGTGGCAAAAGGCTATGCAGTGGACCTGGTCGCCGACCTATTAGAGATGCTGGCCCTGCCAGATTATCTGGTGGAAGTGGGCGGCGAGATGCGTCTTAGCGGCTCTAATCCTGAAGGCATGCCCTGGCGAATTGCCATAGAGCTGCCCAGTCTTATGCCTCAGGTGGAGCGTATTATTGCGGTTGAAGATATGGCCGTTGCCACGTCGGGCGATTACCGCAACTATTTT
>DDDD01000061.1 GCA_002335945.1 Porticoccaceae bacterium UBA1989
TAAATTAAACCTATTGGAGGTGTTTATGACCAACAAACGATACACAGAAAAATTCAAAATCAAATAGTATCTTTATGAGTAGCTGATCACAACAGCATCTAGATAGTAGCCGTAAATAGCTCACTAATAGCTGCCCTGTAATCCCCCCACCAACAACTGAAGTTAAAACTAGAGGGGCAGGCAGAATTTAAGTTACCATTCATGATTTCATGGAGTCAATCGTGCGATATACGCTTTTTACTACACCCATACTAAGCCCGTTGCTGCGTCTCATATCTAAGATAATCTTAAAATTTATTCGATGGCGGGTTGTTGGATCACTGCCGGAAGAGCAGAAAAAGTATGTACTCATAGTGGCGCCGCACACGTCAAACTGGGATTTTATACTGTTTGTTTTAGCCGTATCAGTATTGCGTCTAAAACCCAGCGTGCTTATAAAAAGCACTCTATTTGTAGGGCCTTTGGGCTGGTTCTTGCGTTATTGCGGAGCTATTCCCGTCAACCGTACTCAGGCAAGCTCATTAGTAAACTACATCGCAGGTATCTATGAGGAGCGTGAAGAGTTCGTGTTAATTATCACACCTGAGGGCACCCGCAGCCCAAATCCTAACTGGAAGCGCGGGTTTCACCATGTCGCAACAACAGCCCAGGTACCTATCCTTATTGTCTATGTAGACAGCACGACAAAGACTATTGGAATAGAAGGATTGATGGAACCTACTGATGATGTGGATGGCGATATACGTCAACTGAAAAGGTTTTATGACGCCAAAAGCGGCTTAATACCCAAAAATTATGCCTCTTAAAGGGTTCCTCCGCGATTTGCTGCACTGTCATTCGAGGATTAGCTGTACCTGTGGTCTTTGTGGTATCTGTAATCAGCTCAGTCAACTTGCCCCCAGACCTATTACCACCAACCGCCAGTGTTAATAATGGTGTCAGCAGTGGATATCGCCTCACAGCATGTCAGGTAAAGAGTCTTGGCGGTTGAATATAGTACTAGAGGCTAACTAGTAATGGGGTCAGCCTATGAGGCCGTCATCATTGATGGCAAGACTTTGGTACTCGCCCCAAATTGTTTTTGCCAGGGTTTCAACATCTCCTCGATCTGGGTTTACAATCCAATTGGCGAGGGCGTCTGCCACCTTTGGAAAGATGATCGGCCTTTCTGTCGGTCGTGTTAGCCACTCTTTAAGCACTTCGCGATCAAGACTATTCATCGTAGTCGCCCGACCCATCATTTCCAATGCAGCCACATTACACAACTGCTCATACTGACCTGAGAGTGGTTTGACCAAAAGTTTTTTGCCATAAACGAGGCATTCACTTGATAGTTCAAAGCCTGCATTCGAAATCACGCCGTCACAGGCTGCCAACTGTTGGTGAAAACCATCAACCGATAGAGGGTTTATCGTTATATGGCCGCGTTCTTGGCGCTTATCAACCTTGGCGAAAACCTCAAACCTTATGCTGGTAAAACCGGATAAAAAACTAACGATATCCTCAACGGCCTCGAACCCCATATACACAAGAATTTTACCGCTGGGCTCCTGTGCTTTTACAGTCGCTGAAACCAAAGGAGGCAGCACCGGTTGATTAAAATGGTCGTAATGAAAACCAATTTTAGTTTTAGCGGGAGCGAAAATTTTCATGATTAATTTTGACCCCCAGTAACCTTGTGCTTTAGGCACATCATGCTCAAAGGCACATTGGTGACTTAGGCCGACGCAAGGTTTCCCTTTTAGTCGAGCACTCCAGGCCGTGATAGGCTCAAAATCAGAGATAACTAGATCGTAATTAGTCGTATTAAGAGAGATGACATCCCCTATGAAGGTAAACAGATTGTTGGCCAATAGTGTCTCCATTATCTCCAAACGTCCGCGGTTATAGATTAGAGTTAAGCCGCGAAAAACTCGGTAATTGCCATACCCTTGCATGTCAAAAAAATCTTTTTCTGGCCTTCCCGAAAAAACAAAGTCTATTTCCACGTCTTTATTCTTTAGCGCGGGAAGCAGTGCCCGAGTTCGAGCAATGTGCCCGTTACCAGTTCCCTGAATACCGTAGAGTATTTTTAAGGTCATAATAAAATACTCAAACTCAAATAAGAGCATAGTACGCCGAGCCCAGCCCCAACGATTAGATCGGTGGGAAAATGAACGCCTAGGAAAACGCGAGAAAAGCCAATGGCACAGGCCCAACTGTAGGCAAGAATGCTCCAGTCGGGATAAAAGTGAGCAATTAATGTCGCCATTAAAAATGCCGCGGCAGTATGGCCTGAAGGCATGCTGAATTTATCGCTGGGGATAATAGCGCAGAGGCAGGGTTTGATTTGTTCGAACGGCCGCTCTCGTTTCAAAAATTTTTTCAGTAAAATAAAGCTAGGAACTTCGATCGAAAAGGCAATTAATCCGGCGCTGACAAATAGAAAACCGCTGTTACTCTGAGTTAATATAATCAAAGCGCCCAGCAAGGCATAAAAATATCCATCACCAGATCGAGAAACTAACTTAAAGAAAGTAGTCAGTGGTTTCAGAGTCTGATAGCGGCTACAACGGAGAAACCATCGCGTATCGAAATCGGTTATTGAATCTAACATGCCAAACACCTAATACGAGTTTTCAATGACGCTTAGGATAGAGTTGTACTGCGTCAGTTTTTTGAATTTTTGATTAAATATTGATGACAGCCGCCACCCTACTCAGCGTGTATCAATCTTTCACAGAAAATACACTTTATTTGGCTCCCGAAGAAGCCGTGCCAACGTAGGGTTTCTATTGCCTTAGAATTAGCCTTTGGGTTCTACCCATTGCTGTCCCACTTATACTGCCCTGAAACCGCACAGAAAACGGCTCACTTGACTGAATCAGAATAATTAGAAGATAATTTTGCTACAAATATTTGCTACAAAGCAGGCACAAAAAAGCCCCAGCAACATCGCAGTTACTGGGGCTTGATATATTGGCGGTGAGAGAGG
>DDDD01000140.1:0-1164 GCA_002335945.1 Porticoccaceae bacterium UBA1989
GCGGGATTCTGATCGAATCGCTTGTCGAGCTTTTTAGCTAACTCCGATCGTGATAATTCTCGACCCGTCAGCAGGTCCATCGCAGCGAAGCGTATTTTCGCGGGGGTAATAACGAGGTCTTTATCTTTCATCGCTTAAGTATTAACAGATTATAAGAAAGGGTAAAGTTTTACTGCTAGCCTTGGATTAGCCTGGCTCAAACAGCTATAAAAAAAGCGCCACTTGGCGCTTTTTTTAATCAAGATAGCTGCAATCAGAGACTCACTCTTCAGCAAGGTTATCGTCAGCCTCGGGCGCTGGTGCCTGAACTGCTGGAGCCGGTCCACCGAGTTCTTTGTCGCGGATAAAGCCTTCAATCTCAGCCGCTATCTTGGGGTTCTCGGTCAGGAATATGCCCACATTGGCTTTACCCTGGCCAATCTTGTTGCCCTGATAGGCATACCAGGCGCCAGACTTATCGATAAGACCATGCTTAACACCGAGATCGACCAATTCGCCATTGCGGTTAATGCCTTTGCCATACAGAATCTGGAATTCAGTCTGCTTGAAGGGCGGTGCAACTTTGTTTTTAACCACCTTCACGCGTGTTTCATTACCAATAATTTCGTCGCCATCTTTTACGGCACCAATACGACGGATATCCAGTCTTACTGATGAGTAGAATTTCAGTGCATTACCACCCGTAGTGGTTTCTGGGTTACCAAACATAACGCCAATTTTCATACGGATCTGGTTAATAAAGATAACCAGGCAGTTAGCATTTTTAATGTTACCGGTCAGCTTGCGCAGTGCCTGAGACATCAGACGAGCCTGCAGGCCAACGTGGTGGTCGCCCATATCGCCTTCAATTTCTGCTCTTGGAGTCAGAGCCGCTACGGAGTCAACAACCAGTACATCACAGGCGCCAGAGCGAACCAACATGTCAGTTACTTCGAGGGCTTGCTCACCGGTATCTGGCTGAGAAACAATAAGGTCGTCAACAACAACGCCTAACTTTTCTGCATACACAGGATCGAGCGCATGCTCCGCATCGATAAAGGCACAGGTGCCGCCCGCTTTTTGGGCTTCGGCAATCACTTGCAGGGTTAGGGTCGTTTTACCGGAGGACTCAGGACCATAGATTTCAACAACACGGCCCTTAGGAAGACCACCGATGCCCAGGGC
>DDDD01000140.1:1198-11667 GCA_002335945.1 Porticoccaceae bacterium UBA1989
CGCATAACCGTACCCTTACCAAACTGACGCTCAATTTGACCCAGTGCTGCCTCTAGTGCTTTTGATTTGTTGGCATCCATTATTCTGTCCTCGATATAAATTCTTTGTTAATGTCGAACTACTGTTTATCTATTCAGTAGCTGTATGGTTGTACAGTAATTCATCCAGTAACCTTATGCAACAGTTCTTGGAGAGAAATTATCACGGCCTGTTCTCGAACTGAGGCGCGGTCGCCAGTAAATCTGTGCACCTGGCAACTAATGCCCTGAGGACTCAGCCAAGCAAACCAAACCGTACCCACCGGTTTGTTTGAACTGCCACCCCCGGGTCCAGCGACACCACTGATGGCAACGGCATAATCGGCACCGGCCTCCTGTGCTGCACCTTCCACCATGGCTCTAACCACCGCTTCACAGACTGCACCCTCTGCTTTGAGAAGATCGGCGGAAACATTGAGCATTTCATGCTTGGCCTGATTGGCATAGGTAATAAAGCCGCGATGAAACCACTTGGAACTGCCGGGGACATCGGTAATGGCGCTCGCCACACCGCCGCCAGTACAGGACTCGGCCGTGGTGACTGTCGCTTTGTTTTTTAGCAGAGCATGGCCCAGCTGTTCGGAGAGATTATAGAGGGTTGTATTCATCGCGAAATTGTAGCGGGGTTTGGCCTGTGCCGATACTTCTTTTGGATATTCTGACCAGTCTTTTGCCTACCCGCCATCAGATTCCGTAACGCCCACAACAATGGAACAGGACTGCCCAAAAAGAGCAGTCCACAAATAGACCTACAATGAACCTAAGACTACATCGGTGGAGCGATCAAATCCGCTTCAATGCATTCATCAAGGAGTTCAAGAAACGCCTTACGAGACTTGTTCTTGGTGCCGTTAAACGCCTTCATGTCCAGCTGAGAAAATACCTGGGCGGCCATTTCAGCAGCCTTGTCCAAACTGTCCACTGGCGCTATCCGATCATAGAAACCTGCGGGCATCGCATCTTCTGGAGACCATATCTCGGCATTAATTACACAGCGATTGAAGTAGTTCAAAGGCAGACGGTAACGAGCAAGCTCAATACCAAAGTTATGCATGGTCATACCAATGATTGTTTCATTCAGCCCGACTTTGAACTCACCAGCCGCGCCAATTCTGTAATCGCAGGCCAGCATCAAAAAGGCACCCATGGCAATACAGTGGCCGGTAGATACAGCAATCACTGGGGTTGGGAAAGACAGAATTCGGCGAGCCATTTTTGAGCCGCGCGACGTTAAGATAAGAGAGTTTTCAACACCTTTATTCATCTCTTTAAGATCAAACCCGCCAGAGAAGATACCGGCACGGCCTTTTAATACAACAATGGCCTTGGCCTCTTCGGCCTGGTCAAACGCCGCTTCCAGTTCGTCCCACATAGCGTGAGAGAGTACATTGGCTTTGCCGTCGTCCATGGCGATGGTGGCAACGCCGCTATCGATTGTGACTGTTACTAAATTGCTCATTGGTTCGCCCTTTCTATCTATAATTTATTATTATGCCCAGTTGCTACCGGCTACTAGCCAACGACTAACTGAGTCTTCTTAGTATTTTTGCCTCAAATACCATTGATTACCAGAGGTCTATTCAAATAACCCCTATTACATCGCTTAATAGTTAAACCACCCACTCAGGTCATACAGAATAAATGATGCAGAAAAAATTAACTGACTTGGGGAATAGAGGGCTGCTCGGGAGCCTCTAAAAATTCTATATTTATTGTTATTAGCCTACTGGCATTCTATGGATCACTTATTCGCCGCAACAGATTAGCCAAATAACAACTCTGTGGCTACTGCCGCTGGCCGTTTTACGTTAACATTATCCGTTTAGCGCACCAAGGAATGCAGGCGCGACATAACAACGGACTATCGTCACATTAAGGCAGCTATGGAATCTACCCCCGCACCACATACTCCCATGATGCAGCAGTATCTGCGCATTAAAGCCGAGCATCCCAATGATATTGTCTTCTATCGTATGGGTGACTTTTACGAACTCTTCTTTGATGATGCCAAGCGCGCCAGCCAGACGCTGGATATAACGCTGACTGCCAGAGGCAAAGCTAACGGCAACCCAATCCCCATGTGTGGCGTGCCCTATCATGCGGCCGAGGGTTATCTAGCCAAGCTGGTTAAGCAGGGTGTATCAGTGGCAATCTGTGAGCAGATTGGCGACCCCGAAACCAGCAAAGGCCCCGTTGAGCGAGCAGTAATGCGCGTGCTCACACCGGGCACACTCACCGACGAAGCACTACTCGACGACCGCAGTGACAGTCTGCTGGCCGCTATTTGTCAAAACGACAGTCAATTTGGTGTGGCCACGCTCGACATGAGCAGTGGTCGTTTTCAATTACTGCAGCTCAATAATGCCGATGAACTGCATAACGAACTGCAGCGGCTGAATCCGGTTGAAGTGCTGATTTCCGAAGACCTACCCAACATAGAACTGCTTGATCAACGCAGGGGCCTGCGTCGACGCCCCCCCTGGGAATTCGACATCGACAGCGCCCATCGCCTGCTCAACCAACAGTTTGGTACCCGAGATCTCAGTGGTTTTGGCTGTGACCATTTGCCTGTGGCTATAAGTGCTGCAGGTTGCCTACTTCAATATGCCAAAGACACTCAGCGCAACGCGCTACCCCATATTCGCAGCATCAGCGCCGAAAACAGGGAAGATACCGTTGCTCTAGATGCTGCCAGCCGCAGAAATCTCGAGCTGGACACCAACCTTACCGGTGGTCAGGAAAATACCCTTTTCGATGTGCTGGATAACACCGCCACCAGTATGGCCAGCCGCCTGCTGCGTCGCTGGCTAAATCGCCCGCTGCAACATCTGCCTACATTAGAAGCGCGCCAGCATTGTATTGCTGCCCTGCAAGATAACTACCTCTATGAATCCTTAAATGGCCATCTTAAACGGGTAGGCGATATGGAACGGATTCTAACCAGAGTCGCCCTGCGCTCAGCACGACCGCGAGATTTAACCCGACTGTTAGATTCAGTAGCCGTTTTACCGCAAATTGCCAGCACGCTTGAGCACAGTGCCCTCGAGAACAGTGCCCTCGAAAACAGCAGCTTACAGCACGAACATTTATCCGAGCTGGCAACAGGCGCAAAGCCCCTGCCCCATCTCGTAGAATTACTGGCCAGTGCCATCAAAGAAAACCCGCCGGTAATTATTCGCGACGGCGGTGTGATCGCTGATGGCTATGATCAAGAATTAGATGAGCTCCGCGCCCTCAATACCAATGCCGGCGAATTTTTGCTGGCCATGGAAGAGCGTGAAAAAGCCAACACCGGTATATCCACCCTCAAGGTTGGCTACAACCGTGTCCATGGCTACTATATTGAAATATCTCGAGGTCAGAGCGACAAAGCACCCGTCGAATATATCCGCCGCCAAACCCTTAAAAATGCCGAGCGTTTTATAACCCCCGAGCTAAAAGAGTTCGAAGACAAGGCCCTGAGTGCCAAGAGCCGCTCCCTGAGCCGCGAAAAGCATCTCTACGAAGCCTTACTAGAAACCCTCAATCAAGATCTAGAGCAACTGCAAATCTGTGCCGCCGCCGTTGCCGAATTAGATGTGCTGGCTACCCTTGCCGAACGCGCCCATAGCCTGAACTTTTGCAGACCAACATTACACACCGAACCCGGCATTGATATCCGCGGCGGACGTCACCCAGTGGTGGAGCAGGTCACAAGTGATCCCTTTGTAGCCAATGACTTAATAATGAACGACGATCGCAAAATGCTAGTGATTACCGGTCCCAACATGGGTGGTAAATCGACCTATATGCGTCAGGCAGCATTGATTGTTCTACTGGCACAAATCGGCAGCTACGTCCCCGCAGGCTCGGCACAGATTGGTCTGGTAGACCGTATTTTCACCCGCATCGGTTCATCCGATGACCTCGCCGGCGGTCGCTCAACCTTTATGGTAGAAATGACCGAGACCGCCAACATCCTCCACAATGCCAGTGATCGCAGCCTGGTATTAATGGATGAAGTTGGCCGAGGTACCAGCACATTCGACGGCCTATCTCTGGCCTGGGCCTGTGCCTACCATCTGGCTGGCAAGGTCAAAGCCTTTACCCTGTTCGCGACCCATTACTTTGAGCTAACCGCATTACCAGACAAAGTAGAAGGTGCAGTCAATGTGCATTTAGGCGCCACCGAGTATAACGACAGCATAGTGTTTTTACACAGCATACAAGACGGCCCAGCCAGCCAGAGCTATGGTATTCAAGTCGCCAAGTTGGCGGGTATCCCCGACGAAGTGATACGACTCGCAAGGCAGGAACTCGCTCTATTAGAAGCCGGTGGCAATGGCGTAATAAGCCCCGCGGCACAGCCTCAGCCCAGCCAGAGCGAACTGTTTCTGCCCCCAGTCAATACCGAACTGCAAAAACGTCTGGATAATCTTCGCCCCGATGAGCTGTCCCCCAAGCAGGCGTTAGATCTAATTTATGAACTCAAAACACTACTGTAGAGCGCCGACAGATCGCCAATAGAACATCCAAGGAACCCTATATAAGTAAGCCATATAGATTAGAAATAAATAACATTAACAAGGCATTCACAGAGCAATTCTTCCTGCTATAATGCCGCGCTTGAACACAGCCGTATTACCTATAAGAGACAGAGATATGACCTTTATCGTTGGCGACAACTGCATTAAGTGCAAACACACAGACTGTGTAGAGGTATGCCCTGTAGACTGTTTTTATGAAGGCCCAAACTTTTTAGTGATTCATCCTGACGAATGTATCGATTGCGCACTGTGCGAACCAGAGTGCCCAGTAGGTGCTATCTTTGCAGAAGATGAAATCCCAGAAGGCCAAGAAGTCTTCCTAGAGCTCAATGCAGAACTCGCAGACGTATGGCCAAATATAACCACCCAGAAAGACGCACCGGCCGATGCCGCTGAATGGGATGGCGTAGAGAATAAGCTGCAGTACTTAGAGCGATAAGCAACTAAGCTTTAAGACGTAATCAGTACCAAGTAACGCGTGAAATCACGCACCCGTAGCTCAGCTGGATAGAGTAGGTGGCTTCGAACCACTTGGTCGGGGGTTCGAATCCCTCCGGGTGCACCAATTAAGATTGCAGAATCCAGCTATAATAGTGGTTCTAGCCGCAAAAGCCTTTAGTAATGTACACACAAATGTACACACACTAGAGGTTTTTTACGTTATGATGCAGTTCGCTATCGGCACATACACCATATCAATGAAATATCTGTTTAAAAGAAGTAACAGAAATACCTACTACTACAGAAGGCGTGTTCCTGCCGATCTAGCAGACCAGTATCCCAAGCCGTTTATTGAAATCTCGCTCAAGCAAAATGATAAGAGTGTTGCTGCTGCGCTCTACCAAGAAAAACATCGGCTTGTCGAAGAGCAATTCAAACGGCTGCGCCAAGGACTCACAAAGAACCAAGTGCTCACCGACTATCAAGCGGCACTAAAATTATTAGCAAGTCATGAACTCACCGAAACTGAAGCAAAAGCTAAAGGAGAAGGCTCAGAAGATGTCAAAGAGGCTTTCTTCGAAAGCTTAGATGACACCATTAGAACAAAAGCCTCTGATAAAGAATATGCCGCTTATCGACTTGCCGAGTCGCCCTTCCCCTATCACCTGTTAGACGATAATCAGCGAGCTGCTTTGGCGATAGCTAAAGGTGAATTCAGACTGAAGGCATCTCAATATCCTGCTGAATATCTGCGCAGAAAAGGAAAAGAGAAGAATCGTAGGAATGTAAATGAAGCCAATAACGCAATGAATAGCTTTGTTGTATGTTGTGGAGACAGACCTCCAGCAGAATACTCTAGATCAGACATCAACAAATTCATTGATGTAAGCGTAAAGACCAAAAAGACGGCCACTGTTCATCGCCAGCTCAAGTCCATAACTGCTATGTTTAATTTTATTTCACTTGAACTGGACATCAAACCCGACAGAGTGCATTGCTTCCAGAAGTTCAACATCCCAGGCCTTGGTGATGATGCTGAGTCTCGAGTAGACTTTTCCCACGAACAAATCCTAGCCATAAGAAAGATGCCCCCAACTAAAACATTAGAAATAGACTGCATGATTCATCTTATGTTGGACACTGGCATGCGTGTAAAAGAGTGCTGCGGCTTGTTGGTCGGTGACGCAGACCTAAAGGCTAATACGCCGCACTTAGTTCTCTACAAGAATAATATCCGAGGCCTTAAAAACAAAAACAGTCAACGGGTAGTTCCTCTGATTGGTTCGTCCTTACTGGCGATAAAAAAGTTAGTAGAAGCAGCATCTAATGACTACCTTTTTCCACGTTACGTTAACGACTCAGGAGATGACGTTAAAAACACTGGGGCTTCTGGGGCTTGCAATAAGCGCATGAAAGCTTTGCTTGGACCCTCTAGCCCCACCTCTCATAGCTTCAGACATACTATGCAGACAAGACTACGAAACGTCGAATGCCCAAAGGATAAGCGCAATGAGATTAGCGGCTGGGCCAAGGATGTTAGTGATAAATATGGAACGCCTTCAGACCTGAAACTTAAAGCCAAATACTTGTCAGCCACCTTGTGAAATTGCCCCAACACTGAGCTTAAAACTAAGCAAGAGTAAGAGTCCAAACAGGTACTCTATACATCCCTATTTGCCCTCCCACCAGCCAGGTCTGTGCCACACTGCACCAAAGTACCCATCAAATCGCCCTGAGACTGCTGACATTACAATAGCCATGGCGTTTGATCGATAGGCTGGGTGGGGCTCAAGAAGGCGCTGAATTGGCTTGTAAACCGGGTTATGTTTGGCCCTTAAATAAATCATCTCGCATTAAGCCATAATCTAGCCCTAATTTGACTGGGTTGGGCATCTGGTTATGATTAGGTATATTATTCAAACTTCTATTCTTAAGCGGAAAATTGCCATGCCAGATAAGATTCAAAACGGAAGCTGCTTATGCGGTAACGTTCATTATAGTTTCTTGCAGAAAAATGCTATATCTACACATCATTGTCATTGCAGAGATTGTCAAAAGTCGACCGGCAGCGGCAAAGCAACGATTGTGATGATTCCCGATGAATCTCTCAATCTAGAAGGTAGTTTAAAATTCTATACAGTAACTGGTACAGCAGGTTCACATATTAGCAGAGGATTTTGTGATAATTGTGGCTCGCCTGTAATGAGCTTTATAGAAGAGAACCCCGGTATTAAATTAATTAAAGCAGGCACTTTGGATAATTCGTCTTGGGTTAGTATCGCGTCAAACTTTTGGGGGTCAAGTGCTACGGTATGGTCTCCAGCGGATGAAGTGATCCACACCTTTACTGAAAACCCTGACTTTGAATAACTTCCCCAACATAGGCTAGCCTCAAGAACGCTTGCGAGAGCGGAGCATACTCTTGAGGGGCAAGTAAGAAGAATGGTCTAACAGGATTGGACCTACTTCTTGGAGTGGCCGTTTTTTATAGGTTTGCTTTGTATCTCTGGTATTCGAGCCTGATATTCGAACAGCATTACGTAGGGTTAAAATTTATCGCAGCTTGCTACGACTACAAACACTCCCTCCACTAAGAAAGCCGTAACGAGTGGCATTAAGGGCACAGCGCAACAGTTCTCTAACGCGTTAATGGATGCTATAGATCTCTGCTTTAAACAACAAACAAACGGTATGTGTATTACTTATTGGGACGCTCTACTCTTTAAAGAAGGCGTTAAAGACTTTAAAGACGTCGATGTTGAAGAAGAAGACGTAAGTGAGGCAGAGGCGTTATAGGCTGTGCTAACGCTATAGCTTTATAGTAACAGCACAGCCAACTTCCCTATTGTAAGACGATTAAGGAATAGCTGTGCAGTAGCAACACCAGCAATGGGCTAAAAGGATGCTGAACTTATCTGCATTCGTAGTAACCGTAAAGGATATATAGAGAAGTATTACATCCCCAACTACTGAGCTTTATAGCCACCATAGTAAATCTCTAACTCAGTGGACACCACGCGATCGTCTAGCCTCATCGATTCTTTAACCTGCTCAAACTCCCCTAGATCACCAAGCTGCACAACTATTCTATTAAGAGATGGAAGCTGACTAATCACTGCCAATCCATAGCTAAGAGCCAAATCAGGACCACTCTCACCTTCGGCATATTCAACAATGAGGTGCCCACTTGTCAAACCGATTCTCCCTGTTAAGGGATTTACAACAACTTTCAACGATGACACAGGTTGAGCGCTCTGGGTTTGAACAGTCCCCAGGCTATCGTCTAGAGAATATTTATAGTCACCTAGGGCCTCAATTCCAGAGGTAAGTCCAATATTGTTGTCTTGATCGATAACGACGACTGAACTTTCAATAATGTTAAGCTCCTGATGGCCAATAGGTGCCGGCTGTTGAGCACCCGCCCAGGAAGTGAGCAGCACAGTCATAAAAGTGAACTTGACAACTATAACGGTTCGCATTCGAACTAAATTGATTAATCGCATACTTTTCCCTATCTGTGCATGAATTGCAGACCCCACTGGACTAACGTTCCAGTAGATCCAGCGTAGTGGTCGTAGGTGTACAGCTTCCAGTCACCTGCCTTACTTTCTCCATAAAAGGCATTTGACGGCAAGTAAATCCAGGAACTCGATGAGAAATCCGTTCCAAGTGCTGTCAGCGGTGGCAGCAAAGTGGACACCGTGCCGTCTGGAGATTCAAGTCTAAATCCAAGATGAGTGGGATCGGAATGACTCACTCTTAATGAAACCAACACATGCTCAACAGTACCGGAACCGCTTTCTGTTAATGTCTGAGTATTTAAGACGCCCTCGCCTAAACTGACCGAACCAACATTAGAGTTAGTCCAGTTAGTAAATGATTGGCTTCCAAGGCTATCCGCAGTGTAGGACGATGCCGCATTAACTGCAGCGGTTGCATCGATGGCACCAAATCCGTACCAGGGATGGAATTTCAACCCAGTAGAATTGGTGATCCACCCTACGTAAGGTATTGTTGAAACGGCAGTAGCCGAAAAGCTAGGATCAACTTGAACCGAAGTTGTTGCCAGTATATGTTTTACGTCCCTCCATGTTAATTCTGAATTAGCTTCTAACATCAACGCGATAACACCCGACACCATTGGTGCCGCCGAAGAAGTTCCATTCATTAAATTAGTATAGTTACAGTCCGGATTCTCCGAATGCGGATTTTGATAGTCATTCAACAAATTACCTCTAATGCCAGACGAACTATTAAAGCCCTTAGAGCATGAGGACCTATCAACTGTAGTAATGGCTGAGTTAGTAATACTATCTTCTCCGCCATACGCACTAATCCATAATGATGCGCCCGGCGTTGAGTATGTTGCCTTAGTATTATTTGCGTCTAGAGCACCCACACCAATAACGTAAGGTGTAACAAATACACTATCAAAAACTGCGTCATAGCAACCTATTTTATATGACCCCGCATTTACGCCATCGCCGCAATAAGAGAACAGACCCGTTCCAGTATCACCGTTAGAGTAATCATTACCGGCCGAGTTAACATACAAGGCGCCCTTCGAGCCTCTCAGGTCACTAGTGCCTGCTTCTAATGCATCCGCTAAAGTCGTGTTTGCGTATGCCAACGCCGTGTTGCTGGGTGTGCCCAACCCACTTCCATAGCTCATATTAAAAACTGAAACGTCAGCAGCTCGATCATTGTCAGCGCCTAGGGCATCTGCCTCATTGCTATAACTACTGTTGCCGGTTGCGATAAGATTGAATGCTCGAATGGAGGCATTTGGAGCAACTCCACGCCCCCCTAAATTATTCCAGCCCTTGGCAGCAACGATGCCTGCAACCATTGTTCCATGATCATAACCGGACCCGGATGGCGTTGGGTCAGTTGTTAAGTTGGAATAGTTCCAAGACCCATTAGCTACCACATTGTCCACAATATCTTCATGAGCGATTTCTAAACCAGAGTCAACAATAGCCACGACAACGCCCTCACCAGTCTTTCCACTTGCGATGGCGGTATCGATATTCAAATCGGCACCCGAGGTACCCCCATTTGAAGCAAAGCTGGTTTGCCCAGTATTATCTAAATGCCATTGGTACTTATAAAGAGGGTCTGTTTTCAGGCTAATGTCCACTCGCGAAGTTGCTGAATCGACAAAACCATCATTAACCTTAAAGGTGAAATAATCCTCGGCTGCATCCGTTTGCGTTGTTGAATAGCTAAAGGTGCCGGTACTCGAATTAGTCAGAGTTACAGTCCCATTAGTAGCATTCGTAGCAATAGAATAGGTAACAGCGCGACTTCCTTGCGAAGTTGAAGCTAACGTTGCCCCTGCAGAATTGGTCGTTTTGGGTAGCAGGTTGATAAAATAACTCGCACTAGACGCCGTAGGTGCTGTGTGCACATTCGCATTTAACGGGTAATCATCGGAGCTATCAGCAACACCATCACCATCATC
>DDDD01000140.1:11750-17242 GCA_002335945.1 Porticoccaceae bacterium UBA1989
AGCATTGTTACCAGTTCCATCAGAGTCAGTATCTAAAGTTTCGGTAGAATCAAGTGGGAAAGCATCTGAACCATCTGCAACTCCATCACCATCATCATCGGTATCAGCATTGTTACCTGTGCCATCCGAGTCAGTATCTAGTGTTTCTGTTGAATCTAATGGAAAGGCGTCTGCACTATCACGAACCTCATCGTTATCATCATCAGGATCTAGTACATCAGATATTCCATCACTGTCATTATCCGGAGCATCAGCAGCAACAGTGACATTTGAAAACAATTCCGACGCATCAGTTGTCTCGGCAAAGCTGGCAACACTCACATCGCCCGAAACAACATCGACTATGGATGCTTGCAATCCATTTTGCGCAGACTCTATGACCTCCTTTGCCGTATCCGAGAGTGGGTCAAGGGTTACATCTGCAACCACGGTATTAACCATGGCGGTGGCATTTGCTACAGCAGCAAATACAGCGGTTTCGATAATTAAGGTAGGTGTAACATCTTGGGCAGCATCGGTTAAGACAGACTGAATAGTCGCACTCGCTGTCAAATCAATATTCCCTTGCGCCAATGCAGTAGTCGAGATTTGACTGGCAACAGACTCAGCTAAAGCTATCGACACATCGTTAGACTCGTCCCCATCATCGGTTAGGGTCGTTGCAGTTTGTAGCAACATCCCAATTTGCTGATTCATACGCTGATTGGCTTTAGCATTTTCGTTACCAGCCTCTGCGTCTGCCCAGCCATCAGATGTGAGTAGCTCCTCAACAGAACCACTGATGCCTAGAGCCGCTAGCACTTGGGTCTTAGCTTCAGGCGTAGTCGCCACTGAGAGCACTGTAGTAAGAGGTGTGACATTTGCAGGCTTTGTTAAATCACTTGGCACATCTGAGACCAACGCCAAACCAGGCAAAGCCTTACCCGTCATGGTGTCTATGCCACCCTTTGACACCACTTTAGCCTGGCCATCGGTGGGAAGCGTAAATGAATCGACATTAAAATAGCCATTTGCATCGGTAGTGCCGCTAGGCTCGCCTGCGTCTTGTGTGTTGTTACCATTTAAATCAACAAACACTGATGCACCTGAAATAGGGGCATCCACCACGCGACCTTCAAAAGCATTGGTGATGGTTATAGTTAGCGCCTGATTATTAGTTAAAGCTCCATCTGTTACCTGTACAGACAGTAGGTACACATTATCTGTGTCAGCGTCTACGGGCAGTTCGTAATCGGGCGCGACTGCAAAAGACAAAATACCAGAGGAAGTGATCGTAAAAAGAGACTGATCGTCACCTGAAATGATAGAGAAACTAAGTATGTCACCGTCGGCATCTTCGGCACCTAGAGACACTATTCGACTAGCACCTTCAAGAATAGATAAAGCTCCAGGATCGGTGATTGTTGGAGCCCGGTTGGGTATAGAGACAGCTCCACCGCCACCGCCACCGCCACCGCCACCGCCACCACAAGCAACTAACGAGGTCGCCATCAGAACATAACCTGCAAGTCTAAATATTATTTTCATAGCCTGTGATTCTCTATTTAATCCGTCATTAACTTCAGGCGCACCGCTTAGTGTTGTGCGCTCGTATTGAACAAGCTGAGGACTCTGATACCAGCCTATTCAAAATAGCATAGAATATACTCAAAGTACCACACCTTTACGAAATAACAGGCGGTTTCAAATAGGCTTATTAAGTTGCGGCAAATAATACAAAGAAGGCTGTTAGCAATAAATGTCGCTAGTCCCTATAGGGGGAAACCCCCGGGAATACCCCTATATGTATAGTAACTAAGAGAGGTAGTTGTATGTGCATACCTAAGAGTACTAATAGAACCCTGGAAGAGCCCTAAAGACCACTAGTAACCCCCAGTGTATGTCTCGTTAGTCCCTATAGGAGGAAACTCCCTTTAGGGTCTCTAGATATGAATATATCTAAGGGTACTATTAGTACTCTTATAGAACCCTTATAGAACCCCCCAGGAACAACAGCAGGGTCGGTATAGAATCTACTTCTATTAGCAATCACCAACTACTAACTACTAACTACTGACTACTGACTACTTCTTTTTCCCAACTACTAATTGATTAACAACAACTGCTATTGCCAAAACCAACTGCTGTGACTGGATCAGATATCTAGCTATAAGAAGCTAATATCCTTAGCAACGAGCAAGCGAAGTGTCACGTAGAAGCTTGAAACCTACAGATAGCGCTAACAACCAAGAAGTTAAAATAGCCTTACTAAGGAAGCAACATAATTATCAAGAACTACGGAGGTACCCCAAGACTACTTTAGCACCCCCTAGAGCTCCTCTAAGACCCCTCTCAAGCTACTAACTAACGACCTAGCACTTGACTGGGGATGGGTAAAGTTGATGCTGAGGATGCCTGAAAGGCTCTAGATTATAACTACAACAATGTACCTTCCTACAAAAGAACTGAAGGATATAACAACAGACTGAAACAACAAAATAAATGGTTGATAAAGGTTAATAATTAATGGTCTCTCTTCAGTGCTAAGAGACTATACACAATGAAAAGAACTAGGGACTGTATAGGAACCCTGCGGGGCTAGATGCTAATGGTCGGTAGTAGTTGTATGCTATAGCTACTAAAGGTGTTAAGGCTGAGCTAGCACCTCCTACATTACCAGTACTTAATTAGAATACCCATCAGCACACGATGCAATAGCTGTGCAGCAGCAACACCAGCAATGGGCTAAGGAAGTTATGCTAGAGACTTGGCAGGCTCATTTAGAAGGAGTGGGGACTAAGGTCAAGGTGGATTTGCCTTGATCGTTAGCACCTCTTAGTCAGCACTTAATTTTAATCAAAGAACCCAAATAACAGGAGATTTAGAATATCTAAATACCTTCCATAGTACCGTCCATGGGATCATTTACGTAAATTGACCTGCAGAGTCATTTACTAGGCGAGTCTTTTCCTTCACGTGCTTTGAAAAGTTAAGCCCCCAAGAAGCAAAAAACCCCAGATTGACTGGGATCTTTTTACTCCAACATTCAGTGACTCACACATTGCTACCGCAAATAATTGCTGAAATTGACAGCAATGAAAAGTGAGTCAGGCAATGATCAGTCGGCTAAAAACTCTTCATAAGGAAATACTGGATTGCCTCCTTGTTCCAACATAAAGTCAACAAATACCCGAGAGGCAAAGATCGCATAGTCAAGGTTCCCTGTAAATGCATAGGTCAACTTGGAGCCCGAGGGAGTAAAGGTACCACCATAGATACCATCTTCATCTTGCCCTAGCCCATTAGGTACCTGACCAAAAATCATGTACGGGTCTCTCTCGTCCGGATTGTTCACCCTGAGAACTACAGGCGTTTGAGTCTTCAAAATGATCTCACTACCAACTGTCTCAACAGTAAATGGTAGGGTTTCAACGGTATCCACTTCGGCCCACACAAATCCACCACTAGAGCAATTTCCGTCAGATGCGTCAGCCCACTCGATTAAGCCAGAGCGCTCCACGGTATCATATGACTTGATGCGAAACGCAGTATTACAATCGTCGCCCCTAAACGCATACCTATTGGGATCGGCTATGAATGCATCAATAAATCCTTTGATAGTCTGGTCGTCATGATAGGCAGGGTCGAGGTAGCCGCTCCAGCCATCGTCACCCCATAATGTGTACTCCCCACCATAATTATTTTCTGCAATTGTGACAGTAGCATCATAAACAAACGAACCAGAGGGGAGATCAGCGAATTCATCACACCCTTCCGAAACACCGCCTTCGCCATCAGAACAGAAATCAGGAACGACGTCTCTGACCTGCTTACCTGAAACATCTTTTCTTATAAAACAAATTTCGCTAGACGGTTCAACAATGCCAGTTTCATAGAATATCGCGCAGTTTTCAGTTATTTTTGATCCAGTGCTTTCGAGATCCGAAGGCAGAGTCCATTTGCCGTTGTCAGCGATACGATAATCACTATCTTCCCAATCTATCGGAACCCAAGTGTTTGCGAGGGGACCGTCATAGACTAGCATTGCTACCTTGTCCTCACCCACGATATTTACTAACTCACCTTCCACCGCATCTGGGAAGTACACGAACTCCATTTCCAAACCTTCACGAAATGCTAGTACACCGTCTTCAGTAATTTCGTTATCCCCTTCAGATAGGATTATAAGCTTACCCTCTTTTATTTCTTGAATGAGACTCACAACCTCACCATCACCCGATTTTGATGCCGCCACTATATTATTGATTTCACCACTTACAACGTTTGTCACTGCCGTAGCCACTTCCTCGATGGCAAGACCTATCGACGATCCGGAAGCAATTAAGTCAGAGGTTATGCTCTTTGCTGTTTGCACAGACGCCTTTGCGATGTCTGCTGGCGTAAGATCTGAAGTTGCAGGGTTGCTAGTTATCGCGTCTTTTGTCACAGCTAACACCTCAGCAATAAAAGTAGCTTTTTCTTGAAGGTCGGCATCTACATTGGCTACAAAATCATTGCCCAATAGACTGTCACTTTCATCTATGCCGAGCATTAACTTGACTGATGTCTCAGCTTCCTCTGGCGTCAATTGCCCTGCTGAAGATTGAATTTCTTGAGACACTAATGTTGTTAGAGGCGTTACGACTTCTGGATTCGCAGCAGGCGCCAACATGCTGTAAGGTTTGTTGACAGGGCCAAGATCCTCATCAACCGCTCCAATCGGGATATCAGCAAGAATTTGAATACCTTCTGGGATCGTCCCCTCATAGGTAAACGTGTAAGAGCCACCCGCACCTGAAACTGCACTTGGCTCATCAGAATCGCAGGTATAGTTATTATTTAAATCCAAACACACTGTTGCGCCTGAAATATAGCCATCGATTACTTTGCCCGTTAACGTAGACTCAGTCACTATAGGGGCTTCGTCAGTCACTATAGAGGCTTCTTCAGTCGCTATGGTATATCGAATAACTATTCTAAGATACCAAAATTGGTTTGATTTAAAAGGAGGATTGAAATCAGCCTAACTTGTGTCTGTGCAGGAACAGTAACAATCACAAGCCCACAGCAGGCTTCCCCGCCCCGTATGGAATAGCCCCCTGCCTCTTTTTAGAGGTTCAGCCATGTACACACAAATGTACACACAACTATGATCAAAAGGCGGTTGACAATAAAATGCTTTAGGCCAATGATGGCAGGGTGTGCGTAGGTAAAGGCTTTGCAGCAATCGAGCAAGACGTGGGTGCACTCCGGGTGCACCAATAACAAACCTCAGCCTTCGGCTGGGGTTTTTTATTGGCTCTCCCAAAGGCTCGATAAGAACCCCTGTTCGACAAGATGCATGCATCTTGGACTAGGAGCAAAGCGACGCAGCCCGAAGGGGCATTACCGCAACGCGGTGAATAATTAGAGTCAAACTCGAATTAGACATACTGACTTATACTATTGAATTTTCGAAAAGCCTCGCTATCGATTGGTGGTTGGGATCAAGAGGTCCCAGCCTTCGCTGGGAT
>DDDD01000141.1:0-3089 GCA_002335945.1 Porticoccaceae bacterium UBA1989
AATTCTGCTCTCTGCTTTGGGGCTTCGCGGTATACCAGGTTTTGTTGTTCTGAAATACAGAGCTGCCCCCGCTGTCGAATTTCGTGCAGTACATTAACGAAAACCAGTGGCCCGGTGCGGCCCGTTTTTGCTTCTACTGACTTCACTGTGGATGTTTTTTCAGCGACCTCGCCAATGATTAGTGGCTGTTCAATACGCATTTCACCGGCTGCCCACATGCGACGCGGTAAGGGAACCGGCGGTAGAAACCCTCCTTTCTTAGGATGGCCATCTTCACCGGTGCCGGTGTGTGTGGGTGTGGGTAAAAAATACAGCCAGTGCCAGGGACAGGGTAGAGTGCCCCCCCTATTTAGTACTACGCTGTGGTCAAAAGCACTGGCTAGCGCCTGCACCGGGAAATTGGGTAGGGTGTCAGTCAACACCGATTGTTTGCCAATCCAGCTTTGAAGGTGTTTTAGTTCAGCGTCATCCACAATGTTTAGTTCCCGATAGTGGTTACTTTTTGTTAATTTCGTTAGGGTTGTTAATAAAGTCAGGTGAGCGTTTTTGCTGTAGGGCGCTGAGCCCCTCTTCAAACTCCGCACCGAGAAAGCAGGCTGTTTGGTCGTTTTCTTCAGCGTTGAGTGCATCACCGAAAGACTCGGGATAAGTCTGCATTCTTGTTTTAAATAAGCGAAAGGCCAGCCGTGGGTAGTGCGTAAAATCTGCGGCTTTGTTACAGGCCGTCTGCAAAACTGATTCGTCTTCGACGATCTTATCGGCGATATTGAGTTCGAGAAGTTGCTGGCCTTTCAGGGAGGCTTTATCCAGAATCAAGCGCTTGGCTGTGCTCCAGCCCGTGCGTCGGATTAGGGCTTGTGTCGAGCCCCAGTCAGGGACTAGACCCAGTTGCATAAAGGGAAAGCTCATGCGTGCGTTTTTACCGGCAATCATATAGTCGGCCAGCAGGGCGAGCCCTGCGCCTGCGCCAATGGCGTATTTTTCTAAGGCAACGACCACGGGAATCTCTGCTTGCCACAGTAAATTGACTAATTGATGGCCGCTCTGCATGCGCGCGCGCGCCTGTTGCTCACTCATGCCGCGCATACTGGTGAGATCGCCACCCGCGCAGAAGATACCCTCAGTGCCGCAGAGGACCAGTGCGCGGACATCAGGGTCTGCTAACACCGATTGAATGGCTTCAATCAGAGCCAGACGGGTTTTTTCGTCGATGGCATTTTTGGCTTCCGGGCGATTGATCGCCACTTGGGCAACATGGGGTGCGGGTTGAGAAATGATGACGGCATCTTTTATGAGGTCTGGTTTCATGAGGTCTTTTTTCATCAGGTATGAGTTTCCTTCAGTCTCTGGCAGTTTCAGTCGTCAACAGGGATTGACCCAGCTGTACGCGGCGGCGCAGCCATTGACTAGGGCGATAGCGGGGGTCACCGGTGACTCGCTGCAAGCCTTCGAGAATCTGCATGACTTTTTTGCCGCCGATACTGTCACCTAGAGTCAATGGGCCTGCTGGATAGCCCAGACCTATTGTTACTGCGTCATCAATGTCAGCGACGGAGGCGATACCGCGCTGTGCGATATTGGTGCCGATATTCACGATGGTTGCCAGTATGCGCTGGACGACAAATCCGGGGCTGTCATTGATCACAGTAATTGAGGTTCCGTCGGCACTTAGAATAGCCACGGCATCATCACGCGCTGCGGTACAGGTAATAGCGGTTAACATCAGGGTGCGATGTGTATCGAGTGTTGGTAGCGGATCGACAGCGACACAGCGATGACCATCGAGGCCGAGATCGGCACAGGCCTGTGAGGCATCAATACCCCAGGGCTGTATCAGAAGCAGTGAGGCATGGTCAGGTTGGTCGACGACTTGTGCACCAGCTTCAGCTGCCAGTGCTGTCAGTTCAGCATGGCGGTCGGCAGCGGGGTCTACCCACACTTTGCAGTCAGCCCTTAGTGGGGCGGGGACGGGGGGCTCTGAGTCGATTTTTTTACCCTCCTCATACTGGTACCAACCAGCGCCCGTTTTGCGCCCGTACAGTCCGGCTGAAATTCTGGGGGGTATCAGTGAAGAGGGCCGGAAGCGCGGTTCCTGCTGGAATTGCTCATAAATGGATTGCATGACCTTGCCAGAGACATCCAATCCGGTCAGGTCCAATAATTCAAAAGGCCCCATACGAAAATCGGCCGCTTCGCGCATCAAGCGGTCAACCTGGGAATGGCTTGCGGCTTGTTCCTCAAGAATTCTCAAGCCCTCGGTGTAAAGACCTCGACCGGCATGATTGACCAGAAACCCGGGCTGATCCTGAGCGATTACCGCGCGATGTCCGGTGGTTTCTACGCACTCTTTGAGTCTATCCACTGTGCATTGGACGGTGCGTACGGCAGAGATGATTTCCACCACTTTCATCACCGGCACCGGGTTGAAAAAGTGCAAACCCACCACCCTCTCGGGGTGTTCACACTGTGCGGCAATGTCTGCTACCAGCAGTGAGGAGGTATTGCTGGCGAGTATTGCAGAAGGGGCAACCACCGCTTCAAGGTCGGCGAAAAGGCGCTGTTTAATGTCGAGGTCTTCGATGATGGCTTCCACGACAATATCGCAATCGGCGATATCTGAGAGCTCGGTGCAGGGCACAAGATTGCCAATGGCTGCGTCAGCCTCTTGTGGACTAATACGACCCTTATTGGCTTTACGTTGAAACATGTCTGTGACGAAGGTGTTGGCTGCTTCCGTTGCGCCGGCGGTCGCATCAAAAAATTTTACTCTGTGGCCGGATTGGGCAAACAGTTGCACAATCCCTCGGCCCATGGTGCCTGCGCCGATAACCGCTATAGTTGGTTTTGATTCGTCTGTCATTATTGATGTGCTCGGTTTATTTTCCAGTAAAGTTGGGCTTACGCTTTTCTATGAATGCCTGCATGCCTTCGGTCTGATCGGCGGTATCAAATAGCTGTAAAAATGCTTGATGCTCAAGCGATAAGGCTTCTTGCAGGGGAAGATCTGGCCCCTGTGCCAAGGTGCGCTTTATGGAGCCGATAGCTTTGGGCGGCATTGCTGTCACTCTGAGTGCCAGCTGGCGGGCTCG
>DDDD01000141.1:3163-3289 GCA_002335945.1 Porticoccaceae bacterium UBA1989
CCGATGGCCCTGACTAGCCGTTGGGTGCCACCAGCTCCGGGCATAATGCCAACATTGGCTTCGGGCTGGCCAATGCGGGCACTCTTGTCGACAACGATAATATCGCACATCATCATGAGTTCGGAG
>DDDD01000048.1:0-957 GCA_002335945.1 Porticoccaceae bacterium UBA1989
CGCTGCAATATCTGTGAGCGCACCAGACACCATCCAGAAGCCGAGTACTGTTATCACTGTGGAGTGACACTGCCGGATCAAAATATCTAGATAAAAGTGGGGCGCGCTTAAAGCTTAGGTGACGACAACCGCTTAAAAGCAGCTATAGTAAATAGAGTTGCTTATATTAATTTACTGAATGGAGATCGGTAATGGCTTGGTTAACGGAGATAGTTGCTCGTGCCCGTATCTAGAGTGTTAATCCTTGGCGGATATGGCAATTTTGGCAAACGAATTGCTGAGAGTTTGTCTCTACTGGAAAATATCACTGTTGTCATCGCAGGCCGCAGTAAAATTAAAGCTCAGAAACTATGCCAAGAACTAGCATTGATGGGCGCTAAAGGGGAGTTAGAAGGTGCATCCCTTGATATAAACAAGCCGCAGTTTATTGTGGAACTCAACGCCTTATCTCCTGACCTTGTAATACACACCGGCGGCCCATTTCAGGGCCAGGATTATAGCGTTCCGGAAGCCTGCATTACTGTTAAAAGCCATTATATTGACCTAGCCGACGATCGCCGATTTGTCTGTGATATATCCACTCTCAACAAAAAAGCTCTCGAGAACGATGTATTAGTTGTATCTGGTGCAAGCTCAGTTCCAGGCCTTTCTTCAGTTGTTGTGGATAGTTTTATAGATCAGTTCTCCCGCCTCGATGAAATAGACTTTGCCATTGCACCCGGCAATCAAGCTGACCGGGGTGAGGCTACGGTTAGAGGTATCCTCTCTTATACAGGTCATGCTTTCCCTGTATTGTCACAGGGGAAATGGATAAACCAATATGGTTGGATGTCTCCCCGAAAACTGTATTTTAATACTCTTATTGGTCATCGATGGCTGGCCAATGTTGATATTCCTGATCTAGAGTTATTTCCTAATCGCTATGGGCCCCTCAAAACTGTCAATTTCCAAGCTGGC
>DDDD01000048.1:1055-2817 GCA_002335945.1 Porticoccaceae bacterium UBA1989
AACTATCAAAATCCACATCAAATAAAATGGGTGCTCTCGGCTGAGAATGGTGTTGGTCCGTACATTCCCATTTTGTCTGCGATTATTCTCGCGAAGAAATTAATCAATGGAACCATAGAGAAAAGAGGCGCCATGCCTTGTTTGGGCATGTATTCGTTGACTGAATTTGATGTCGAAGCAGAGTCTTTGGCTATCTCCCACCAAACGGAGAATGGTATTGGATAGTTATCTGATATTGAAGTTACTGCACATCTTAAGTGCCGTGGTTGTGACAGGCACAGGAGCAGGAATTGCATTTTTTATGCTTATGGCAAATCGCTCTAACAATGTTATGGCGATAGCGGTAATAGCGCGCCATGTGGTGTTGGCCGACTGGATTTTTACAGCACCTGCAGTAGTGGTGCAATTTGTAACCGGTGTACTTCTCATGTTGAGGTTAGGATATTCATTTACGTCTACCTGGTTTTATCTGGTGATTACCCTATTTATTTTCGTGGGAGTCTGCTGGGTGCCCGTTGTTATTATTCAGTACAGACTTAGAGTTCTTGCTGATGCATCATTAATCGCAGGTCAGCTTGATCCTAGGTTCAAAAAAATGATGCGAGCTTGGACAGCACTTGGAGTTCCTGCTTTCGCTGCTATATTAGTTATTTTCTGGTTAATGGTGTTTAAGCCATTTGCTGTTGTGAAGGGGCTTTAGCGATGAAGTGCCTAATCAATGGAATCTGTGCTATTTACTTCATCGATTATACCGCCCGCGTTACCTCGGAGTTATAACACCCAAATGAAAACTGAACGATGGATAAATTTTATAGTTTCTGAGACCGAAACCTCATTGGCGCTACTATATTCTTATATGCAGTTTCAGAAATTGCTATCGCACCAAGATAATGTGGATAAAATTGATAAGAACTCGGAGTTTTGGATGCTTCACAATGGTGCAGTTCAGCATTCCCTGTTTCTATATCTAGGTCGGCTTACCGATGACTCGGCTGATGGGAAGTCGTTTGCAGATTTTAGTAAACACTGTATTAAGAACATCCATGATTTTTCAAGGACAGAATTTTTAGTGCGAAAGCCAGATATTTTATCTAGCAATCCTCGCTTTATGGAAAATAAAACTGAACCAAATGAAGCCGATATGAGAGTTTTGTTCAAATTGGCCAGGCCTCATAATGGCTTTCTTCGGGGCGCTTGCAGAGATATTAGGAACAAAGTCTTCGCGCATGCCATTCTGGTGGAAGAGCATGAATATGCTGATCTATTTTCGAAGGTGAATCTGGATAGCATTGAAAAGGCCCTGCTAGTTTATTGGTCAATTTCGCAGCATTTGTGGCAATCATTCTATAATGCGAGGACTCTGGATCCTATTCAACTTGAGTATTCCCGAAAAGAGGATATTTCTAAAAATATTGTTCAGATGGTGCATGCGACCAATTTAGCCTGACCCTAATTATTTTGTGGGTGAGCAATTAGAGGTTATGAAATAATTTTGTTACTAAAATAAAATCGACCAATGAGCTCAGAGTTGTTTGATTATTATCGTCACTGTTTGGCTACCTTACCGGACCAAAATATCTAGCGGATCTTTCTGGATTCTAACGTAGGCCTATAACTCAGTGCCTCCTGGTACTGAGGCAACTCAGGTTTATCCAACTCCCCCAGATCGGCAATGGTCCGCGCCACTTTTAACACCCGATAAAAACCTCGGGTTGATAGGGCGAACTTGTCGATGGCCAGATCCATTAGGGTTCGCTGTTCT
>DDDD01000048.1:2827-10761 GCA_002335945.1 Porticoccaceae bacterium UBA1989
CATTTGTCTTTCCCTGTCGGTCTATCTGTTTCTGTCTTGCTTGGCACACTCGCTGCTGAATTTTCTCATTGCTGTCACCGCTTGGTTGCGCCTGTTCCTGCTGGCTTAAAAGCTGATGATTTTCGATGGTGGTGACCTGTACCTGCAAGTCGATTCTGTCCATTAATGGCCCTGAGATTTTATTGCGGTAACGGGCTATTTGATCGGGGGTGCATATGCAGCGTTGGGTGCCCAGATAGCCGCAGGGGCAGGGGTTCATGGCGGCAATTAATTGAAAGTTGGCGGGGTAGAGTGTCTGTGCAGCCACTCGCGAGATCATTATCTGGCCTGATTCCAGGGGTTCTCTTAATACTTCTAATACGCTGCGGGAGAATTCTGGCAGTTCATCGAGAAATAATACCCCGCAGTGGGCCAGTGAAATCTCTCCCGGTTTGGGGGTGCTGCCGCCACCGACGAGTGCCGCCGCTGAGGCTGTGTGATGGGGTGACTGGAACGGGCGGCTATAGATTGTTTTGCGCAGGCCTTTGCCGGCCACTGAATGAATGGCCGCCACTTGCAGGGCTTCGGCGTTGGTTAAGGGTGGCAATATGCCGGGCAGTCGACTGGCGAGCATGGTTTTACCGGTACCGGGTGGGCCATAAAACAGCAGATGATGTCCACCACTGGCGGCAAGTTCTAGGGCGCGTTTGGCATGTTGCTGGCCAATTACTTCGTTGAGTTGGGCACTGGGTGGAGGCGTTGGGGCTGGGGTTTTCTGCCATTCGGGTAACTGTTCTGCCTGATGGAGATGGGCTGAGACTTGCAATAGATGGCTGGCCGGTAGAATCGAGAGGTTCTCTACTAGAGCGGCCTCGGCGGCGTTACTTTCACCAATAATAAGTTGTTTACTTCGAGCTGCACAGCCAAGGGCGGAGGGCAGCACGGCCTCTACTGAGCGTAATTCTCCTGAGAGTGCCAGCTCGCCAATAAACTCATAGTCCGATAGACCTTCCATGGGCACCTGGCCGGACGCGGCGAGAATACCAATGGCTATGGCCAGATCAAAACGGCTGCCTTCTTTGGGTAGTTCGGCGGGTGCTAGGTTGACGGTAATGCGGCGGGCGGGGAATTCGAAGTGGGAGTTAATAATGGCGCTGCGCACGCGGTCTTTGCTTTCTTTAACGGCGGTTTCTGGCAGGCCCACCATATGGAAAGAGGGCAGGCCATTGGAGAGGTGAACTTCTACGGATACTAGGGGCGCTTGCACGCCCTGTTTGGCTCGGGTTTGCACCACGGCAAGTGACATTACACAGTCCCTGTGTTGTGCGATTACTCCCTTGTCACGAAATACTCATTGCTCGTGCAGACATCTGGCGTTGTCGCGATGAGTTATTTTGCGGCTTGCTCTTTAACGGCGGTTTCGAGTTCGGCGAGTTGCTTTTCGAGTGCGTCGATCTTTTCTCGTGAGCGCATTAATACGGCGCGCTGAGTATCAAATTCTTCTTGGGAAACTAGCTCTAGCTTACTAAAGGTACTCATCATTGCTGAGCGAAGATGCTGCTGTAATTCACCACTAATAGCCTGTGCTCCAGACAATGTCTGGTTAAGCTGCTGGAAAAACTGGTCGTATAGGTCGTCTGAATTCATGTTTGGGGCTCCATTAATGCTCTTATTTTAGCAAACATTGGACCATTGATCGCGGCCTATCTCAATTTGGTGCGCCCGGTATCAAGGTTAGGGGCTAACAGTTCCAATTTGGTGCGCAGTTATTTGCTGAACTCCGGAAAGTCGCACCAAAATAGATCAAGTGCCCCTTATAAATGGCCCTAAATCCCCAAATACCCTGCTATTCAAAGTTGGCACGCAATGTGCAATGTCCTTGGTGTGTACCGAATTTTAATTTAAAACTTTGTAATTTAACTTTATATATCTTGGGAGATATTCAAATGAAAGTATTAAAAACTGCAATTTTTGCTGCAACTATGATGAGCGCCGCTACTGCTATGGCTGCTGAAGTTTCTGGAAACGTAGCCATTGGTTCTGATTACTTTTTCCGCGGTATTGATCAGGCCGGTGGTGAAGCACTTTCTGGCGGATTTGACGTTGGTTTTGAAAATGGTTTTTACGCAGGTACTTGGGCTTCAAGCATCGATTTTAGCGGTGGTTTGGAACTTGATTACTATGCCGGTTACGGTGGATCTTTCTCTGACACTGTTAGCTATGACATTGGCTACCTTTTCTATGGCTACCCACAGGGTGATAGTTCAGAAGAATTTGAAGAGATCTACGGCAGCGTTTCTTTTGCAGACGCAACAGTAGGTTTTGCTATCTCTGATGACTACTACGCCTCTACCGGTTCATCGACTTACGTGTATCTTGATTACGGTATGGCTCTTGGCGAAGACTTCAGCCTGGGTTTCCATTACGGAACTATGTCTGCTGATCTTGATGCTAACGAAGCTGATGATTACTCTGTTTCATTAAGCACTGAAGCTGCTGGTCTTGGTTTTGATCTGAGCTGGATCGATTCATCTGAAACTGGCGCTCTGTTCGCTGACAACGAGTTTGTTCTGACTATTTCTAAGTCTCTTTAAGGTCCTCTTTAAGCTTTTATAAAAAGAACTTTAAACCCTATCTTGCAAATAAATCTGGGTGGCTTCGGCCACCCTTTGGAGATTAAACATGAAACTTGTAACTGCAATTGTAAAACCGTTCAAGCTCGACGAGGTGCGTGAAGCACTCGGCGATCTGGGCGTAGCAGGTGTTACGGTCACAGAAGTTAAAGGTTTTGGCCGTCAGAAAGGCCACACCGAACTCTATCGTGGCGCTGAATACGTCGTGGATTTTCTACCTAAAGTGAAGCTCGAAATCGCGCTGGCCGATGAAATGGTTGATAGCGCTGTTGAAGCGATTACTAAGGCGGCTCAAACCGGAAAAATCGGTGACGGCAAGATCTTTATATCCACCCTCGAAGAAGTTATTCGTATTCGCACCGGTGAAACCGGCGTCGAAGCCGTTTAAACCAGGAGAACCTAATGAACGATATTATTGAAATTAAATACGCACTCGATACCTTTTACTTTTTGATGTCTGGTGTGTTGGTTATGTGGATGGCGGCAGGCTTTACTATGCTTGAAGCCGGTTTGGTGCGTTCTAAAAACACCACTGAAATCCTCACTAAAAACGTGGCGCTGTATGCCATTGCTTGCTGCATGTACATGGTAATGGGCTACTCCATTATGTACGGCGGTACTGCTGACCTGTTGATTCCCGATGCCTGGTTCGGTAACTCTATTGCTAACGCAACTACCGCTGAAGTTTTGGCTAGCAGCGGCGATACTTACTATTCTGGCGCGTCTGACTTCTTCTTCCAGGTAGTGTTTGTTGCTACTGCTATGTCTATTGTTTCTGGTGCGGTTGCTGAGCGCATGAAGCTTTGGGCCTTCCTGGCATTCGCTGTTGTGTTGACTGGCTTTATCTACCCAATGCAGGCCCTGTGGTCTTGGGGTGGTGGGTTCTTAGGTGAGACTGTTGGTTACTCTGATTATGCGGGTTCCGGTATTGTGCATCTCTGTGGTGCTACTGCTGCTCTGTCTGGTGTTCTGTTCCTTGGGCCACGTAAAGGCAAGTACAGTGCAGATGGCAAAGTAAACGCGATTCCTGGCGCCAACATGCCACTGGCTGCAATCGGTATGTTCATCCTGTGGATGGGTTGGTTTGGTTTCAACGGCGGATCTGAATTGGCCGTGTCTAGTGTTGAGTCTGCTAACAATGTTGCTAGCGTATTTGTTAACACTAACGCTGCAGCTGCTGGTGGCCTTCTGGCTGCATTGGTTCTGGGACACCTGCTGTTTGGCAAGGCTGACCTGACTATGGCTGTTAACGGTGCACTGGCTGGTCTGGTAGCAATTACTGCTGACCCACTGTCTGCAACTGGCGGTATGGCAACTCTGATCGGTGCCATTGGTGGCGCGATTGTTGTGTTGTCTGTTTCCTTCTTCGACAAGCTACGAATTGATGATCCTGTAGGCGCTATCTCGGTCCACGGTGTTGTTGGTATCTGGGGCCTGTTGGCTGTAACGATTAACTCTGACGTCACTATTATGGCTCAGTTAACAGGTGCTGCGGTTATCTTCGCCTGGACTTTCGTTACTAGTAGTATTGTTTGGTACATTCTGAAACTAGTGATGGGCATCCGCGTTAGTGAAGAGCAAGAGTACGAAGGTGTTGATGCATCTGAGTGCGGAATTGACGCTTACCCCGAGTTCGTTAATTCTAAGTCTTAAGGTTATACCCTTGTAGTTTAGCCGGGGCCTTTTGGTCCCGGTTTTTTTATGTCTGGCTTTTAATGGGCTGAGGGCTCCTTATTCGCTGAGNNGCTGAAGGGGCTTTTTTGGCTGAAGGGGCTTTTTTGGCTGAGGGCTCCTTTTCCGCTAAAGGCTCTTTATGCGCTGAGGGCTCTTTTTACGCTGAAGGCTCTTTATGCGCTGAGGGCTCTTTTTACGCTGAAGGCTCTACCTCAGAGATGCAATTTCTAATAGAAACAGGTATCTTTACATCTAGCGACAAAACACCCAGACCTTAACGAAGACTGAGACCTATGAAACTGATTACTGCTGTTATTAAACCGTTCAAACTTGATGATGTTCGCGAAGCTTTAGCGGATATTGGTGTGCAGGGCATAACCGTTACTGAAGTAAAAGGCTTTGGTCGTCAAAAAGGCCACACCGAACTGTACCGTGGTGCAGAGTATGTGGTGGATTTTCTGCCTAAAATCAAACTTGAAATTGCCGTTGGCCAGGCCATGGTCGATAGCATTGTTGAAGCGATTACTAAGTCTGCTGCGACGGGCAAAATCGGTGATGGCAAAATCTTCATCTCATCCCTAGACGAAGTTATTCGTATCCGTACCGGCGAGACAGGCGAAGAAGCGGTTTAATCTGAGTTCAGCAGGGCAAGCGCTGGCAGGCTCTGCTGTTTTCTACCCCTTATTCACAGGCGCTTACGTTATTAGCTCTTATTTAGCTGCAATCAATCTCGCAGTTCATGCCTGTGACTGCGGAACCCCTGCTATATTAGAGACTCCAAAGCATTAACCCCCCTTATTTAGGATTCTATTTTGTTTAAAACGACGCTTGTTTCTGCCAAGTATACTTTTTCTACTATGGTTGCTGGATTAGCGGGCTTATTAATAGCCTCTTTAATTTTATTGCCTTCGCTGTCCATTGCCGAAGTCCCCAGCGCCGTTGCCAACACCATTATCAGTAAGCTTTCTTCGGGAAGATCTGATCTGACATACCAGGTAACCGGACCAGCGCCAATGGCGGGCTTCTACGAGGTTCAGGTTGACGGCGGCCCCATGCTATATGTCTCAGCGAGCGGCGAGTATTTCTTTGATGGCAGTCTGTATCAAGTAAGTTCTGGGCAGTTTGTTGATGTGCGTGATATGCGCCTTAACGATGAGCGCAAAACTTTATTTGCTAATCGCTCCACCAGTGACATGATCATTTTCACGCCTACCGGCCAGACTAAAGCGGTGATGAACGTATTTACCGATGTTGACTGTGGCTATTGCCGCAAATTGCATCGTGAAGTGGCTCAACTCAACGCCTATGGTATCGAAGTGCGTTATTTAGCCTACCCCCGCGCTGGTATTCCATCAGAATCCTACGACAAGATTGCCACCGCCTGGTGTGCAAAAGACCAGCAGGATATCTTCACCCGAGTTAAGAATGGCGAGAATATTCCTACGTCTGTCTGTGCAAACAATCCGGTTGCTGAGCACTTTGCTCTGGGACGTGACCTAGGCGTTACAGGCACACCCAGTATTATATTAATGGATGGCACCATGATCCCTGGTTATAAGCCAGCGGCAGACCTCGCGAAAATCTTTGGGCTGGATAAGCCAAACTCCTAAAAATAAACCCTGAAAAATGTCTGTAATAGTATAAAATTACGCCTTCAAAAAGGGGCTCAGTTAACAGGGTCCCATTAACTTTCATTAGCGCGGGGAAATTTTAGGTGCGATCGGTAAATATCGGCATCTGTGGGCTAGGCACAGTAGGTGCGGGCGTGTTCAACGTCTTAGGCCGCAATTCAAACAGTATTAATTCACGGGCCAATTGCGAAGTTGCCGTCACCCAGGTTGGCGCTCGTCGCGATAACCCCGGTTGCGACACTTCGGACACTAATGTGTCACGAGATATTTTCGATGTGGCCAAAAATCCAGAGATCGATATTGTTGTCGAGCTGATTGGCGGGACTACCGTCGCCCTCGATCTGGTCATGACCGCACTGCAACATGGCAAGCATGTAGTCACAGCCAACAAGGCACTAATTGCTGCCCATGGCACCGAGATATTTGCTGAAGCAGAGTCTCGCAATCTTATCGTTGCCTTCGAAGCTGCCGTTGCCGGTGGCATCCCCATTATTAAAGCATTGCGCGAAGGCCTTTCAGCCAATCGCATTAATTGGCTGGCGGGTATTATTAACGGCACCACCAACTTTATTCTTTCAGAGATGGACAGCAAAGGCCGTGACTTTGCCGATGTGCTCAACGAAGCCCAAGAAAAAGGCTACGCCGAAGCAGACCCCACCTTTGATGTAGAAGGCATCGATGCCGCGCATAAGTTAGTTATTATGGCGTCTCTGGCCTTTGCTATGCCTCTGAGTCTCGACGGTATTTTCACTGACGGCATTACTAAGCTAGAGCCCCAAGATGTTTCCTATGCCCGAGAGCTGGGCTATGCCATCAAACATCTGGGTATTGCCCGCCAGACTCCAGAGGGTGTTGAGCTGCGTGTGCATCCAACCCTAGTGCCTGAGAGCTGCTTAATTGCGGGTGTTAACGATGTCTCCAATGCCGTGATGGTCAATGCCGACGCTGTGGGTACTACCTTGTTTTATGGCCCAGGCGCTGGCTCTGAGCCAACCGCATCCTCGGTGATTGCCGATATTATTGATGTGGCCCGCACCATGGCATCGAGCCCAGATTCTTGGGTGCCTGCATTGGGCTGTGCCTCATCGGCGTTGCAAGAACAAAAAATTATGGATATTCAGGATATAGAAACCAGCTTCTATATTCGCTTCTCGGCCCTCGATCAGCCCGGCGTGCTCTCTAACGTCACCAAGATTATGGGTGACGCAGGGATTAGTATTGAAGCCATTATCCAAAAAGAACAGCCTGCTGGTGAGGAATACGTCAATGTGATTATTTTGACCAACGTCACCAAAGAGAAGTTTCTCGATGAGGCGGTTGCCCATATTGAACAGCTAGAAACCGTTCGTGGCAGCGTTAACTTTATACGTGTAGAGCATCTGGACCAGTAAATGAAATATATAAGTACCCGTGGCGGTTGTGAGCCAAAAAGCTTTGAAGATGTAATTCTTACCGGATTGGCGCCAGATGGCGGCCTGTTTGTGCCCGAGGAATTACCCCACTTTAGCAAAGACGAAATAGCCTCTTGGGCTGGCCTTTCCTATGAAGAACTGGCACTCAAGATAATGACGCCATTTGTCGATGGGGCCATCCCTCAGGATGATCTCAAGCAGCTAATCGACACGTCTTACGCGACCTTTCGCCATGGCGCGATTGCGCCACTGATTCAGACTGGCCACAACGAGTGGATTCTGGAACTGTTTCACGGCCCGACTCTGGCCTTTAAAGATTTTGCCCTGCAGTTTTTGGGTAACCTGCTCGATTACACCTTAGAAAAGCGTAACCAGAAAGTAGTTATTATGGGCGCAACCTCAGGTGACACAGGCTCTGCAGCGATTGAAGGCTGTCGTCATTGCAAGAACGTCGATATGTTTATTCTGCATCCTCACAAGCGGGTGTCGGACGTGCAGCGTCGCCAAATGACCACGGTTATGGCCGACAATATTCACAATCTGGCCCTCGAAGGCAACTTTGATGACTGCCAGAATATGGTGAAAGACAGTTTTGCCGACCAATC
>DDDD01000135.1 GCA_002335945.1 Porticoccaceae bacterium UBA1989
TGATCGTTTAAAAATATTTGGCTTATCCATTTCGGTCTCCATTATTGTTGCTTTTATACGGCCTTAGCCCCTGTAGCAAAGTGTATCATCAAATAGCTGGCGGGGTTACTAAGAGCTGAGTTGAGTGTTAAATAACTGGCTAGTTTAGTGGCGTTTCAATCCAATTTTGCAATGCGGTAGTATAAGCCGTATGGCTATTAGCGATCGTTTACTTAAATACTTTAATCGGAAGAAATCAGACTCTACTGATAAAAACCATACGCGTTATAGAAACGACATCTGTAACCATTGGGACCTGGATTATATGTCTGCGGAAGACATTGATAAGCTTCTTGAGGACGGCAATGTCGAGACCACGGTAGTGCGTAGGAAGAAGGATAGATAATCATCGTTGAGACCATTGCCGGGTCTTCTTTGCCGCACCTAGCGTTGCCTCAGTCACCATCAGTTGAGAGAAAAACATTAGCCTTAGACTAAAATGGAAAACCCTGGACATTCAGTTTAGCAGCATAAATCCCCGCGTTTAAGCAGGTAGCATCACCACATTGGCGGGCGTCTTCCCCATCCATAGGGTCCGTTAAGCCCGTTACAAATACGGTTTTTCCATCCTCTCCACCAAAGGCAATATTGGTGACAATATGAATGCCTTGCACCGTTAACTGACCCACCTCTCTATAATTTTTATCGAGTATCACAACGACCTGACCGTCAGTTCTGTTGATTAACGCCCGGGTCGTAGTCACATAAATATTTCCGCTGCAATCTTTCCCCAATCCATCAATGGGCGAGTTTAGTAATTGCTGTGGGTTCGATACTTCGCCTGCTTCTAGGTCAAATGCCCACAGACCCCGTAAGCCGCCGACAATAAGCTGCTGTTGATCCAGTGACAAAATAATCCCATTGGGTTTATCACGGAGAGCGGGCACAAGCTCAGTCACAGCAGTGGTACTGACGTTGCCATCGGCAGTGATCGTATAGATACGTTGCCCAGGGGCTGTTGATCCGGGTTTTCCGCCACCTTGAATACTGTCTACGCTAATATTTGAAGGGGTATTCCAATTTGGATCAGTAAAATAAACCCTATCATCATGGGCAACGGTTAAGTCATTGGGCGCGTTGAACCGTTTGTTATTGTAGCCGGACGCAATGGGCGTTATTTCTTGGGTGGCCCAATCGATAATGGAGAGAGAGCCGTCTAGCTGCCGAGCGACCAATAAATTACCCCTGCTATCTAATGCCAAGCCATTGGTGCCCGCAATACTGTCGTTCATCCAGATCTGTGGCGCTTCCCCCTCAACCCAGCGCCATATTGTGGTTTGGTTGGTCAACACAAAGCCTTGTTTATCTGGCGGGTGTGATCCCATATTCGAGTAATAAAGCGCTCCATCGTGCCAGACCGGACCTTCAATATTGTTATACCCCTGATACATTAATGGAATGTTTGGCACGCGCGTAAGAGTTACGTTGGCTAGATTGAGCGCTAACTCTTCTGAGCCTACAGGGCAATATTTTCCATTCGCATCAGTGATTGATGTCGGATTATCGCTACTAGTGGGCGAGATCGTTCCCGAACATGAAGCCGCTAGAAAACTTAAGCAAGCGATGGCAATAAGCGCTATTTTTTTGAACATTTCAGTGGCTAAAAACAATGGGGGCACCTTGGTAACCTGAGGTTACGATATTAATATTTAATGATATATAGCATGCTAGGGCCTAGGCCTATCGGGTCGAATCACGCATCACTAACTCAAAACCGGTGTTGATATAATTGGGCGATGCCAAGAGCGTATCGTCATCGTGGCGTATTCGGTTAAAAATGAGTTCTATGGCTCTGCTGCCCATTTTGTATCGGTTGACACTCACTGTCGACAAAGCCGGTTGAGCATAGGCGGCCATTTCAATATCGTTAAAGCCACATACGCCAAATTTTTCTGGGACCTTAATCTGCATTTTATTGCATTCATGTAAGACCCCTAGAGCTAAGTCATCGTTGCAACAAAATACCGCGTCGCAGTCGCCCTCGGTTTTTGCCATTAACTCTCTAAACAGTGCTGCGCCCATAGCGACGGAAGATGCCTGAGGGATGGTGATCACACGTTTTTTATCTAAACCATTAATGGCCGATAAAACAGATTCAAATCCTGCTAGTCTTTCGCAGGTTCTGCGGTCCATTCTGGCGCCGATAAAGCCTATTTTTTTGTATGACTGATCCACTAATGACTGAGTGACGGCCGCTCCCGCTTCGAAATGCGAAAATCCAATATTAATATCAATGGGATCCTCTACTTTATCCATTATCTGAGCTATGGGCACGCCAGAGGCTGCGAGCATAGATTTTGCGGCGCCGGTTTGTTCGCCGCCGGTAATAATGACACCCTCAGGAGACTGCCCCAGTAAGGTTCTAATGGCACGCTCTTCCTCAATGGGAGAGTAGTGGGTATTAAACAACAACACCTGATAATTGGCCGGAATAGCAATATCGTAAATACCCCGCAATACGTCGCTAAAGACAACATTGGATAAAGAGGGAATCAATACGCCAATTAACTTCGACTTTGATGAGGCCAGCACACTAGCCGAGCGATTAGGAATATATCCTAGCTCAGTGATGGCGGTGTTTACCCTGTTGCGAACATCAGCACGGACCCCTGCAAACTCATTGACCACTCGAGAGACAGTCATAGGGCTAACCTGGGCTTTCTCTGCTACATCTTTTAGCGTAAGCCGTTTAACACCTTGAGACTTGCCCATGGGGATGGAATTATTATTAAACATATTACCTCTTAAATTGACCTAGAACCCAAATAAGATACCAATAGAGTAAGAGCAATAATTGGTTTGGTTTACAAAAACAGCGATATCAGCAGACAGCTAAGCAACCCCGTCAAAGAGATGATTGTTGTCATTACTGTCCATGTCTTTAAGGTGTCCTTTTCGCTCATGCCAAGGTAGCGACTGACGAGCCAAAATCCAGAATCGTTGACATGAGAAAGAATAGTCGCGCCGGACGAAATCGCAATCACCAACAGACCTAAGCTTGGTGCGGACATAGGCTGTAGTTCCAGAATTGGGGCCATAAGGCCCGCGCCGGTGATCATCGCAACCGTTGAAGACCCCTGTGCGACGCGGGTAATGGCTGCGATCAAGAAACCGAGAATGAACACTGAGAATTGCGCTTCAATAAAGACCGAGGCCAACATCTGACCAACACCAGAGTCAATTAGCACCTGTTTAAATGCGCCGCCGGCACCGGTAATTAAAATCACTATCCCTGCAGGCTCTAACCCTTTATTGGCAATATTTAATAATGCTTCCGAGCTTAGGTCGCATTGAGTATGGCCAATGATTAGGGCCAAAATAGTGGCAATGGTTAAGGCGACAAAGGGGTGACCTAAAAAGCCAATCAGAGCTAACAGCGCACTGTCTGGGGCCAATAAAAATGGCGCGGTAGTTGCCAGCATAATGAGTAATAGGGGCAGTAAAATAATAGAGGTGACCCAGGTAAAGCTAGGCGATGAGGCGTTAGATACTGTGGCTTTATCTCTATGGGCTTCTGGCACCGCAATAAATATTTTGTTGGCGATTACCCTTCCAAACCAAGGCCCTGCGATAATCATGGCGGGGACGCCGGTTATTGCACCAAACAAAATAACCCAGCCTAAGTCGGCTTTGACCAACTCTGCGACGGCAATGGGGCCCGGAGTAGGGGGAATAAAACTATGGGTAATGGCCAGTCCCGCCAAGAGTGGAATTGCATAATATAATAAAGACCGGCCAGAACGATTAGCCAACCCATATAACAGAGGCGCCAAAATAATAAACGCTACATCGAAGAATACGGGGATCGCAACAATAAAACCGGTAACCCCTAGACTCCACTGGATTTTGCTTGGGCCAAACGACTTAATTAGACTATCGGCAATACGCTGAATCCCGCCAGAACTCTCTAATATTTGACCAAGAATAGCCCCCAGACCCACGACAATAGCCACAAAACCTAGGGTTCCGCCCATGCCATTTTTAATGGAATCGATAACCTGTGCCGGTTCCAAACCAGAAGAGAGGCCCACTAATAAGCTGGTGACCAGCAAGGCTAAAAAGGCAGGTACTCGCAACCTGATAACCAAAAACAATAACAGCGCGATACCTGCACCAGCCACAGCAAATAAACTTAAGTTCACTTCAAATCCTTAGAAAGTTTAAATCGAACGATTATTTTTCAACCATTACTGTGGCGACCTTTAAGTGATCACCAATAATAATGTCAAATTCACCGGGCTCAATAATGGACTTCATATGACGGTCCAGTAACGCGAAGTCTTTGTTATCAATCGTAAAGCTCAATGTTTTCTGTTCGCCGCGTTTTAAATGGATACGTTTGAAGGCGACGAGCTTTCTAACCGGAGTAGTTACTGTGCTGACTTTGTCATTAAGATAAATCATCACCACTTCGTCACCGTCCTTTGCACCGGTATTTTTAATATCAATGGTCATGGTTAGGCTATCGTTGGTAGCCATTGTTTTGGGTACGGTTAGGTCTGTGTAATCAAACGTGGTGTAAGAGAGACCGTAGCCAAAGTAGTACAGGGGCTTGCGAGAGCTCAAATAGAAACCACCACGGTGAAATGCGGAGGGTTTGTAGTTATAAAAGCTCTGCAAATGACCCACAGAGCGGGGCACGGTTATGGGTAGTCTGCCGCCAGGATTTATTTTTCCGACTAGGGTTTCTGCAATGGCTCGGCCGCCATACATACCCGGCTCCCAGGCTTCTATAATGGCATCAGCATTTTCAGTTAACCATTCTGAGGCAATCGGGCCACCGTTCACTAGAACCACAATTAATGTTGACCCACTGGCTTTGATGTTTTTTAGCAATTCAATTTGGTTGCCGACTAAATCTAAGGTGGGGCGATCAACATTCTCGGCACTGGTCTTGTTGGGGTCAAAGCGCAGTGAGTTTTCGCCCATCACCGCAATAACGACATCGGCTTTCTTGGCGGACTTACTCACTGCGGATAATTCAGCCTTGGAAATAAGGTCGTGTCGGGCGATGGCTATATGGTCGATTGTTGAGTCAGATGCATATTGCTCATTAATACCTTCTAGCACCGTAATCACATTACTGTCTGGCTGCACACGTGCCCATTCACCTAAAAGTGCCTGATGATCGGCGTTAGGGCCGGTGACTAAAATGCGTTCAACGCCCTGTTTAAGGGGTAATACGCCACTGTTCTTAAGTAATACGATGGACTTTTGTGCGGTTTTTAAGGCCAGATCACGATGAGCCTTTTTGAGCAGCGTAGTATCCACTGTTTCCTGACTGGTATAACGATTTTCAAATAGCCCCAGTTGAAATTTAGCGTAGAGGATTTTGCTCACCGCATCGTCGATTCGACTCTGGGGTATTTCACCCTCCTGCACCAGGGCTTTTACATTGTCGAAAAAGCCAGGGCCTTGCATGTGCACATCCATACCTGCCAACACAGCTACTTTGTCTGCTTGTTTTTCTGAATCAACAATTTTGTGGGCCGTTTCGAGGCGTTGAATGTCCATCCAGTCGCTGACATAAAAGCCTTCGAAGCCCCATTCGCCGCGGATTAAATCGGTTAAATAGCCTTCATGGGCATGGGCGGGAATACCATTGATTTCATTATGCGCAGGCATAATAGTGTAAACACCGTTATCGATTGAACCGATAAACGGGGGAAAGAATATTTCATGTAAAGTGCGTTCTGATACATCCGCCGGTGCGCCGTTGACGCCATTGTAGGGAATGCCGCCAGCGACAAAGTGCTTGGCGGATGCTATTACATTTGACGGAGAGCTAAAGTCTTTGCCCTGATAGCCTCGCACCATGGCATTACCCATCTGTGTGACGAGGTAGGGGTCTTCACCGAAGGTCTCACCAATACGGCCCCATCGAGCATCTCGAACAACTTCAACGTTAGGAGAATAGGCCCAATGGAACCCTGTTGCACGCATTTCTCTGGCAGTGTATTCGGCCATTAACTCGGCTAGTTCAGGTTCAAATGACGCGGCTAAACCAATTTGAGTGGCATAGATAGTGGTGGCGTCCATGTACATGCCGTGCCCGTGTATAGCATCGGTCGCTATAAGTAGTGGAATCTTAAGCCGAGATTCCTCCGCTAAACCTTGTAAAATATTGGCTTCTTCAAAGGTAGATACTTTTAAAAACGAGCCAATTTTTCCTTCTTTGATCAATCCTGCCCTAGCCCCTAAGGCTAAGGTGTAATCTGTTTTGGTGTCTTTACTATCAAAATCGATATCGGATGCTTCACCAACAAACTGGCACATTTGGCCGATTTTCTCATCTAGGGTCATCTCTTGAAGTAACAGATCAACGCGCCTGTCGGAGGACAAGTTCGCGTTTAAATAGGAGTCTGACGCCGCGAGGCTGTTTAATGGGAGCAGTAAAGAGGCTGATAAGATCAGTTTTTGAATACCAGAATTCATAACAATTCCTTAATTATAGGGTTTACCGCTGGCTTTGAGGCCTGTGGCAATAACAATTTGGTTGCGCAATCAGTTTATGTAATACTGAATGATATTGCAATCATAGGGTTGCCTGAGGGCTTAGATAAAAATGATCATTTTTATAGGGTTCGATGATTGCGCAAACACAGACTTAGGGTAGGGTTTATAATGTCGTCATTAGAGAGCAGCACTGAGCATTGGCAGCAGCCCCTATTGGTTGTGGTTATGGGCGTGTCGGGTACCGGGAAGTCTACCCTCGCTAGTGAAATTGCAAGCCTATCTGGCGCCATCTTTTTAGATGCAGATTCTTTACATACTGAGGATGCGAGATTACAGATGTCCCAAGGTATCCCATTAACGGAGGCCCAGAGATCGCCATGGATAAAGCGTATTTACGGGCAACTCTGTCAATATCAGTCGCAAAATAAAAGCTGCGTTCTTGCCTACTCTGGATTGAAACAGCAGCATAGAAAAGTAATATTTAGTGCCTATATAAAGAGGGCGGGTATTGTATTAAATGCAGAGCAATCGCTGATAGCTGAACGCCTAGCGAAGCGGGCTGAGCATTTTATGCCGCCACAGTTGCTCAGTAGCCAAATTGCCGAAATAGAACCCTTTGATGATGAGGTTTCACTGTTAAACCTTGATGTCACCAATAGCGTGCAGGCGTTACTATTACAGGCTGTACATTTCATTGAATTACTCGATACGGAATAGCGAGGTGACGCCCTTTGGTTGGGTTGCGCTGTAAGGGTCGTGATTGATCCTTACCCGGTTGCTGTGCAAAGCCTTCGGGAACGGCAGCCCTAATGACCCTTCTTTTCGAAAAAGAGTGAATCCATCGCTATCCTTTTAAAAGCAGCCGGTTATAGACAGCTAAGGGACTGTTATTCTGGTAAAGTACTCGTCGAAACACGCCCTAGACCTATACTTACCTGATAGGTTCGCTGCACCCAAAACAACATATGAGAATCCCTTTGTCAGAATATGATTTTGCCAGTTTAGACCTAAACGCCGCCTTAGTAGATAACCTTGCAAGCCTTGGTTACACCGAGATGACGCCGATTCAGGCGCAAGCTTTACCCCCTATTTTAGCCAATAAAGACGTCATTGCGAGGGCCAAAACCGGCTCGGGTAAAACCGCAGCCTTTGCACTAGGCTTGTTGAACAAACTTGATGTAAAACGTTTTCGTGTGCAGACAGTAGTGCTGTGCCCAACCCGTGAGTTGGCAGATCAGGTGGCGACAGAAATACGTAAACTGGCCCGTGGCATTCACAATATTAAGGTGCTTACTCTCTGTGGCGGTGTGGCCTTTGGACCTCAGGTGGGCTCTTTGGAACACGGCGCGCACATTATTGTGGGCACGCCCGGGCGGGTTGAAGAGCACCTGCGTAAGGCGAATCTCAACCTAGATAACCTAACGACACTGGTGTTAGATGAAGCGGATAGAATGCTGGATATGGGCTTTCAGCAAGCCCTAGATGATATTGTTGGTTACATGCCTGAGCAGCGGCAAACTATGTTATTTAGTGCCACCTACCCTGAAAAAATTGAAAAAACGGCAGAGCGAATTATGCAGTCCCCAGTGACTGTAGAAGTGCAGGATACCCATAGTAACCAAAGTATTATCGAAACCCTTTACCAGGTTGAAAATGATCAGTCTCGTGTAGAGGCGGTTAGGCTGTTGTTGCAGGAACATCAACCAGAGACCACGCTGATTTTTTGTAATACCAAGGTTGAAACCGACCGAGTAGCCAATGAGTTGCGCGCAGCGGGTTACGAAGCATCGGCCTTACATGGCGATTTAGAGCAAAAAGACAGAGATCAAACCTTAGCCTGTTTTGCCAACCGCAGTATTTCGGTACTGGTTGCCACAGATGTGGCAGCTCGGGGTTTAGATATTGACTCTCTCGATATGGTGATCAATTATCAAGTTGCACAGGAGTTAGAAGTCCACACTCACCGCATTGGCCGCACTGGTCGTGCGGGGGCTCAAGGTATGGCCTGCAGCTTATATACACAGCGAGATAAGCACCGAATTAGCCAGTTAGAAGATTATTTAAAACAGAAGTTTCAACGCGGTGAGTTGCCGCATATAAGATTATTACGTGAGCCTGTTTTTTCTCCGCCCATGGTGACCATTCACATTGGTGGCGGTAAAAAACAGAAGCTTAGAGCAGGGGATATTGTAGGTGCCTTGACGGGTGCTGATGGTATTCCGGGAACAGAGATAGGAAAAATACAGGTGGGCGATCACTGGGCCTACGTTGGGGTAGCCCATAAGCATGGCAAAACGGCGTTTAATAAACTCTCTCAAGGCAAGCTTAAGGGACGGAGTTTTAGGGTTAAGCGTTTGCGAGGTTAGTCTGACGGGTCAATGGGCCAGGATTAACAATTGGACGGTCTTATTAATGGGGCACCCTCATAGTAGGCTGGGATTGTCGCAGGATGTTTTAGACCATAATACCGAGCGTAAAACTAGGCATTGCTACTCGCGTGACTGCAGAGGTTTAGTCAAAATGCTCGGTCGCTATTTGTTTCAATGCCATGCTCTATTAACACGTGGATTCAAAGCAATGCAGATTACTATTGAACCACTCTCAGTCAGCCTTTAAGGCTGGCAATATCGTTTAATTAACGGCAATATAGTCGCGTTTAGGAGAGATTTACTCAGATTGAGGTAGGTAAAATGCATTTACAGCAGATATAAATGAACCTTTCAGGGGATAGCTGTCTTAGTTTATGTGCATGATTCTCCCCCAAGAACATAATCAGCTATATCTCTCGAAGAAGCCCTGTTCACGCAGGGTTTTTTTATGCCTGAGATTTATGTTTGGCCTAAGAACAGTCTTCTCATGTATCTACTGGGGTCCAGAAATAGTGAAGGTGGTGCTAAAAATACAGACCATCAGTACTAACGGTTTCTTTCCTTCGAGCGGTGGCCATAGATGTCAGCTTTATATGCATATTCACTCATGCATAGTCTTGCTGTTATGATGACATAAATGGCTAACAAAGGCGTTATGTTATGGGCCCTATAAAAGTTCTGTTTGTTTGCACGTTTCGGGGTGGTCGAGGAAAAATTGCCGAGATGGTGGGTAATAGCTTTGGCAATGATAATATTGAGTTTTTTTGTAGTGGTTTTGAGGCTGGGTTTCTCAAGGGGCTTTGCTCAGAAGTAATGGAAGATGGTGGCTTTGAGTTCCCTGCTGCGCCATTAAAAACAGTTTTTGAGCGGCATCTCGACAATGAAAAATTCGACTATTTAATTACTATGTGTGACGAATCAACTTTCGAGAATTGTTTTCTATTGCTTGAGAGTGTTGCTAATCTATTTGGGGATACGACTCGGTTTATTCATTGGTCTATTCCTGATTTTATTGGTCTGTCAGGCTCAGAGTTTGAGAAGAAGGAGGGCGCTGAAAATATTAAGCGCCTAATTACAGAGCATGTTGCTAATTTAATAGAGGAAATTGGGGCTTTGGATACCAAGGTTTAGGGGTAGCCTTTAAAGGGTGGTATTGGGGCACTTGATCATCTGTATTCGTCTAAAACTACCTGTTTGTATCTATGCAAATAGCGTAACTGTAAATGACCTTCTATAAATCGACACTCTTATCTAAAAGAGCGGAGTGGTATTTTACTCATGCACTTAATCTATAATCCTGAATCATACTCATCAGCATAAACTTGCCCAACGGACTTCAAAAAACCAACCGCCTAGCTGATGAGTCTTAGCGGCTGTCTACATTGTCATGCCAATGCTGTTTAGGCGTTTAAAAAGCCGGCTGACCTGCGTCACGCAGCTAGTCTTCAGTCGCCTAATAATAGGCAAGCTGGCCGTGCTATTGCTCTAATTCTAACGCATCAGCAAAGTTTCCAGCGCCGCTGCCTCACTAGAGCTAAAGGCAATGTGAAGCGATCAATCACATTAGATTCAGGTGGGCGAAAAACAGGCCCACAAACTCATCTATTAAATTGTTCTGTTCGGTCACAGGCACTCTGGCAACCAATCTTGCTAGTGAATCAATTAACTCCACAATGAGCAAAGAGCGCGTTTTGATTATCGTCGGATCAATCTGCGGAAAATGCTGTGTCAGAAACGTCGAGAGTAGGAGAGCATTCTCGCGACTGTCTTTAAGGTCCAGTTCTGATAGCACTGGGTCTGCAAGGATGGCAGCGCGTAAATTCAAAAAAAACGGGTTGTTGGTGTGCTTATCGCAATAATGGCCTATCCCATCTCTGAGTATTTGCTCAGGCTTTTTATCGACCTGCATTATCGCCTGCATTTCTTCGCGATGTGTTTTGAACGACCGTTCGGCAAGCGCCAAAAGCAATGCCTGTTTATTTGGGAAATATCGATACAGCGAGGCTTTAGATAGGCCCGCCAAATTTGCAATCTGTGTCATGGAGGTTGCGTCTAAGCCGTTCGCTGCAATCAACTTGGCCGATGCATTCATTATGGACTGTAAGGTCGCGCGACTGCGATCTTGCCCGGGTTCTTTGCGTGCTTCTATATTGGTTTTCATCGTTTGACAATACAGGAAACGTGACTTACAGTCATCTTTTAAAACATGACCGTTAGTCATGTAATCTATAGCCATGCCAGATAACTGAGAGCAGCGTAATGAACGATAGATTTGATGCAATAGTCGTCGGTGCAGGCCCTGCCGGTTTAGTCGTTGCAAAACGATTGCAAGAACAGGGCCTTAACTTTGTTGTTGTTGAGCGCAACGACAGCGTTGGAGGCATTTGGAACATTAATGCCCCGAATACACCCATGTACGATTCGGCGCACTTTATCTCGTCTAAAACACTCTCCGCTTTTCCTGGTTATGCCATGCCGGACCACTATCCGGACTACCCAAACCACAAACAGTTGCTGGAATACATTAAAGGCTACGCTCAACAGTTCGGCCTGTTAGAGTCTATTAGGCTTAGCACTGAGGTTGAGTCGGCTGATCAAGATAAAACAGGCGATTGGTCTGTTAGGCTGTCAGGCGGTGAAGTACTAACCGCGAAGTATCTAGTCTGTGCAAACGGCGTTACCTGGGACCCAAATACTGTGTCTTGGCCGGGTGAATTTGACGGTGAGGTTAAGCACTCGGTTAATTATAAATCGAGTAGTGAATTTTCTGGCAAACGTGTGTTGGTTGTTGGCGCGGGTAACTCAGGCGTAGATATCGCTTGCGATGCCTCATTCGCGGCAGATCAAGCATTCCTCAGTGTGCGGCGTGGTTACCACTTTGTACCCAAACATCTATTTGGCAAACCATCCGATGTGTTTTCAGAGGAAGGGCCAAAGTTGCCATTCTTTCTTGAGCAAAAAATATTTAGCGGTCTGCTGAGAGTCATCAATGGCGACCTAACCAACTACGGCTTGCCTAAGCCTGATCATAAAATATTTCAAACTCACCCGATCATGAATACACAAATATTGCATTACCTTGGTCATGGAGATTGCATTGCCAAAGCAGATGTAGAGCGCCTTGATGGTAAAGATGTTGTCTTCAAAGATGGCTCACGCGAGCAAATTGATGTAATTATTACAGCCACCGGTTACAAACATAGCGTACCGTTCTTGAGCGGCGCGACGATACCTACTAAGAACGGTCGACCGGACCTTTACCTTAATATGTTCCCTCGAAACCAGTCAAACATGGCGTTGATTGGGTTTATAGAATTCGCCTCAGCGGCCTATAAAAACTTCGACTTAATGTCTGAGTTAATCGTTGCTGACATTGCAGGCACAGCAGAGGGCTTAGAGGAAATGAAGCAGAGCCACCACCCAGATTTGTCTGGCGGGCACAATTACCTCAATTTACTGTGGATACTCGCGGCTGTATTACCCTCATTAGCGCCGCTTTTTACCAGAGTGTATCGCGTAGCGATGGGGATGGTGGTGGCTGCTTGGACGATAGTATTAGCCTCAATCATTGACCCGTTTTATCCCGATGCTTGAGGCTTGGTCTTCAGCTTTGGAGAAAATTTGCCGAACGATGTGGCTTTCTTTCTATTTTATATAGGGATCGTTATTGTCAGTGTAGTGATTGTAATTATAGCTATTCGTGCCTTTAGATTACCTAAATAGCGCGGTTGGCAGAGGTGTTTAATTTCTGCGAGATACTTTAGAGGTTTTTTTAGAATACTCAGACCAGTTTAGAAATTTGATCAAGCCCAGATATATCAGTGGCGTCAAAAGTAACCAGGGCAACTGACTGCTAAGCCTTATCGTACGATCATTGAGGGCGAAGAGAATCGGATCGAACCATGGCCCTAAGGGTGATAGTGGCGCCCAAGAAAGATTTGTCCCCTCAGCCAGCTGATCATGGTAAAGAAACATTTCTACTAAAATATTTTGACCGATAAAAATACTAAGGAGTAGGGTGAATGCGCTCCAATTCCATTTTCTGTAAATAGTGCCTTGGCGGCCCATCACAAGCCACACAAGCAGCAAAGTGCCACAGCAAATCGTCCCAGCATCCGCCAGCGAATTCATTAAGCCATTGATGTGCAAGGGGATCATGTTATTTAATGCCGCTGACCGCCTAACAGTCACAGTATCGCCAGCAACCAAGCCATAGTTAAACCAAAGTTCCCAGCCCAATGCACAAACAACAAACACTGTTAGATAAAAAGGTAGAACCCAAGCTGGAATGAGCTTTCGTTTATGTAGTAAGGGAATGATAACCGCAGGTAATAAGGCGGATACATAAACCACTATCACAAGACGCAGTTGCTCAAAGGTCAATAGGTCAAAAATAATATATCTCCAAACAAAAAACACGGGTTAAGTGATACTTGATAACTACTGTGGTTAGGGTAACTCAGTTTAATCATATTATGACAGGGGAGTTGGCTCTGCTGTTGTACCCAAATCTATTGGGTAATGCCGTAGCCTAGCATGTATACAGAGTGCATCATCTTTAGCGTATCTAAACGAATTTACCCGTACCCTCTCTATAATTACCAAAGACCCTATTCTTATAGCCAAGGTTTGGCGCCAGCGATTGCTGAAGAAAAGCCTTATTCTGTGTCCGGGATTAGTTGACCACTGCACCGTCATCCCATCGAAGTCACCGTCGTCCCAGCCAAGGCAATCGTCATCCCAGCCAAGGCACCGTCATCCCAGCGAAGG
>DDDD01000025.1 GCA_002335945.1 Porticoccaceae bacterium UBA1989
GCACTCGAAAAAATTCTTAAAGACCTCGGATTGGATTACCTAGACTCATTCCTGATACATTTTCCTATTGCTCTGGCATTTGTTCCCTTTGAAGAACGCTATCCACCTGAGTGGATTTATGATCCTAAGGCGGAAAATCCGGCTATGAAGTCGGCGCCCGTTCCTCTGTCCGATACCTGGCATGCAATGGAAGAGTTAGTGCATCAGGGGCTGGTTAAACGAATTGGCGTCTGCAACTACAGTACAGGGCTGCTTCACGACCTGATGTCTTATGCATCAATAAAGCCAACAGAGCTTCAGATAGAGTCTCACCCCTACCTTACGCAGGAGCGATTGATTCGCCTGGCTAAAAGCTATGGTATGGCGGTTACTGCATTCTCACCCTTTGGCGCCCTTTCCTATGTCGAGCTAGATATGGCCGGCGAAGATGAATCCGTGCTAAGCCAGCCCATCATTACTCAGTGCGCCCAAAAATATGGCAAGACCGCCGCTCAGGTAGTCCTGCGTTGGGGTGTTCAAAGAGGCTGCTCAGTAATTACCAAAACTACTAAGAAGGCGCGGTTGGAAGAGAATCTAAATATCTTCGATTTTGCGCTGACAGAGGATGAAATGTTGGCCGTCGCTGCCCTTAACAAAAACCGGCGCTTCAATGATCCGGGGCATTTTTGTGAAGCTGCGTTCAATACTTTTTATCCAATTTACGATTAGGAGAACATTTAGTGACCTACAGCAGCACTATGCTCGAAGACCTCGAATTCAGTCAGGATAATTTCCCGTCTATTATTGTTAACGATGGATCGATAGAGACTCTGGATCAGGCTCGGGCCTGGATAGGTGAGAATCTAGCAATCTTGAAGAAAGAGCTGAGCTGCACGGGTGCGCTTCTGTTCAGGGGGTTCCCGGTTAATGATGCGGTTAGCTACGACAGTTTCTTTTCGGCTTTTGAGTATAAAAACTTTACCTATGAGGAGTCACTGTCAAACGCAGTTCGGATTAACTATACCGATCAGGTATTTAGTGCCAATGAAGCGCCCAAGCATGTGGAGATATATCTTCATAACGAGATGGCTCAGACACCTATTTTCCCCAGTGTTATCTCTTTGTTTTGTGAGAAAACTGCCGACAGTGGCGGCGCAACTATCTTATGCCGATCAGATGTTGTGTACCAAAAAATTGCCGCTGCCGAGCCTCAGTTAACTGCCAAACTAGCCGAGGTCGGTATCCAATATACCACCAGGATTTCTAATGGCGACAATGCAGATTCAGCACAGGGCCGAGGATGGCAAGGTACTCTGAGTGTGGAAACTAAAGCCCAGGCGGAGGAGAAGTTAGATAGTCTTGGCTACAGTTGGGAATGGCAGTCAGACGATTCACTGCTTGCCCAGACTAAGGTTCTGCCGGCGATTAAATCACTAGAGAATGATCGTAAGGTTTTTTTCAATCAAATTATTGCCGCTTATCAGGGTTGGCAAGGGGTTAAAGAAAATCCTTCCAGGGGTCTTTGCTTTGGTGATGGTTCAGAAATACCTAAGCATTTTTTGGATAGCATTTGCGCTATTGCAGACGAAACTTCCTATGATTTGATGTGGCAGGATGGTGATGTTGCCGTCGTCGATAATCATATTGCTATGCATGGACGCCGCCCTTATGGCGGTGATCGTGTTCGCAGGGTATTAGTGGTTCTGGGGCTTTAGCTAAGGGCTACTGCCTAGGGATGTACGGGCAAAAAATATATAACTTTCCCCCAGTAGAAAGCCTCAATCCGAAAGGGTTGGGGTTTTTTTATTGCCTGTTTAAGAGGCAGGTTAAGGTCGGGTGACAGGCTTATTGACTTTAAAATCTATGCATTTATGATTAGGTCTTCGTTTTGATAATTTAATTCTGACTCGTAATCCTAAAAGTATAACTAAAATAAGGAATTCTCCATGAAAAAGATTAGCCGTTTAATACTGTCACTGGCATTACCCCTTATGCTTAGCCCTGCTGTATTTGCCGACGACCACGCGCAAGAAGCTACCATGAAAGGCTCATTCACGACGATCCACCTATCGGCACCGGATATTGGTAAGTACGTGGATGCGTTAAAAAATGATATGTCTGCATTCCAGGCAATGGATGCCACAGCAGGAGGTTACTGTCAGACTATGTCAGGCCATGACTACCCTGGACAAATGATGGTATGGACTGGATTTTCAAGTATTCAAGCCGCAATGGTAGGCCCAACTAAATATAACCCTAGTACTACAACCAAGCGCATTTCAAAACTCAGAGATGTTAAATACGCTGTTACCTGGAAGCCTATAAAGCCTTTTAAGCTTGCGCCAGGTTATGAACGCGTTCAAAGGTTTAAAGTATTGCCACAAAATGTGCCTGCATTTGTTGCAGCCATGTCCGATTTAGAAATTGCCCTTCAAGAGGGAGGTCATCCAACCTTTAGTAATGGCGTATTCTTGCCCATTGGTGGTGGAAAGCATGAGTCACAGACCCTAATGATCCGCTCAGTCACGCCTACTCCAGAATTAACTGGCGCCATGTTTGACGAGTATTTTACAGGTAAGGCCGCATGGGCGGGTGCTTATGCTGCTGTTGGTCAATACATTGAATCGATTGAAAGTGATAACTTTGAAATGTGTCAGCAGATATATGCGGGTAATTAATGCGATGACGAACTAGATATTTACTGTAAACATAAGGCTGCCCGAGAGGGTGGCCTTTTTTATTGCAGGTTGTGTATTAAGCAATGAGTAAACGTCCCGATAGGAGGGAAGTGCGTTGCTCAATAAAGTGAGAATAATGTCGAGTACCGGAAGCAGCACACAGGCCCATGTTTGGAAAAACAATCCGCAATACTGAGCATTCTAAGTTCGGGTTGACGTTTTTTACTTAACTCGAACACTCTTTATTTTATTATCCCTATTATCAAACTACCCAGTTGTCTTAAAAGTCGGCGTTTAAGGGCGGAAGTCTATAACTAAAAAATTCACATAATATGACCCCGGAGCTATTTATTAATGAAAAATCTACTTTTAATCGGACTCATGCTCCCAGCGCTCTTTGCCTGCGGCCAGAAAACACCAGCCTTCAGCGAAAGTGCCCCCAGCTCAGAATTTAAGCTCGACAGCACAGCGTCTGTCTTGGTGTATACAACCGCCAAGGATACCGATAAGCGACTAAGCCTTACCGATACATTGACCTTTGATCCAGGGGTGCAGCCTTTTGAAAGCGAAGTGTCAGTCTTTGTAAATCCCAATAAACGCTATCAGAAGGTGCTTGGCTTTGGCGGGGCAATTACGGATGCCAGCGCTGAAGTATTCGCTAAGTTACCTGCCGAAAAACAGGAAGAGTTCCTCAAGGCCTATTTTGATAAAGAGGAGGGTATTGGTTATACCTTGGTACGCACCTCTATTCACAGTTCAGATTTTGGCAGTGCTAGCCATACCTATATTGAAGAGGGCGACAAGACGCTGTCGACCTTTAACATCGACCAAGATCGTGAGTTTCGTATTCCACTTATTAAGCGTGCAACTGAGGCTGCGGGGGGCGATATAACCTTCTATGCCAGCCCCTGGAGCGCCCCTGCGTTTATGAAGAGCAATAACAATATGCTCCGTGGTGGCAAGTTATTGCCCGAGTACTATGAAACTTGGGCACTGTATTTTGCCAAGTTTATTAAGGCCTATGAAGCTGAGGGCATGCCTGTATGGGGCGTGACTATTCAGAATGAGCCAATGGCCGTTCAGCGTTGGGAATCGATGATTTACACGGCGGAAGAAGAGCGTGATTTTCTTAAGAATCATCTTGGGCCGGTCCTCGAGCGAGAAGGCCTCGGGGACAAAAAAATCGTTGTCTGGGATCATAACCGCGACCTGATTACCCGCCGCGCTAATGTAATCTTTGACGACCCAGAGGCCGCTAAATACGCCTGGGGGATTGGTTTTCATTGGTATGAAACCTGGGCCGGTGGCGAGACCATGCACGACAACCTAGCGCTGGTTCACGAGTCTTACCCGACCAAGAATTTACTGTTTACTGAGGGGACTAACGAAAACTTCAGTGAAGATCGCTACCAATACTGGCCAAATGCTGAGCGTTACGGTAACTCAATGATCAAGGATTTTAATCGTGGCACTGTGGGTTGGACGGACTGGAATATATTGCTCGATCATACCGGCGGCCCCAATCATGTTGAGAACTTTTGCTTCGCGCCAATTCATGGCGATACGCGAACCGGTGAGCTAATTTATACGCCAACCTATTATTATATTGGTCACTTCTCTAAGTTTGTGCGCCCAGATGCTCAGCGTGT
>DDDD01000034.1 GCA_002335945.1 Porticoccaceae bacterium UBA1989
TTGATCGGGCAAAAATAACGGCCCCCGAGGCAAGTTGGGAATACCCAGCTCTTTAGGGTAGCCCACATTAACCAGATACAAACCGTTGGGCGCCGCGGTCGCTGCACTTTTACAGCGATTGCCCTCGGCTAGAAGCTTCTTAATCCAGCCCGGCTCTTGTCGGCCAAACCCCACTTCCATTAACGAACCAATAATGTTGCGCACCATATGCAGCACAAAGGCATTGGCCGTCACTTCAAATACCAATAGCTGCCCAAGCGAGTAAATATTAGCGCTAGTTATATTGCGAAATGGCGATACCGACTGACAGCCCGCACCACGGAATGCCGAGAAGTCTTGTTCCCCCAGCAGATGCGCGCAGGCCAACTGCATGGCAGCCGCATTTAACGGATACCTCACCCAGGTAACACCCTGAGAGAAGATGCCAGGACGGGCTTCCGAGGAGGCTATCACGTAGCGATAGGTGCGCTCTGTGGCGCTAAATCGAGCATGGAACCCCTGCTCTACCTGATCCGCCCAGACCAGAGAAATACTATCGGGAAGTTGGCTATTGGCGCCCTTGACCCAGTTGCGGCCCGTGCGATCGGCCGCTGTATCAAAATGTACCACCTGATGGCTCGCATGGACTGCACTATCGGTGCGACCTGCGCAACTCACTACGAGTGGGCTGTTGGCAACATAGCTCAGCGCACGCTCTATTTCAGCCTGCACAGAGGGGCTGTGTTTCTGTTTTTGAAAGCCACAAAAAGCACTGCCGTCGTATTGAACGACGGCAGCATAGCGTTTGATTCCTTGGGGAAGACTCTGGTCTTCGGGAATCTTACAATTTGGGGTATAGACCCATTCAGACACGTTTACAGACTCTCCAATACCGCCCGAGCTTTAGCCTGACCTTCTGCGTCAGCCTCACCAATAATCTCTTCAAGAATTTCTCGAGCGCCCTCTGGGTCACCCATTTCAATATAGGTGTTAGCCAGATCGAGCTTCACATCAACCGCATCAATATCTTCGTCACTATCGTAGCCGTCGAAGTCATCAAGGTTAGTAGAAACACCCTCACTGACGGTTTGCTGGAGCTCTGCTGAACTTGGCATATCCACGTCTAAATCTGAGTTTTCATTGGCGGTCTTATCTGCTTCTGAGCTAGCTTCATCGGCAAAGATACCACCATCCATAAAGTTGTCGTCGAGGAAGTCTCCAGCCAGCACCGACTCATCGAGTGCGTCAATAGCGATATCGTCACCCGACTGCAGAACATCTTCGAGCAGGTCTGAAATATCGATTTCTGGGGTGCTGCCTAGTGCGGTTTCTGATGAGGCTGATGGCTCTTTGTCCGCTGAGGGCTCTTCATTGGCTAAGGGCTGCTCTTCATTTGCGGAAGGCTCTTCATCCGCTGAGGGCTCTTTATCGACTGAGGGCTCTTTATCGGCTGAGGGCTCTTCATTCGCTGAGGGCTCTTCATCCGCTAAAAGCGCTTCATCCAGCTCAGGAATATCTTCAACAATATTCTCTACAACTTCTTCCTCTGGACCCAGGATAACCGAGGCCATCGCTATCGCCACATCATCACCGATATCTTCAACCTCGGCATAAAGTTCTTTTAAATCGTCTCGGCGATCTTCCCTAAAGAAGATCTCCATCAGCTTCAAGCGCGACGCAGTGTCGGCAGCATCCCCTGCGCGAGCTTCTTGAAGAATCTCCACAGCCTGATCCACATTACCCAGCGACAAATACACATCCGCTTCAGCAACAGCTTCCACCATAGAATCAAAGATTTCAGGGCTGACTGCACTGTCCTCTTCAGGGAAGATTTCTTTGTCGGTTTCATCAAACAAATTATCTTCTGGATTCAGGTCCAAACCATCGAGATCATCGATCAATAAATTAGAGCCCGTATTAACAGAAGGCTCCTGATCATAGTCCTGATAGCCTTCTCCAAGCGGCGCCGTCTCACTCAGCGGCTGATCAAGATCTGTTTCTTCGCCATTGTTTTTAGAGCGACGTAAAAACAGCACCAACAATAAAACAACTAATCCAACCAGAGCCCAGATCCAAGGCTGGTTCTCCAAGGTCTCAGCGAGATCAAACGGCTTTTTCGGCGTGGTTGCTTTAATAGGCGCTGCCGCAGTAACTTCTGCCTCATCAGCGGCTTCAGCCAGCGCCTGGTTATCAGACACAGCAGCAAGGTCGCTCATCAGATCAACCTGAGCTTCCAACAAAACCATGCGCTCACGCAATTCAATGTTCTCCAACTCAGTTCTGTTCATCTCGTCCTGAGCCACAGCCAGGTCAGAATTCAGCTGGTCGATATCATCATTGGAATTGGCAGACGAGTCGGAAAGAGAGGCAGCGCTTTCAGTATTTTCATTAGCAAAGCTACTCGCAGCAGCCTCGTCGGTTTCATTTAATGCAGACGCAAGCTCTAATCGGCCTGTACTGGAATCTTCAGAATCAGACTCAAAGTTGCTTTCGCCTAAAGGACTATCTACAGAAGAGCTATAGTCGGAAGCACTGTCAGCAAAAAGATCATCCTCGACCTCAGGCGCAGCATCAGGCTCTGTCAGACCAATTTGAGTCGCGACAATATCGCCCGCTTCTTCATTAATCTCGTCAAAAGAAGGCAAGCGAAGAATCGCCCCTTCCTTCATTTTATTCGCATCACCCGCCACAAACGCATTGGGGTTTTGGCTGTAAAGGGCATCCATAGTTTGTAAGATAGTAGAACCGCGAGGCCGCAAACGCTTAGAAACATTCCACAACGTGTCACCCACAACAACCCGATGCGCATCACCGCCCAGTTCCTGTCGAGCAGCACTCATGCGTGCCTTGGGGCTCACAGCAGCGACACTGACAGCCTGAGTAGGCGTCACTTCACCGCTATAAGTAGGTAGATCCAGCAGTAGAGTATATTCACGCACAATACGGCCAGCAGGCCATTCAAGCTGCACTAAAAAGTCCAAATAAGGCTCAAGAATTGGCCCTTGGCTAGTCACTTTAACCACTGTTTCGTCAGCAGCATTGGTATCGACAGAAAACGCCAGCTGAGTAAGATAATAATCGCGAGACACGCCAGCCTGAGCAAAGGCACTTGCCGGCGCCAGTTGCACCAAAAGCAGTCCCTCTTCAACACCCTCTATATTGGTCAGAGATATCTCTGCATCCAGAGGTTCATTGAGCGCCGAGTTAAGCGTAATATCCCCAAAACCAACAGCAATAGCTGTGGTTGCATACAACAGCGCCGCTAACGCAGAGGCTGTTGCCAGTTTGATCGACCATTTCCTGGTTATCATATTTTTTTCCTGTTAAGCAAGATTCGCCCATCAATACAGCGGCCGAAAGCAGCACTGAAGTCCTTTTGATTAGCCTGTGGCTAAATTCTATAGCCCACGGTGAAATATTCTAGTCATACTTACATTATTTTGCCGAATAGCGCCTAAAACCCATAAAAAAAAGGCTCATCAATGAATTTCTTCACAGAAAAGCCCTTTTTGGGGACAAAAGAAGATTTTAAATTAACCCTCGATAACAATTCTCAGCATACGACGCAACGGTTCAGCCGCACCCCAAAGTAACTGATCTCCCACCGTAAATGCCGACAGATATTGCTCACCCATGTTCATTTTACGCAATCGACCCACCGGAACATCCAAACCGCCAGTCACCGCTGCAGGGGTAAGATGCTTAACCGAAGACTCTTTATCGTTGGGGATAACCTTGGCCCATTGATTAGACTCAGCCAACATAGATTCAATTTCATCCATTGGCACATCTTGAGTCAACTTAATGGTCAGCGCCTGACTGTGACAGCGCATAGAACCAATACGCACACAAAGACCATCCAATGGAATAGGATTGCCCTCACGATTCAAAATCTTATTCGTCTCCGCCTGATTTTTCCACTCTTCGCGGCTCTGGCCGTTCTCAAGCTGGGAATCAATATACGGCAACAGACTGCCGGCTAAAGGATAGCCCCAGTTATCCACCGGAAAGCTATCCGATCGCAGCGTATCAGTCACCTGACGATCAATATCCAGAATCGCCGACGAAGGATTAGCCAACGCGTCAGCAACAGACCCCTTAATAGTACCCATCTGATTAATCAGCTCACGCATATTTTGCGCGCCGGCACCAGAAGCTGCCTGGTAGGTCATAGACGAAGCCCACTCCACCAGATTGGCATTGAACAGACCGCCAAGCGACATTAGCATCAGGCTCACAGTGCAATTACCGCCAATAAAGTCTTTAACCCCGCTGGCCAAACCGTCTTTCACGACAGACATGTTGACCGGATCGAGCACAATAATCGAACTATCCTCCATCCGCAGCGCCGAAGCCGCATCAATCCAATAGCCATCCCAGCCCGCACTGCGCAGCTGTGGGTAGACTTTCTTGGTGTAGTCGCCACCCTGGCAAGTAACAATAATATCCATCTGCTGCAGAGCTTCGATATCGAAGGCACTTTTAAGCAGCGGGATTTCAACACCCACATCAGGGCCAGTTTGGCCAGCCTGAGACGTCGTAAAGAAAATTGGCTCAACTTGGGCGAAGTCGTTTTCTTCGCGCATTCGCTCCATCAGCACAGATCCAACCATGCCACGCCAACCGATAAATCCTGTTTTTTTCATTGCTATAAATCCTGTTGTAAACTTTAGTTAAATTCTTTTGCTAAGTACTGCTGCTCAGCTATGAGATCCCTCGTCGCTTCGCTCTGTCGGGATGACATTACTGCAGCTCAACCCTTACTTGTCATCCTGAGCACAGTA
>DDDD01000139.1:0-4598 GCA_002335945.1 Porticoccaceae bacterium UBA1989
AACGTCACCCCAGCGGAGGCTGGGGCTGGAATCTATTTGTATAGTTGGACCCCAGCCTTCGCTGGGGTGACGGTTCTGTATTGGAATGACGGTTCTGTATTTGGGTGACGGTTCTGGCAGGGTGACGATGCTGGCGGGGTGACGGGTGACGGGGGCGACAAATTACACTGTCATCCTGAAGGCGCGTAGCGACTGAAGGATCTCTAAGCTACAGGCACAAAAAAAGGCAGCCTCAGCTGCCTTTTCTCTACCAACAATTGCCAAAAGACCTATCTATCTTCAACTGGCGTGTAATCGCGAACGTCTTCACCGGTGTACAGCTGACGGGGACGACCGATACGGTAGGGATGAGTGATCATCTCGTTCCAGTGTGAAATCCAGCCAACGGTGCGGCCTGTGGCAAAGATTACGGTGAACATTTCAACAGGAATGCCCAGTGCTTTAAGAATAATGCCTGAGTAGAAATCAACGTTGGGGTAGAGCTTCTTGCTTACAAAATACTCGTCTTCCAGTGCGATTTTTTCTAGCTTCTTGGCCAGACGGAACAGTGGGTCATTTTGCAGTCCTAGCACCTCTAATACTTCGTCACAGCTCTCGCGCATAACTGTGGCACGCGGATCGTAGTTTTTATAAACCCGGTGTCCAAAGCCCATTAGGCGGAACGGATCATTTTTGTCTTTAGCCTTGGCTACATACTCTTCGATATTATCTTCGTGACCAATCTCTTCAAGCATAACCAGAACAGCTTCGTTGGCGCCGCCGTGAGCCGGTCCCCAAAGTGCAGCGATACCCGCTGCGATACAGCTGAATGGGTTGGCGCCTGAAGAACCAGCCAAACGTACTGTAGAAGTTGAGGCATTCTGTTCGTGGTCTGCGTGGAGCAGGAAGATACGGTCCATGGCTTTCGCGATGGCAGGCTTCACTACATAAGGTTCGCAAGGGGTGCCAAACATCATATGCAGAAAGTTCTCCGAATAAGACAGGGAGTTATCTGGGTAGATGAAGGGCTGGCCGCTGAAGTGCTTGTGACACATAGCTGCAATGGTTGGCATCTTGGCAATCAATCGGTGAGCAGAGACTTTTCTGTGCTCTTCGTTGGTGATGTCCAATGAGTCATGGTAGAACGACGACATTGCGCCAACAACACCACAGAGCATTGCCATTGGGTGAGCGTCGTAGCGGAAGCCGCTAATAAAGTGCTCAATCGAACGGTTAACCATAGTGTGATTTGTAATGGTGTTGACGAATTCTTCTTTTTGCTGTGCGTTGGGCAGTGCGCCTTCAAGCAGTAGGTAGCAGGTTTCCAAATAGTCTGACTTTTCGGCCAGCTCTTCGATGGGGTAACCGCGATGCAACAGAACACCTTTGTCGCCGTCAATGTAAGTAATGTCTGACTGGCAGGCTGCTGTAGCAGAAAATCCTGGGTCGTAGGTAAAGAAACCGTGGCTGCCGAGAGAGCCGATGTCGATTACATCCTGTCCAAGGGTTCCTTTGAGAACGGGCAGTTCAATAGGGGCTTGGCCGTCAATACTTAGAATTGCTTTGCGATCGGTCATACAGGGTCCTCGGGAAAACAAAATTGGAGTGGGTCTTAAAATGCGACTGCAATCATAGATGCTCAGGTAAAATTGTCAACTGAATAGCGCATTATCCCGATGGGCTAAAACCTAATATCTAAGCGTAAACGGCGCTTTTGGATATCCGTTATTCATCTGTCGAATGCACTGGTGGCCCACAATACGCGTCAATTGAGCCCCCTAATACTGGGCTCTGCGGAGATGAAAAACCATGGGTCATGTTTTATTAATGCTTTGAGGGTGGTCTGGAAGCTTTCTTATCGCCGTAGATGCTGTAGTCAATTGAATTTAGGCACCGATGTATCTATACTCCTGCGCCATCAAATAGCTGGTCTGACTGTACTGTTTATACTGCTCAAATCTGTTTTGTACTAAATCTATTTCCGTTGATACGGATCACCTTATAGGAATTACCCGTCGTGGATAAAAAAAGACCAGTAAATCTTGATCTTGGGACTATTAAGCTCCCAATAACATCCTATGTTTCGATTCTGCATCGTGCCTCAGGCGTAATTATGTTCTTCGCCCTGGCCGTGCTGCTGTGGTTGCTGGAAAGCAGCCTAGCATCTGAGGCTAGCTTTAATGCGTTGGGCGACATGATGGCCAACCCAATCTGTCAGGTGATTATCTGGGGCAGTCTTGCTGCGCTGGCTTACCATTCTGTTGCAGGTATCCGGCATATGATTATGGATTTTGGTGTGGGCGAAGACAGCTTTGAAGCTGGCCGCCTTAGCGCCTGGGTTGCAGTGGTTGTTGCCGCTGTTGTTATCGCACTGATTACTTACTGGGTGTTCCTATGATTACTACAGTTACTAGCCTGGGCCGCAGCGGCCTGTCAGATTGGCTGATCCAACGCACCTCTGCGTTTGTGATGACTGCTTACCTGTTTTTTATTGTTGGCTATTTGATCGCCAACCCAGACCTCAACTATGCACAGTGGGCCGAGCTCAATGCTAGCTTGCCGATGCGTATGTTTAGCCTGCTGACCATGCTGTCTATCGCAGCCCATGCCTGGATCGGTATGTGGTGTGTTTTGACCGACTATATTACAGAGCGATTGATTGGGCCAAAGGCCACTGCAATCCGTATCTTTTTTCAGCTTGGCATGATCGCGGTAACAATGCTGTACGTGATCTGGGCTATCGACATTCTGTGGGGAATCTAAGTACATGGCTAACATGAAAACAATGAGTTTTGATGCCGTAATCGTCGGTGGTGGTGGTTCTGGTATGCGCGCCGCACTTCAGTTGGCGGAATCTGGTTACAAGACAGCAGTAATCACCAAAGTTTTTCCAACTCGCTCACACACTGTGTCGGCGCAGGGTGGTATTACCTGTGCAATTGCCAGTGACGATCCCAATGATCAGTGGCAGTGGCACATGTATGACACCATTAAAGGTTCTGACTATATTGGTGATCAGGAAGCAATTGAATATATGTGTCAGACCGGTCCAGAGGCTATTTTTGAGCTGGAGCACATGGGCCTACCTTTCTCGCGTACTGCTGAGGGTCGTATTTATCAGCGTCCGTTTGGTGGTCAGTCCAAAGATTTCGGCAAGGGCGGTCAGGCTGCTCGAACCTGTGCAGCGGCAGATCGAACAGGTCATGCGCTACTGCACACTCTTTATCAGGGTAATCTTAAAAGCAAAACCACATTCCTTAACGAATGGTATGCGGTAGATATCGTTAAGAACGAAGACAATGCGGTTGTTGGTGTTGTTGCTATTGATATCGAAACCGGCGAAACGGTTTTTGTTAAATCTAAGGCCACTGTTTTTGCCACAGGCGGAGCAGGGCGTATCTACGCATCTACTACCAATGCGCATATCTGTACCGGTGACGGTGTTGGTATGGCACTGCGCGCGGGCTTCCCAGTGCAGGACATTGAGATGTGGCAGTTCCACCCAACCGGTATTCACGGTGCAGGTACGCTGGTAACAGAGGGTTGTCGTGGTGAGGGTGGCTATCTAATCAACAAAGATGGCGAGCGCTTTATGGAGCGTTATGCACCCAATGCTAAAGATCTTGCTGGCCGCGATGTGGTTGCCCGTTCCATGGTATTGGAAATTCTTGAAGGCCGAGGCTGTGGTCCAGATGGCGATCATGTTTACCTCAAGCTCGATCATTTGGGTGAAGAAACACTAAACGCTAAGCTGCCAGGTATTCTTGAACTGTCTCGTACCTTTGCTCATGCAGATCCGATTGTTGAACCAATTCCTGTTGTTCCTACCTGTCACTACATGATGGGCGGTATTCCTACTAATGTTGATGGCCAGGCTCTGACCATTGATAAAGAAGGTAACGATCAGGTAATCGAGGGCTTTTACGCCTGTGGCGAAGCAGCCTGTGTGTCTGTGCACGGCGCTAACCGTCTGGGCGGTAACTCGCTGCTTGATCTGGTGGTATTTGGTCGTGCATCGGGTATGTTTATTGAGAAGCAGTTGCGTGAAGGTATTAACCTTAAAGAAGCCAGCGAAGCAGATATCGAACGCGCTATGTCTGGCCTTAATCGCATCAACAATTCTGAGGGCGGCGAAAAAGCCTCGGTACTGCGTGCTGAACTGCAAACCATTATGCAGAACTACTTCGGTGTATTCCGTCGTGGTGACTTTATGCAGCAGGGTATTGAGAAGCTCAACGAGTTGCGCCCACGCATTGAAAATGTCGCTCTTGAAGACAAGAGTAATGCCTTTAACACCGCACGTATTGAAGCCCTGGAGTTGCAGAATCTATTTGCTACTGCAGAAGCGACTGCGATTGCTGCTGAAGGCCGTACTGAAAGTCGCGGTGCTCACGCCCGTGAAGACTTCCAAGAACGCGATGATGAAAACTGGTTGTGTCACTCGGTTTACTTCCCTGAGAGCAAAACTATTGGCAAGCGAGGCGTTAATTTTAATCTGAAAACGCGCGAAGCTTTCGAACCTCAAATCCGTACCTATTAATAGGGGCTGACAGAATTATGTTGAATGTAAGTATTTATCGCTATAACCCTGACGTGGACGCAGAGCCTTATATGCAAGA
>DDDD01000139.1:4643-5040 GCA_002335945.1 Porticoccaceae bacterium UBA1989
CTCTGGCAAGAATGGTCTGGCCTGTATCACGCCACTCTCGGCTGCGGTTAAGGGCAACAAGCTGGTTATTCGCCCGCTGCCTGGTCTGCCAGTTATTCGTGATCTGGTGATCGACATGACCCAGTTCTACGCCCAGTATGAAAAAATTCAGCCGTACATGATTAATGACTCACCAGCGCCTGCTATTGAGCGTCTGCAGTCGCCAGAAGAGCGCGCCAAGTTAGATGGCCTCTATGAGTGCATTCTATGTGCCTGCTGTTCAACGGCCTGTCCGTCTTTCTGGTGGAACCCTGAGAAGTTTATTGGTCCATCTGGTCTGTTGCAGGCTTACCGCTTTTTAGCCGATAGTCGCGATACTGCCACTGAAGAGCGGCTGGCAAATCTGGATGATCCATTC